>NZ_AP014569.1:1610937-1933125 GCF_000828915.1 Serpentinimonas maccroryi
ATGGGGCAGCAGCACCAAATCACACACCACGCTCGGCTGCCCCGCAAGCTCCAGCTCCAACTCGCCCACCCGTTCGCCCTGGTCCACGCCAAAGGCCGAGGTCATGAGTTGCAACACGGCCTTTTTGTACTCGGTGTCGTCGTTGCCCGCTAGGTGCTGGCCCTTCACTTCCAAGACCACCACGCGGCTGGCGTGGGCTTCGTGCTGAACCGAAAAAATGAAATCGGGGTAAACCTTCTCGCGCCGCCAGCCTTGCATTGCATAGTGGCTGCGGGCCACGTTGCGGTGCCACCATTGCAGGGCCTGATTCGCATCGAGGTACACCGCAACCTCGCGCTCGTCCGGACTCGAAAAATCGCCCTTGTAGATGGGAGAGAACAGACTCTTGGCCAGCGGACCCCCGCTGGCCCCAGGCAACTGATCGGCACCCACGGGCTCATAGGTCTCGGCTTGGAGCGGCATGCGCCAGTTCTTGCCGTCCGTCCGCAGCCGGAACTGAATGCGCCCGGCGCGCACCTCGGCACGAAACAGGGCTTCGGCCATGGCGTCGCGCTGGGTTTCCAGCCACTGGCGCAGCGCTTCAATCACCAGACCGGCAATCTCGCCCAGTTTGGCATCAGTGAAACCACGCAGGCGCAAACCATCCAGCACTTGGCCAATCATGGCGCGGCCCCACCAGGGGTTGGGCACGATGTCGCAAACCATGCGCACGGCGTAGGGGATGTCTAGACGCAGCACTTCTTGGCTGTCCTCACCGGCCTCATCGACAATGCGCTCGCTCCCCTGATCGACCAAGCGAATCCGGCGCATTTGCCGGTCCGCGCCTGCGGCGTTCAAAGGAATGCGCTGCACGAACGGCGTGACATCCAAGTCAGACCAGTCCAGCGCGTACAGGATGTCCTCTTCATAGTCCAGGGGGCGGACTGTGCCGTCGAGCACGCGCAACACCAAGGGCAGGAAGATCTCCCGCTGGGCAAACACAGGGCGCCGCTGTATGGGGCGCGGCTCGCGCCCGCCGCTGCCGTCAGGGGTCTTGATCTCCTTCACCAGATCGGCCATGCCCTCCTCTTCCAGGCCCTTTTTGATGGCGTCCAGCACCTCGGCGGTGTTGGCGTGGTGGGTGATGACGTAGCACTCATCCAAGGCGGGCACGCCCGTCTTTTCTGCATGGGGTTGCCGCAGAATGCGCCCCACCAGCTGCGTCATGGCCGCTAGGTTGGCACTGGCGGCCAGTGCGCACAGCACGTAGGCAAAGGGGCAGTCCCAGCCCTCTTGCAAGGCCTGCTTGGTGATGATCACGCGCACCCGGTTGAGCGGGCTCATCAGGTCGGTGTTCTCGGGGTCGGCCAGATCGTTGGTGTCGGCCGTCTTGATGGCGATTTCCGCCTCGTCCATCGCGCCCACCGTGGTCAGCCACTGCTTCACGTCCAGCGCGTGCACGCGGGTGCCGTCGCGTTGGTCCTGCCCGGTGCGCTCTACCTGCACCAGCAGGATGGGGCGGATGTAGCGCCCACTGTCGGCTTGAAACCGCCGTGCCGTGGTATCCAGTAGGTTCAGGCGCTCCAATCCGGCGGCCAAGGTGTTGCGCCAGTCGGTTCCGGCGCGCGGGTCGAGGTTCATGGGCATCTTGATCATGCCCTCGCGGTCCAGATCGATGCCGCTGACTTCCACCAGCACGTTGGCGTGCCGTGCCGGGTTGGGGTTGCGCCCGTTGGTCGCGGCCACGTCTTTGGGCGTGGCGGTCAGTTCCAGCACAAAGCACGGGTTGAAGCCGTACAGGGTTTTGTAGGCCAGAGGGGACACGGCCTTGTGGCCCTCGTCCATGATGACCACCGGGCGGATGAGCCGCAAGGCGTTGCCCAACGAATCCTTGACTTGGGGCCACGAGTAGGCCGCGCCTGCCAGGTCGTAGATATCTAGGTTGGGCGTGCGCCTTAAGGCTTCGGCGTGTGCCTCTTGGTCGCCCTCGGGAGGGAAGAAACCCACCACGTCGCCACGGTCGCGGAACATGCGCAGCGAATTTTTATTTTCGCGGCTACCCGACTGCAACATCAACAGCATCACGCACAGGTGCTGCGCCACATCGCGGGCGTCTAAATGGTCGTCTTTTTCCAGAATGCGCACGGCATTACCCGAAAGCACGTCCAGCATTTGCCGCAACGGGTGCTGCCGGTTGACGAGTTGGCGCTTGGTCTGGGTGTAGATGGCCTCGTTGGGCACGATCCACAGCACAAAGCCTCGGCTCTGCCCCAGGTAGGTGCCAAAAATCTTGGACAGCGCGGCCACGCCCAAAAAGGTCTTGCCGCCCCCGGTGGGTACTTTGAACACCACATTGGGCACAGGCCGGCCGACACCGTCCAATCGCTCAGAAAACGGGATGCCTTGCCGGGATGGAGGCAAGCACTTGGCTGCGGCCATGGCTGCCCATGCCTCCTTGGGGAAATCGGGCACAGGCCGTATCAGGTCGGGGTCGTCTTCGCCCACATTGGCAGCAGCGATCTTGTCGGCCCGCTGCTTCTGAGCCGACAGCGCGGTCAAATACGCATCGAGTGCAGCGAGCACGCGGCCCTGGTAGTCCAGATCGCGCAAGGCCATGTCAGCCCCTCTCGGCGCGGTAGAGCGCCCACGGCAGCGGGGCAAACTCCACGGCTAGGCCGGCCGCGACCAGCAACCTTTGCGACACAAACTTGGCCGGGGCAAACACCAGTTGCTTTTTGCCGGGCTTGGCGGCCACAAAATCCTGCGCCTTGGCCATGGTCAGAGCGGCCTCGCGCGACTGCAAAAACTGCAGCTCCGGCTTGTAAATCAGCCAGACGTGGTACTGGGCGGACTCGCCAAGGTAGCCAATACCCGCGGCCTGATCCAGCGCTAAGGCAGCGGGTTGCATGGCCTCGTTGGTGGCCATGTGGTACAGCAAGGCCCCCAACTGGTCGAACGATGGCAGGTGTTCGCCGGTCAGCATCCGGTCCATGTCCACCGCTGCACCCAGGGTGCAGTAGGTGAACTCGCCGCCCAGGCCCTCCATGCGCTCGGTGATCTGCTTGACGCCCTCGACCAGCAGCACGCCGTCCTTGACCTTCTTATCCAGCCTATCGTATTGCGAGCCTTCTAGGTTTTCGATCGCCGCGATGTCGTGCAGCAGTCGGTCGGCGTTCCTCAAGTCGGTGAAGGTCAGGGACCTTTGCATCAACTCGACTCGGTGGTTCCCCTGGTAGGCGTAGCCCTGGCTGACGCGACGTATGCGCTCGGCAGTTAATGAGTCGGCATAGGCTTCACACTCAACCAAAATGAACTTACGATGACCTCCGTCTTTTTTATTAGCCGATAGAACAGCATGTCCCGTTGTGCCTGATCCAGCGAAAGAATCTAATACCAATGCATTTTTTTTGGGGACAAGAGATAGTATCTTCTCTATCAATGGCAACGGTTTAGGATTATCAAATACTGATGATCCGAAAATTCGCTTAACCTCATCACCGCCATCGTCCGATGAGCCTACCTCTGTGTAATTCCAGACATCCACAGGAACCATCGAGTTTGCTTCATCTAAAAAAAGTTTTAGTCGTGGATAAGTTGCGTTCCCATCAACTCCCCACCACAACAATCCTTCGGCAACATGTCGCTGATGTTCGTCAAAACCATACTTCCAAGCATGTGTTGGATGATAAACATCTAGTCCGGTATGAGGATTTTTTATCCCGTAGCAGAGATTCTGACGCTGTTCACGCGTCGCTGGATTTACATAAGATGAAGTCATCCACGCCCCACGGGGATCGCCATCTGGATTACTGTATCCTGCGTCTGCGGCTTCACTTCTAGGTTCTTTTATGACATTCAACAAAGATGATTTTCGATATACCAAGAGATTATCTTTAAGCGAGTAAAACATTTTTGCATTATTGCTTCGGGTGTAGCGCTTAATCCAGGCGACGTTTGCAATAAAGTTTTGCTCCCCAAAAATACTATCCAGCATCGAGCGCGCGCGGTGCACCTCGTTGTCGTCCAGCGTGATCCAGATGCTGCCGGCCTCGCCCAGCAACTCATGCAGCAGCCGCAGACGCGGCCACATCATGGCGCACCACTTGTCGTGGCGCAGCCCGTCCTCGATGCCGATGGGGTTGGAGCGCAGCCACTCCTGCATCATGGGGCTGTTGACGTTGTCGTTGTAGCACCAGCCTTCGTTGCCGGTGTTGTAGGGCGGGTCGATGAACACGCAATCCACCTTGCCGGCATACATGGGCAGCAGCGCCTTCAAAGCGTGCAGGTTGTCGCCGTGAATCACGAGGTTGCCGTCTAGGCGCGGCGTGCCGATGGATTTGGCTGCGTCGGGCACCAAAGGCCGGTGCGGCACCGCCAGATGGTGGTTGAAGACAAACTCCTTGCCCTTGAAGTTGAGTTCGGACATGCGGCTCCCTGAAAAATATGCCAACAATAGTACAAGCCGAAGGGGTAGCGCTTGCCGGCAAGCTCATTTTATGTGAGCAAGGCGTGGGCGCACCGGCTTATTCCAACGCGCGGGGCTGGAGCGCTGGGGGCGGTTGGCCGATTTTTGGCCGCGCAGCGGACGGCATGAGGCCGACTGCCCCCAGCGCCCCAGCCCTTACCCCCACGGCGGTTCACCATGACCGGAGCATGATTTTCAGGCACATGGCACGGCTCGGCCTTGTACGCAACGCACCCTGATTCCATGCGTCCCTGATTCCATGCGTTTTTGGCTTAACCGAGTGCCATGACGGTCAGCCCCCGCCTATGCTTGCGCACTTAATCGAGGCGGTTGAGCTCGGCTGCGGCCTGGATTTCGTCGCCCCCTTGCAGCGGCGCCGGGGTGCGGGCAAACACCAAGGCGCTGACCCGGGCGGCGCCGGCGTCGAGCAGGTGCCGGGCGGCGGCTTGCAGCGTGGCCCCGGTGGTGAGCACGTCATCGACCAGCACCCAGTGCCCGCCCTTGAGCGCGCTGCGCTGGCGCGGGTTGACGGCAAAGGCCTGCTGCGCATGGGCCAAGCGCGCGGCGCGGCCCAGTTCGTGCTGCACCTGCCGGGTCTCGCGGTGCAGCAAGGCCGTGGGCAGCGCGGGCAGGCCGCTTGCGCGCTGCAGCTCGCGCACCAACTCCCACGCTTGGTTGTAGCCGCGTTCGGCTTGCCGGGCCGGGCTGAGCGGGATGGGCAGCAGGCCGTCGGCTTGCGTGAGCAGATCGTGTGCCAGCGGGTTTTGCAGCATCAGCTGCGCCAGCGCATGGGCCCAAGCGGGCTGGGCGCGAAACTTGAACTGCGCCACCACATCGACCCACGGCCATTCGTAGCTCACGCGCGCCACGCACTGCGCCAGCGGGCCCGGGCCGGCTTCGGTGCAGCGGCTGCACAGCGCCAGCCCCGGTGCCAGCGCCAAGGCGCATTGCGGGCAGCGCGGCAGCAAGCGCGCGTACTGGCCGCAGCAGTCGGGGCAGACGGCTTCGCGGCCCCACGTGCGGCAGACGGCGCACAGGGTGGGTAGGGGCAGCCGGTGCAACAAGCGCAGCATGGTCGGCTGGCCCCAAGCCCGAAGCCACTAGACTTTAGTTGCGGCTCTGGTCCACCAGCTTGTTTTTGGCGATCCAGGGCATCATGGCGCGCAGTTGCCCGCCCACGACCTCGATCGGGTGTGCCGCCGTGTTGCGCCGCCGCGCCGTCATGCTCGGGTAGTTCAGGCTGCCTTCTTGGATGAACATCTTGGCGTAGTCGCCGTTTTGGATGCGCTTCAAGGCATTGCGCATGGCCGCGCGCGACTGCTCGTTGATGACTTCGGGGCCGGTGACATATTCACCGAACTCGGCGTTGTTGCTGATCGAGTAGTTCATGTTGGCGATGCCGCCTTCGTACATCAGATCGACAATCAGCTTGAGCTCGTGCAGGCACTCGAAGTAGGCCATCTCGGGGGCGTAGCCGGCTTCGGTCAGGGTTTCGAAGCCCATTTTCACCAGCTCGACCGCGCCGCCGCAGAGCACGGCTTGCTCGCCAAAGAGGTCGGTCTCGGTCTCTTCTTTGAAGCTGGTTTCGATGATGCCGGCCTTGCCGCCGCCGTTGGCCATGGCGTAGGAGAGCGCCAGATCGCGCGCTTTGCCGGATGGGTCTTGGTGCACCGCCACCAGGTGCGGCACGCCGCCGCCTTGGGTGTAGGTGTTGCGCACGGTGTGGCCGGGGGCTTTGGGGGCGACCATCCAGACGTCGAGGTCGGCGCGCGGGTTCACTTGGTTATAGTGGACGTTGAAGCCGTGGGCAAAAGCCAGCGAAGCGCCTTTTTTGATGTGGGGCTCGATCTGGTTTTTATAGACGGCGCCGATCTGCTCGTCGGGCAGCAGCACCATCACCACGTCGGCGGCGGCCACGGCCGCGTTCACTTCTTGCACTTGCAAGCCGGCCTTGCCGACCTTGTCCCACGAGGCACCGCCCTTGCGCAGGCCCACCACCACTTTAACGCCGCTGTCGTTGAGGTTTTGCGCGTGCGCGTGGCCTTGGCTGCCGTAGCCGATGATGGCCACGGTCTTGCCCTTGATCAGGCTGAGGTCACAGTCTTTGTCGTAGAAAACTTTCATGCTCGAGGCTCCAAATGAAAAGGGGGTTGATGATACGGGGTGATACAGGGTTGGAGCGGGCTGTTCAGACCCGCAAAATGCGTTCGCCGCGGCCGATGCCGCTGGGGCCGGTGCGCACGGTCTCGAGGATCGCGCTGCGCTCGAGCGCCTGCAAGAAGGCGTCGTTCTTGCCTTGGTCACCGGTGAGCTCGATGGTGTAGCTCTTGTCGGTGACATCGATGATGCGGCCGCGGAAGATGTCGGCCATGCGCTTCATCTCCTCGCGCTCCTTGCCCACCGCGCGCACCTTGACCAGCATCAGTTCGCGCTCGGTGTAGGCGCCTTCGGTCAGGTCCACCACCTTGACCACTTCGATCAGGCGGTTGAGGTGTTTGGTGATCTGCTCGATCACTTCGTCGGAACCGGCGGTCTGGATCGTCATGCGCGACAGCGATGCGTCTTCGGTCGGGGCCACGGTGAGCGACTCGATGTTGTAGCCGCGCGCCGAAAACAGCCCCACCACCCGCGACAGCGCGCCGGCTTCGTTTTCCAGTAGAACGGAAATGATGTGTTTCATGCTCTGCACTCCAGTTCCGGGCTTCAAAGGTCTTCGCTGCCGAGCAGCATTTCGGTGATGCCCTTGCCGGCCTTGACCATCGGGAACACGTTTTCAGTCGGGTCGGTGCGAAAGTCCATGAACACCGTGCGGTCCTTGAGCGCGCGCGCCTCGCGCAGCGCCGGCTCCACGTCTTGCGGGCGCTCGATCAGCATGCCGACGTGGCCGTAGGCCTCGGCCAGCTTGACGAAGTTGGGCAGCGCGTCCATGTAGCTGTGGCTGTAGCGGCCCGAGTATTCGATCTCTTGCCACTGGCGCACCATGCCCAGGTAGCGGTTGTTGAGCGACAAAATTTTGATCGGCGTTTCGTACTGCAAGCAGGTGGACAGCTCTTGGATGCACATCTGCACCGAGCCTTCACCGGTGACGCAAAACACCTCGCTCTCGGGCCGCGCCAGCTTGATGCCCATGGCGTAGGGGATGCCCACGCCCATGGTGCCCAGGCCGCCGGAGTTGATCCAGCGCCGCGGGCGGTCAAACTTGTAGTACTGCGCCGCCCACATCTGGTGCTGCCCGACGTCGGAGGTGACGTAGGCGTCGGCGTCGCGGGTCAGGTTCCAGAGGGTTTCGATCACGCGCTGCGGCTTGATCACGTCCGGGTTGCTGTCGTCGTACTTCAGGCAGTCGCGGCTGCGCCAGCCCTCGATGGTCTGCCACCAGTCGGCCAGCGCGCGGCCGTCGGGGCGCAGCGGGCTTTCTTGCAGCATGGCGATGAGCTCGGTCAGCACCTCGCGCACGTCGCCCACGATCGGCACATCGACCTTGACGCGCTTGGAGATGCTCGAGGGGTCGATGTCGATGTGGATGATCTTGCGCTCGTTTTGCGCAAAGTGCTTGGGGTTGCCGATCACCCGGTCGTCAAAGCGCGCGCCCACCGCCAGCAGCACGTCGCAGTTTTGCATGGTGTTGTTGGCCTCGAGCGTGCCGTGCATGCCGAGCATGCCCAAAAAGCGCCGGTCGGTGGCCGGAAACGCCCCCAGCCCCATCAGGGTGTTGGTGACCGGGAAGCCCAGCAGATCGCACATGGTGCGCAGCTCGGGCACGGCGTTGCTCAGCAGCACGCCGCCACCGGTGTAGATGTAGGGCCGCTTGGCCGTCAGCAGCAGCTGCAGCGCCTTGCGGATCTGGCCGCCGTGGCCCTTGCGCACCGGGTTGTAGGAGCGCATCGTGACCGATTCTGGGTAGCCGTTCCAAGCGGTTTTCTTGAACGACACGTCTTTGGGGATATCGACCACCACCGGGCCCGGGCGGCCGCTGCGGGCGATGTGGAAGGCTTTTTTGAGCGTGAGCGCCAGATCGCGCACGTCTTTGACCAAAAAATTGTGCTTGACGATCGGGCGCGTGATGCCCACGGTGTCGCACTCTTGGAAGGCGTCGAGCCCGATCGCCGCCGTGGGCACCTGA
This sequence comes from Serpentinimonas maccroryi, assembly GCF_000828915.1. NCBI lineage: Bacteria > Pseudomonadati > Pseudomonadota > Betaproteobacteria > Burkholderiales > Comamonadaceae > Serpentinimonas > Serpentinimonas maccroryi. The sequence goes on from NZ_AP014569.1 coordinate 1,619,505, forward strand.
CCGGTGATGATCACCATCGGGATGCTGTCCATGTAGGCGGTGGCGATGCCGGTGACGGCATTGGTCACGCCCGGCCCCGAGGTGACCAGCGCCACGCCCACGTCGCCGGTGGCGCGGGCGTAGCCGTCGGCGGCGTGCACCGCAGCCTGCTCGTGGCGCACCAGCACGTGCTGGATGGTGTCTTGTTTGTAGAGCGCGTCGTAGATGTAGAGCACCGCGCCGCCAGGGTAGCCCCAGAGGTAGCGCACGTTTTCGGCCTGCAGGGCGCGCACGAGGATTTCGCCCCCCATGAGCTCTTCAGGCGTGCTGGGGTGGCCCGCGCTGGATGCGGGGGCGGATGCGGATGTTTTGATTTCCATGATGATGAACCTTTCGGGTATTTCTCTGACGAAAAACCTTGGGTGCCTCTGAGCCAGCCCTTGTGGAGCCGCTGCGAGACTTGAGGCCAAAGCCATGGCGGCTTGACGCCGCGCAACCTTGACCCGTTTGCCGGATTGAATTGGGTTAAGCGTTCATTATGGCACGATCTTTGGGCTTTGTTGCCCTGCAACACCGGCACTGCGCGCTGGGTGCGACAATGCGCGCCAAAACGCTGCCCACGCTGACCACGCCACCCTGCCACCTGCCTGCCTTGCCCATGAGCAAAAACCGCCCTGCCGCCTCTGCCGCGCCCGCACAGCCTGCCACCCCCCTTGCTGCGCCCGCTACTCCTTCGCTGCGCCGGCGCATGGCCTGCTGGCTGTACGAGGGCACGCTGATGTTTGGCGTGATCTTCATTGCCGCGCTGGCCTTTGGCGTGCTCACCGACAGCCGCGAGCCGATGCAAAACCGCCACGAGTTGCAAGGCTTTTTGTTCGTGGTGGCGGGCTTGTACTTCGCTTGGTTTTGGCACAAGGGGCAGACGCTGGCCATGAAAACTTGGCACATCCGCGTCGTTGACCACGCTGGGCGACCGCTGCGGCTGGCGCACGCGCTGTGGCGCTACGTGCTGAGCTGGATTTGGTTTGCGCCCCCGATGCTGCTGGGCTCCTTGTTGCAGCTGCATGCGTCATGGATTTTGTGGATGATGTTGCTTTGGGTGCCGCTGTACGCGCTGCTGGCGCGGCTGCACCCGCAGCGCCAGTTTTGGCACGACGCCTGGGCGGGCACGCAACTGATCCACGCCCCACCCCCCGCCGACACGCCCTAAGCCCCTGCCCTACCCCCATGCCCGACCCCACCCTGCCGCACCTCGACCCCGTCACGCAACAAAAACGCCGCGGCATCCTGCGGCTCTGGAACGCAATGGGCTACTCGCTCATGGGCTTGCGCGCCGCCTGGGACGAATCGGCCTTTCGCCAAGAATCGCTGGCGGCGCTGGTCATGGTGCCAGCGGCCTTCTGGGTCGGTCAAAACTGGTTCGAGGTTGGGCTGCTGGTGGGCACGGTGCTGCTGGTGATGATCGTCGAGCTGCTCAATACCGGCATCGAGACCGCCATCGACCGCATCGGGCCGCAATGGCACCACCTGTCCAAACGCGCCAAAGACATGGGCAGCGCCGCCGTGCTGCTCAGCCTGCTGCTGTGTGGCGGCGTGTGGCTGGGGGCGCTGCACGCGCGCTTCATTGCCGGCTAAAAAGCCACAACCCAGCGGGCACCGCCGTGGCGCCCAGCCATGCCAGAATAACGGCCATGAACAGCCCACACCCCTCCCCGGCCACCCCAGCCGCGCCGCTGGCGCCCACGTTTAGCCTCTGCGTGTTTTGCGGCTCGCGCAGCGGCACCGACCCGCTGCACGCCCAAGCCGCGCAAGCCGTGGGGCAGTGGATCGGCCGCCACCGCGGCCAGCTGGTGTATGGCGGCGGCAGCAACGGCCTCATGGGTCTACTGGCCGACGCCGCCCTTGAGGCCGGCGCCCAAGTGGTGGGCGTGATCCCGCAAAGCCTCGAAATCAAAGAGCACGCCAAGCGCGACTGCACCGAACTGCACGTCGTGCCCTCGATGCACCGGCGCAAGCAGCTCATGGCCGAACGCGCCGACGCTTTTTTGATCATGCCCGGCGGCATCGGCACGCTCGAAGAATGGTTCGAAGTCTGGAGCTGGCGCCAGCTCGGCTACCACGACAAGCCCATCGGGGTGCTCAACGTCGGCGGCTACTACGACGCGCTCTTGGGCGCGCTGGGCCAGTCGGCCCAAGCCGGTTTTATGGATAACTGGCAGCTCGACCTGATCCAGATCTCCTCCAGCATCGACACCCTGCTGCCCGCGCTGGTGCAAAACGCCGGCTTCGCCCCGCCCGATCGGCTCGAGCAGATCTGAGGGGCTAAAACCCCCAGCATCCAGCCAGCGAGCGCAAGCTTGCCGCAGCCTGACCGCAAAAACCTTCAAAGCTCAAGACGCAGCAACGCGCTGGCAGTCGATGCTCGGGCCAGCGCCTAGGTGGATGCGCAGACTTTCAGCACCCAGCTGCACCTCTAGGCCCGGCTGCGCGAATACGCCCGCCGAGCCGCCCGGCGGCGGGTGCAGTTCGTGGTTGCGCCCGGCGCGCACCAGCACCGCCACCCCTTGCAACGGAAAGTAGCGCCACTCGACGCGCAGCCCGTCGGCGCAAGCGAAGTGCGCGCGCTGCATGGGCGTAGGGGGTATGGGCGCAGCCTCGCTGGGAATGTGGGCTGCGGGGGGATGTGTGGGCGCGAGCGTGGGTGCGGGTGCGGGTGCGGGTGCGACTGCAGGCACAGCCACCGGCGCCCCGGTATGCGGACGCTCGCATGCAGCCAAGGCCAGCGCCAGCATTGCCAGCAATGAAAATGCAGCAAGACGCAGCACCCCGAGCGGCCCCAAGCCCTGTGGGCGCTGGCGCGGCTGGTGCAGCTGCTGCAAGCTCAAATCGCGGTTTCGTCCTGCTCGCCGGTGCGGATGCGCACCACGCGCTCGACCGGGCTGACAAAGATTTTGCCATCGCCGATTTTGCCGGTGCGGGCGGCGCGGATGATGGCATCGACGCAGCGCTCCACGTCTTCGGACTTGAGCACCACGTCGATGCGCACCTTGGGCAGGAAATCGACCACGTACTCGGCGCCGCGGTAGAGCTCGGTGTGGCCCTTTTGGCGCCCAAAGCCTTTGACCTCGGTCACCGTCAAGCCGGTCACGCCCTGCTCGGCCAGGGCCTCGCGCACTTCTTCGAGCTTGAAGGGTTTGATGACAGCGGTGATTTGTTTCATGGTGGGCTACAAAAATCGGTTGCAAAGGGCTCTGGCTACAACTTTGCATTGTAGTGCCGCAGTGCGCGGCTTGGCGTGATCGGCGTGCACACAACCCTTGTCCCACTGCCCCAGCAGACCAAGGGCCTAGCGACAGCGCACAACGGCGAACGGCGCTCGGCGGCGTTCAGCCGCGGTAGCGATTGGTGTTGGGGTAGCGCCAGTCTTTGCCAAAGCTGCGCGGCGTCACACGCGTACCCAGCGGGCCTTGGCGGCGCTTGTATTCGCTCAGGCGCAGCAGCCGCAGCACCTGCTCCACCGCTGCAGCGGGCAGGCCAGCAGCGACGATCTGGGCCGCGCTCTGCTCTTGCTCGACGTAGCGCTCGACGATGGCGTCGAGCACTTCATAGGGCGGCAGGCTGTCTTGGTCGGTTTGGTTCGGGCGCAGCTCGGCGCTCGGGGGCCGGGTGATGATGCGCTCGGGGATCGGGTTGGCGCCGCGGCCGAAGGGGTCGTGGGCGTTGCGCCAGCGCGCCAGCTCGAACACCCGGGTTTTGGGCACGTCTTTGAGCACGGCAAAACCGCCGGCCATGTCGCCGTAGAGGGTGCAGTAGCCGGTGGCGAGCTCGCTCTTGTTGCCGGTGGTGAGCACGATGGCGCCGAACTTGTTGGACAGCGCCATGAGCAACATGCCGCGGATGCGCGCCTGCAGGTTTTCTTCGGTGAGGTCGGGGGCACGGCCCTCGAACAGGGGCTCGAGCGTGTGCAGCAGCGCCTCGAACACCGGCTGGATCGACAGTTCCTCGTGGCGCACGCCCAGGCGCGCGGCCATATCGCGCGCGTCGATGAGCGAAATGTCGGCGCTGTAGGGCGAGGGCAGCATGAGCGTGCGCACGCGCGCAGCCCCCAAGGCATCGACCGCCAGCGCCAACACCAGCGCCGAATCGATGCCGCCCGAGAGGCCCAACAGCGCCCCCGGAAAGCCGTTTTTGTCCACGTAGTCGCGCAAGCCCAGCACCAGCGCCTGCCAGAGCTCGGCCAGCGGCTCGGGCACGGGGGCCACCGGGCCGCTTAGGCGCCACGGCTGGGGCAGCGCAGCGTTGGCGGCGATAGCTTGGGATGGGGATGGGGATGGGGATGGGGCGCTGACGCTGGGTGTGGGTGTGGGCGCAGCGTCGCTTGCCCACAGGTCGATGCGCAACAGCTCGGGCACGAAACTGGCGGCGCGCGCGGCCAAGCGGCCGTCGTACCCAAGGGCGAAGCTGCGGCCCTCAAACACCACCTCGTCTTGCGCCCCCACCAGGTGCGCATAGACCAGCGGCAAGCCGGTCTCGGCCACGCGCTGGCGCATCACCTGCTCGCGCTGCGCGCCCTTGCCCCAGTGAAAGGGCGAGGCATTGAGCACCAGCAGCAGCTCGGCGCCAGCGGCCTGGGACTGCGCGGCAGGTTCGGGATACCAAGCGTCTTCGCAGATCAGCAGCCCCAAGCGCAGCCGCTGCCCGGCGCTGCCAGCCAGATCGAACACGCCCACGCCCTGGCCCGGCACGAAGGTGCGCTGCTCGTCGAACACCTGGTAGTTGGGCAGCTCGCGTTTGGCGTAGCGCAGCAGCACGCGCCCGTGCGCCAGCACCGAGGCGGCGTTGAGGCAGCGTGTGCGGCCGTGGCCGCTGGCAGGGGGTGGGTCGATGTGGTTGGCCGTCGGGCTGTCGGTAGGGCCATTTGCTGGACCGGCCCATTTGCCTGCCTCAACGCCTGCCTCAACGCCAGCACCGGCACCCACTGCAGACGCCAGCGCCGCCGGGTGCCCCACCACCAGGTGCAGCCCCGGCCAACTGGCGCTCAGGCGCGCCAGCTCCTGCAGCGCGGCCTCGCAGTCGGCCACGAAGGCCGGCCGCAGCAGCAGGTCTTCGGCGGGGTAGCCGCACAGCGCCAGCTCGGGGGTGAGCAGCAGCTGCGCACCTTGGGCGTGCGCCGCCTGCGCCGCCGCCGCGATCTGGCGCACGTTGCCCGCCAAGTCGCCGACGACGACGTTGAGCTGCGCCACACAGAGCGTCAGCGTGGCCGCGCCCGGGTGGCTCGGCAGATCGGTAGCCAAAGCGATAGGCAGATCGGTGGGCAAGGCAGCGGCCACGGCAGTATTCAGTGTGCGGCCTCAGCCTCTCAGCCGATCAGCTGATCAGCCCTGCCGCTCTTTTTCGTAGGCGGCGATGCCGTCGCGGATTTCTTGGTGCGCGGCCTCGATCCCGTCCCAGCCCAGCACCTTGACCCACTTGCCGGGGTCGAGGTCTTTGTAGTGCTCAAAAAAGTGCTCGATCTGCTTGAGGCTGATCGGGTTCAGATCCGACAGGCTCTGCCACTGAGAGTACAGGGGCAGGATTTTTTCGGTCGGCACCGCCAGCACCTTGCCATCGACGCCGCCTTCGTCCTCCATCTTGAGGATACCCAGCGCGCGGCACGGCACCACCACCCCGGGCGGCAGCGGCACCGGGGTGATGACCAGCACATCGACTGGGTCGCCGTCGCCCGAGATGGTCTTGGGCACGTAACCGTAGTTGGTCGGGTAGTGCATGGCGGTGTTCATGAAGCGATCGACAAAAATGCAGCCCGAGGCTTTGTCGACCTCGTATTTGATCGGGTCGCCGTTCATCGAGATTTCGATGATGACGTTGAACACTGCGGGGGCCTTGTTGCCGGGGGTAACGTGGTCGAGTGACATGGATGTACAGCCTGTGGTTGAAGATGGGCCAAGAATTGAAACCGATTTTACCTGCGCCAAACTGACTGGAACTGGCTGAATGCACCGCGGCGCCCACCTGCTGCCGCCAGTTGGTATAAGCTTACGAAATATGGCAGAGCGCATCATCCCCTTGGTCAACGCCTTCAACCCCGGCCTTGCAGTGCCGACGGGGCCGGCGAGCGGGCGCTGCACGCCACCCAGTGGCGTATTGCTCGACGCCTTGGGGCGGCCGCTGCGCGACTTGCGCATCAGCGTCACCGACCGCTGCAACTTTCGCTGCAGCTACTGCATGCCGCGCGAAACCTTCGACCGCCACCACGCTTTTTTGCCGCACGCCGATCTGCTCAGCTTCGAGGAGATCACGCGGTTGGCGCGGCTCTTTGTGGCGCACGGGGTGCGCAAGCTGCGCCTGACCGGCGGCGAGCCGCTGCTGCGCAAAAACGTCGAAACCCTGATCGAGCAACTGGCGCAACTGCGCACCCCCGAGGGCCTGCCGCTCGACCTCACCCTGACCACCAACGCCAGCTTGCTGCAGCGCAAGGCACGCAGCCTTAAAGCCGCCGGGCTGAGCCGCATCACCATCAGCCTCGATGCGCTCGACGACGCGGTGTTCAGGCGCATGAACGACGCCGATTTTCCGGTCGCCGAGGTGCTGGCCGGGATCGATGCCGCCGAGGCCGTCGGGCTGGGGCCGATCAAGATCAACACCGTGGTCAAGCGCGGCACCAACGAGCACCAGATTTTGCCGCTGGTGCGCCACTTCCGCGGCCGCCCGTTGGCCTTGCGCTTCATCGAATACATGGACGTGGGCTGCAGCAACGGCTGGCAGATGGACGAGGTGCTGCCCAGCGCGGAGGCGCGCCAGCTGATCGAGGCCGAGCTGCCGCTGCTGGCGCTGCCGGCCAGCGCCGCCGGCGAGACCGCCGAACGCTGGGGCCATGCCGGGCCCGATGGGCGCCACGACCCGGCGCTGGGCGAGGTGGGCTTCATCAGCAGCGTCACCCAAGCCTTCTGCCGCGACTGCAACCGCGCCCGCCTCTCGACCGAGGGCAAGGTCTATCTGTGCCTGTTTGCCAACCAAGGTTACGACCTGCGCGCCCTGCTGCGCACCGGCGCCAGCGACGCCGATCTGGCCCACGCCATCGCCGCGATCTGGCAGCCGCGGCGCGAGCGCTACTCGGAGCTGCGTGCCAGCCTGCCCGCAGCCGCGCGCGCGCCCGAGGCCGGCAAGCGCATCGAAATGAGCTACATCGGCGGCTGACGGGCCCCCACACCACCCGGGAGACCACCCCCATGGCCCAGATTTTTTACCTGACCCAGATCCAGATCGAGCTCGGTGCCCTGCGCCTGCTGGCCAGCGAGTGTGATCGCGTGGGCATCCAGCGGCCGCTGATCGTCACCGACGCCGGGGTGCGCGCCGCCGGGCTGCTGGAGCGCGCCGTGGTGGCCTTGGGCCAAGGCGGCGCTGCCCTGCCGCACGCGGTGTTCGACGCCACCCCCAGCAACCCGACCGAGGCCGCCGTGCGCGCCGCCGCGGCGGTGTATGGACAGGAGCGCTGCGACGGCCTGATCGCGCTCGGCGGCGGCAGCGCCATCGACTGCGCCAAGGGCGTGGCGATCGCGCTCGCGCACCCGGGGCCGCTCAAGGCTTACGCCACCATCGAGGGCGGCTCGGCCAAAATCAGCGCCCAGCTGCCACCCCTGATCGCCGTGCCCACCACCGCCGGCACCGGCAGCGAAGTGGCCCGTGGCGCCATCCTGATCGTCGATGACGGGCGCAAGCTCGGCTTTCACAGCTGGCACCTGCTGCCCAAGGCGGCCATCCTCGACCCCGAACTCACGCTCGGCCTGCCGCCGCTGCTCACCGCCGCCACCGGCATGGACGCGATCGCGCACTGCATGGAAACCTTCATGGCCAGCGCCTTCAACCCACCGGCCGACGGCATCGCGCTCGACGGGCTGGCGCGCGGCTGGGCGCACATCGAGCGCGCCACCCGCGACGGTCTCGACCGCCAAGCGCGGCTGCAGATGATGAGCGCCAGCATGCAGGGCGCGCTGGCGTTTCAAAAGGGGCTGGGCTGCGTGCATTCGCTCAGCCACAGCCTGGGCGGCGTGTTGCCGCGGCTGCACCACGGCACCCTGAATGCGGTGTTTCTGCCCGCCGTGCTGGCTTTCAACGCCAGCGCCGAAGCGGTGCAGCAAGAGCGTCGGTTGGAGCGCATGGCGCAGGCCATGGGTTTGGGCACCGACCCGCAGGCCGTCGGGCCGGCAATCCGCGCCCTCAATGCACGCTTGGGCCTGCCCAGCGGACTGGCGGCGCTCGGCGTGGGCCCGGAGGTGTTCGAACGCGTGATCGCAGGCGCCCTGGCCGACCACTGCCACCAAAGCAATCCGCGCTTGGCCAGCCCCGACGACTACCGCGCCCTGCTCGAGGCATCGATGTAAAACCGCAGCCTAGGCGCTACAGCGGCTGCACCACAGACGGATCGGGCCGCTGCAGCCAGGCGGCGAATTCGTCGGCCAGCTGCTGGCTCGCCGCCGCCGCTGCGCTCCAAGCGCGCATGCGCGCCGCCAGGTCGCTGCCGTAGCGCTCGAAATCGCTGCGATCGGGCAGCTTGCCATCGGGCAGCGTGCGCAGCCAATCTGGGTCCGGCGCCAGCACCAGGGTGCGGTCCAGAAACGCCGTGCTGCGGTGGCGCCACTTGAGCGCCTTGTCGAGCCAACCGGGCACCAGTTGGCGCTGAAAATGCGGGCACAGCACCAGGCCGGACGCACGCTGCCAGTCCAGGTGCAGGTGGTAGTCGGTGATGCCGCCGTCCCAATAGGCGCCCGGGGGCGCGCCGGCGATGTCGGGCACCGCCTGCATGGCAAACGGCACCGAGCAACTGGCTTGCAGCGCGGGCAGCCAGTTGCACTCGTCGAGCCAAACCTGCCGCGTGCGCAGGTCGGTGCGACCAAAGGGCAAGGCCGCCCCCGGGGTCGAAAATACCACCCGCTCCAGCCAAGCGCCCAACGCCGGGCGGTGCAGCGCGTTGCTCAGCCAAGCGCCCAGATAGCCCGCCGGGGTGCGCCAGCGCCCCTCGCGACGCAGCAGGTGGCGGCCGCGGGCCGTGAGCACATGCAGCCGGTAGCGTGGGTGCGCCAGCACCTGCTGCGCACGGCCGGCGTAGAACAGCTGCAAGTTGTGTGCAAAACGCTCGCTCACGTGCGCCGCCGTGGGCCGCTTGCGCCCCGCTGGCAGCTCGAACTGCTGGCGGATGTAGCCGTGCTCGAAGCGCTCGAAGGCGGCCGCACAATCGTCCAAACAGGCCGTCGCCATGCGCCAGGCCCCGATCGAGGCGCCCACCAGGTCGATGGGCTGCGTGCTCTGCGCCAGCCAATGGCCAAAGATGAAGCGGTCCAGCGGCCCCAAAATCAGCCCCTTGGGGCCGCCGGCGGCCCCAGCGACGATGCCCACGTCGCGCGCCTGCAAACCTTGGGCGTGCAGATGACGCAGCGCCGCCGGGCCGGCGTAGAGGCGCAAGGCCTGCAAACCGGCCGCCATCAGAGCGCCGGCAAGCGGTCCAGCCCGGCCACGTCGGGCGCCACCAGCAGGTCCGGGTCCAGCCCCAGCGCCTCGCCCACGTCGTCCGGGTAGTGGTCGATCAGCTCGTTGGCGCGGTTGCCCGCCAGCAGCAGGCGCGCGCGCCAGCTGGCCAGGTGCACCACCGCCGCCAGCGGCTCCTGTTCGGCTGGCGCCAACGGCTCGGTGTGCTGCGCGATGGCCGTCACCAGCAAGCGCGGCAGGCGCCAGTGCTGAGCCAAGGCGGCACCGGCTTCGGCGTAGCTGTAGCCCAGCGCCAGCCGCTCGACTGCGGCGCGCTCGAGCGCAAACGCGTCCAAGCGCCGGTTCAGGCTGGCCATGGCCTCGGGCATGCCCATGTGCAGCACCAACTCGCCCACGCCGTGCAACAGCGCCGCCGTGAAGGCCAGGTTGGCATCGAGCCGGCGCGGGGTGCACAGGAGCCGGGCCACGGTGGCGGCGGCAAAGCTGAAATGCCAGAATTTGTCGAGGTGGATGCCGCTCACGGCGTGAAAGCTGGCATTCAGGGCCGCAGCGATGACCAGCGCACGCACCTTGTTGAGCCCCAGCACCGCAATCGCCTCGCGCACCGTGCCGACCGGGTTTAGCAGGGCAAAAAAGGAGGAATTGGCCTGCCGCAACAGGCGCGCCGTGAGCACCGGATCGTGCTCGATGTCGCGCGCCAGAGCGTCGAAATCGACCTCGTCGAACTCGAAGGTCTGGATCAGCTTGGCCGCCAGCTCGGGCACCACCGGCAGGCTTTGGGGTTGGCGCAGCAGTTCATCGAGTCGCATCGGGTGCTCAAGCCTCATCAGCCCAAAAAGGCCGACAGTTCGCCAGCCGAAGTCCATTCGCTCGGGTCTTTGTCGAGCACCATGTCGAGGTCGAGCCCGAGCAGAATCGCCACCACTTCGGGGAAGGTGGCGGCCAGGCCCTCGCGGTCGAGGTTGATCTCTTGCGCGCGCGCGCGCCATGCCGCCATGTGCACGATGCCGGCCAGCGGTTCGTACACATCGCCCTCAAAGGGCAGCAACTGGTGCTGCAGCGCACGCACGATCAAATCGGGAAAATCCCACTTGGCGGCGAAGGCGGCGCTCACGTCGGCGTAGGTGTAGCCCAACACGGCGCGCTCGGCCTCGGCGCGTTTCATGTCGAAGGGCGAGACGCTCCAGTCGATGCGCGCGATGACCTCGGGCAGGCCGATGTGCAGCACCAGATCGCCCACCGCGTGCACCAAGCCGGCGGTGAAGGCCGCGCCCTCGTTTAGTCGCATGCTGCGCGCTAGGGTGCGGCAGATTTTGGCGCTGTTTAGGCTGTAGCGCCAGAACTGCTCGAGGTTGACGCCGGGCACGGCCTTGAAACTGTGCCCCAGCGCCACCGCCTGCACCGTGGTGCGCAATTGGGTGAAGCCCAGGATGTTGACAGCCTCTTGCACGCTCAAAATTTCGCGCGACAGGCCAAAAAAAGCCGAATTCGCCAGCTTGAGCAGCCGGGCGGTGAGGGCCGGGTCGGTGCCGATCGCCTCGCTGATGCGGCGCGCATCGGGCTCCTCTTTGTTGAGCTCGGCCGACACCTCGGAGACCACTCGCGGGATGCTGGGCAGTGCCTTGGCTTGCGCCAGAAGTTCGTCGAGTTGCATGGGGGCGCTGGGTAGGGGGATCTAGACTGGGCAGTATAGTGGAGCCAGTGCGCCAGGCCCCACGGCCTTGCCCTGCCCTGCCCTTCATCAAATCAGCCGCACCAACTGCTTGCCAAAGTTGTGGCCCTTGAGCAGGCCCAGAAAGGCCGCCGGGGCCGACTCGATGCCTTGGGCGATCGTCTCGCGCGGCCGGAAACGCCCGCTGCCCACCAGTTGCCCAAGTTCGGCCAGTGCCGGCGGCCAGTCTTGCATCTGTTCGCTGACGATGAAGCCCTGCACGCGCAGGCGATTGACCAAGATCAGCGCCGGGTTCAGCAGCGGCAGCGGCTGGCCTTCGTAGCCTGCGATCATGCCGCAGATGGCAAAGCGGGCAAAGGCGTTGCTGCGCAGCAGCGCAGCGTCGAGCACGGCCCCACCCACGTTCTCGAAATGCCCGTCGATGCCCTGCGGGCAGGCGGCCTTGAGCGCCTGCGCCAGCGCGAGGTAATCGGGGTAGCGGCGGTGGTCGATGCAGTCGTCAAAGCCGAGTTCCTCGCGCACGTAGGCGCATTTGTCCGGGCCGCCCGCAATGCCCACCACGCGACAGCCGCGCGCCTTGGCCAGCACCCCCACCGCGCTGCCCACGGCGCCGCTGGCCGCGCTCACGGTCACCGTCTGCCCCGGCTGAGGGTCGATGATGCGCACCAGCCCGTACCAAGCCGTTACGCCCGGCATACCCACCGCGCCCAGGTAGTGGCTCAGGGGCACGTGGGTGGGATCGACCTTGTGCAGGGCGCCGACCTGGTTGGCATCGACCACGCCGATCTGTTGCCAGCCGCCCATGCCGACCACCCAGTCGCCGGGGGTGTAGCGCGGGTGGCGGCTCTCGATCACCTCGCCCACCGTGCCGCCGATCATCACCTCGTTGAGCGGCTGCGGCGCGGCGTAGCTCTTGCCCTCGTTCATGCGCCCGCGCATGTAGGGGTCGAGGCTCAGGTAATGGTGCCGCACCCGCACCTGACCCTCTTGCAAGGGTTCGAGGGCGACGGTTTCGAGCCTGAAATGCTCCAAGCCGGCTTGGCCTTGCGGGCGCGCAGCGAGCACGATGCGGGTGTTGGTGGTCATGGCAATGTTCCTTGTGATGGTTGCGTGTGAGCGTGTCAGCCTCTTAGTGGCGCCCGGCCGCCCGAAGCCACTGAAGCGCCCCCTTGGGGGGGCAGCGAGCGCAGCGAGCGTGGGGGCCAGTTTCACTTCAGCCCCCGACGACGGCGCTCACGCCGCCATCGACCGCCAGCCACTGGCCCGTGATGTGCTTGCCCGCGGCCGACGCCAGCAGCACGGTCAGGCCCTTGAGGTCTTCGTCGTCGCCCAAGCGGCCCAGCGGCGCGTGCCCGGCCAGCCGCTCCTCGCCCAGCGCCTCCAGCGTGCCGCGCGTCATGCGGCTGGGGAAGAAGCCCGGGCAAATGGCGTTGACGCGGATGCCATGCGGGCCCCACTCGGCCGCCAGCGCGCGGGTGAAGTTGAGCACCGCGCCCTTCGAGGTGTTGTAGGCGATGGTGTTCATGCCGCGCGGGTTGCCGCCCAGGCCCGCGATCGACGCCAGATTGATGATGCTGCCGCGGCGGCGCGCGATCATGCAGTGCCGGGCCAGGTATTGGCTCAGCAGAAAATAGCCGCGCACATTGAGGTTCATCACCTTGTCCCAGGCCTCGACCGGGTGCTCCTCGGCCGGTGCGCCCCAGGCGGCGCCGGCGTTGTTGACCAGCACATCGACCGCGCCCAGGCGCTGCAGCGCCTCGGCGCCAAGCCGCTGCAGATCGGCCTGCTGGGCGCAGTCGGCCACGATCCACTGCGCCTCGACCCCTTGCGCCTGGAGCCGCTGCGCCGCTTCGTCGAGTTCATCGCGCTTGCGCGCCACCAGCAGCACGCGCGCACCGGCCTCGCCTAGGGCTTGGGCCATTTGCAGCCCGAGGCCGCGCGAGCCCCCGGTTACCAGCGCCGTCTGGCCGCTGAGGTCGAACAGTTGTTGCACCGTGCGTGTCATGGGTGGAGTCTCCTGGGTCGTTGATCGAGGCTCCGACCCTAACCCAATCAGGCGCCGGAAGCTGACACCTGCACGACACGGCGCACCCGCACCTCGTCGATGCGGCGCCCATCGAGCCGCTGCACGGTGAATTGCCAGCCGGCCACCTGCACCGCTTCGCCCTCGTTGAGCAGCTCGCCGGCCACGGTCTGCATCAGGCCGCCGACGGTGTTGTAACGCTCTTTGTCCTCGTCGGGCAGCGCGTCGATGTCTAGGCGCACCTTGAGCTCGTGCGCCGGCATGGCGCCATCGACCAGCCACGAGCCGTCCGGCTGCGGCGTGGCCCAAGCCTTGAGCGGCGTCTCGGGCGAGAGCTCGCCGGTGATGGCTTCGAGCAAGTCCAGCGGCGTGAGCACGCCCTGCACCTCGCCATACTCATCGACCACAAAGGCCATGCGGGTGGCGCGCGCACGGAACTGCTCGAGCATTTCCATGCCGCTCAGGGTTTCGGGCACGAACACCGGCGCGCGCGCTTGGCTGGCCCAGTGCGGCGCCGCAGCAGTCGCACCAGCCGCACCCGCCGCAACGGCTTCATCCCCCCCCCCTCCAGCGCCCAAACCCAGCTCGGCGAAGGCCAGCGCCACCAGTTGCGGCAGGTGGATCACGCCCAGCACCTCGTGCAGGCCGCCGCGGCAGACCGGGTACCACGAATGGCCGCCGCGTTGCGCCGCATCGAGCGCTGCGGCCAGCGGCGCGGCCGCGTCGAGCCAGAGCACGTCCGGGCGCGGCACCATGATCGAGGTCAGTGGCCGGTCGTCGAGCAAAAAGACGTTGCGCACCATCTGGTGCTCGTTGACCTCGATGATGCCCGCCCCCACGCCCTCTTGCAGGCTGGCGTCGATCTCGGCCTCGGTGACTTGCTGCACGGCGGCGTTGTCGATGCGCAGCAGCTTGAGCGTGGCCTGGGTGGTGTGAGTGAGCAGCCAGACGAAGGGCTTGGTCGCTTGGGCCACCAGCGTCATCGGGCGCGCGATCCAGCGCGAAACGGTTTCGGGGTAGATTTGGCCGATGCGCTTGGGCACCAGTTCGCCAAAGACGATGGTGATGAAGGTGATGACCAAGACCACCAGCACCGTCGAGGTGACGCTGGCCGTGCCCTCGGACAAGCCCCAGCCGAGCAGGACGGCGGCCAAGTCGTCGCTGTACGCGGCCTCGCCCACGATGCCGTTGAGCATGCCGATCGAGGTGATGCCCACCTGCACCGAGGACAAAAACTGGGTCGGGTTGTCCATCAGGTTGAGCGCGGTCTGGGCGCCGCGGTCGCCGCTTTCGGCCAGCGCCAGCAGGCGCGCCTTGCGGCTCGAGGCCAAGGCCAGCTCCGACATGGCAAAAGCGCCATTGAGCAGAATCAAAAACAGGATCAGCAGGGCGTCCATAATCGCGGTTTATGCCTAATTACTTGATCGGCGACGTACAGGGCTGCGACGCCGCCTTGCAGCGCTTGCTGCACAAAATCGATTTTTCGCCCAGCCGCGACACGCTCTACCTGCTGGGCGATCTGGTCAACCGCGGCCCGGCCTCGCTGGCGGTGCTGCGGCGCCTGCGCGCCCTCGAAGGCGCCGCGCACTGCCTGCTGGGCAACCACGACCTGCACCTGCTGGCGGTGGCGCACGGGGTGCGACGCGCCAGCCGCCATGACAGCTTTGGCGACGTGCTGCAAGCCAGCGACGCGCTCGCCCTGCTGCACTGGCTGCGCCAACGCCCGCTGGCCCTGCAGGTGCAGGGCTGGCTGCTGGTGCACGCCGGCGTGCTGCCGCAGTGGACGGCGGCGCAGACGCTGGCCCTGGCCGCCGAAGTGGCGCAGCAGCTGGCCGGGCCCGAGTTCGGGCATTTTTTGCAGCACATGTACGGCGACCAGCCCGAGCGCTGGAGCGAGGGGCTGCAAGGCACTGAGCGCTGGCGCGTGGTGGTGAACGCGCTCACGCGGCTGCGCTTTTGCCGCGCCGACGGCAGCATGGAGTTCGCCAGCAAAGACAGCTCCGCCGCCGCGCCTGCCGGCTACCTGCCATGGTTCGAGGTGCCGGGCCGCCTGACGGCTGGCACCCCGATCGCTTTTGGTCATTGGTCCACGCTGGGGCCGCTGAAGCGGCCCGATTTGCTGGCGCTCGACACCGGCTGCGTCTGGGGCGGCTGCCTGAGCGCGGCCCGGTTGCCCGCAGCCGCTTCGACGCATACGCCGCAAATCATCAAGGTGCAATGCCCGCAGGAACAAAAGCCGGGGCGCTGAAAACCCGGCCGCTCAGGAAACCGGCTCGGGATTGGGCAGTTGCTCGCATGCAGCGCCAGACTCGACCACAACCGCAGCCTTGAACAAAGCCGCCACCTTGCGTTTGGAGCGGATGAACGGCGAACCGGTGCGCGCCCCCGTGCCTGCCTTGGCAGACTGCAGCTCCCACTCGGGCTTGGCCTCGGGTGCCAGCTTGGGCTGGTAGGGCTGCTCAAAGAACGGGTCGGCGGCCGGTCGCGCTGCCCGCTGCAGGCGCAGGGTGCGCACCTCGCTGCTGCCACGCGGGTCGTGCCAGAGGCGCTGGCCGTCGTTGATGCGGCCCGGCTCGCCACCGAAGCGGCGCCGGTCAGATTCGAGCTCCAGCGGCTCGATTTCGATCTTTTTTCCGAGCAGTTTTTCGATGTCGGCCAGCGACTTGGCATCGCGCCCACTGACAAAAGAAAAAGACTGCCCAGACGACCCAGCACGACCCGTGCGGCCAATGCGGTGCACGTAGTCTTCGGCGTTGAAGGGGATGTCGAAGTTGAACACCGCCGGCACGTCTTTGATGTCCAGCCCGCGTGCCGCCACATCGGTGCACACCAGCAGCTGCACCGCGCCGCTTTTGAAGGCCTCGAGCGCTTTGAGGCGCTCGTCTTGGCTCTTGTCGCCGTGCAGCGCCGTGGTCACGAAGCCGTCGCGCTCGAGTGTGCGCGCCAGCCGGGCACAGCCGAGCTTGCTGTTGACGAACACAAACGATTGGCCGATCTCGCGCTCGCGCAGCACCTGTTTGAGCGCCTGCAGCTTGTCGTTTTCTTCGATGCGGTAAAAGCGCTGCTCGATGGTGGCAGCGGTGGCGTTGGAGCGCGCGACCTCGATGGTCACCGGGTCTTGCAGGTAGCTCGAGGCCAAGCGCTTGATTTCGGTCGAGAAAGTGGCCGAGAACAACAAGGTGGTGCGCTGCTTGGGCAAATACGACAGGATGCGCTGCAAGTCGGGTAAAAAGCCGATGTCGAGCATGCGGTCGGCTTCGTCGAGCACCACGTATTCCACTTGGTTGAGCACGCAGTTTTTGGCCTCGATGTGGTCCAGCAGCCGCCCCGGCGTGGCCACCAGCACCTCGACGCCGCGCTTGAGTTCGGCGGTTTGCGGCTTCATGTCCATGCCACCAAACACCACCGTGCTGCGCAGATCGGTGTATTTGGCGTAGAGCTCAATCTGTTGCGCCACCTGCACCGCCAGCTCGCGCGTGGGCAGCAGCACCAGTGCGCGCACCGGGTGCCGCGCCGGCGACGTGGAGGCGCTGGCATGCTTGAGCAAGCGCTGCAGCAGCGGCAAGGAGAAGGCCGCCGTTTTACCGGTGCCGGTCTGGGCGGCGCCCATCACGTCGCGGCCTTGCAGCACCACCGGAATGGCCTGCGCCTGGATCGGCGTCATGGATGTGAAGCCGAGTTCGGCTACGGCACGGGCCAGCGGCTCGGCCAGCGAGAGTTCAGAAAAAGCAGGATTCATCTAAGGCGGATTGTCGCACCACATCGTGACAAAGCAAGAAACGCAAACGGGCGAGCTGTTGCGCGGCCGCAACGCGATAGGACGATCAATCCCAACCCAACCGGCACTGAGCCGCGCCAGAGAAGGGGCTCAAGAAAACGGCGGCTCGGCTCAAACGGCGTACGAAGGCGCCTGCGCGCTGGTCGGGCGGCCCTGGAAGTCGGTCCAGCAGCGCTGGGTGAAGTCGTAGAGCTTGCACTTGCGCGCGGTCTCGAAGTACCAGCGCCAGCTGAACTGCTGCACGATGATGCGCCCGGGCAGCATGTCTTCGAGCTTTTGCTGCGCCTCTTTGAGCTTGTACAGCGGCACGCTCATGTCCACATGGTGCGCGGTGTGCTCCATGATGTGGTGCACCAACGCACCGATTTGGTAGGGAAACTTCAGGTGCACGGTGGTTGAAACGAAGGGTGCGGCCTTGGCCCAGAGGTGTTTGTCGTCGTGCCACTGCACGCTGGTGTGGGTGTGGTGCACATAGACCACGAAGCCGATCATGGCGTTCCAAAACAGGAACGGCACCACGAAACCCATGACGACCAGCAGCCACACCGCCTGCCCGGTGGCCAGCGCCGCCCACACGAGGCCGGCGATCCACAGCAGCGCCACCGCCGAGACGAAGACCCCATCCCAAATGAACTCGCGCCGCTGCGTGCCCATGTAGGTTTTGCGCGGGAAAAACATGCGCAGCCACCACATTTCGATCAGGTAGTACAGCGCCGGGCCCCAGCCGCTGCGGTAGATGCGCTCGAGGGCGCGGCGGCCAGGCGAGAGCGCTTCGAACTCGGCTTTGGTCAGCGGCGCCCAGACGAAATCGACGCCCTTGAGGTTGGTGTAGCCATGGTGCACCACGTTGTGACCCACCTCCCACAGGCTGTAGGGGGTGAGCGAGGGGATCATGGCGATGCGCCCCAGCACCCGGTTCAGGCCGCGGTGCGGGGTGTAGCTCTGGTGGCAGGCATCGTGCCCGATGATGAACAGGCGCCCGATCACGAAACCCGCCGCCAGCGCGCACAGCAGCTTGGCCCACCAAGCCTGGAGCAAAATGGTGCCGGCGATCAGGGCAGCAAAAATGGCCCAATCGAGCACCAGCAGCGCCACCGCGATGGCGGTGCGGCGCTCGGCCAACGGCGTGATCCAGCCGCGGATGACCTTGCGGTGTGGCAGCGGAGCCCCGGCAGGAACCGGGCGCTCAGGGGCAGCAGAGGCTGCGGCTGGGTGCGGCTGCACGCCGCTCAAGGGGTCTGGTGTGGTGTGCATCGAGGACAGCAAGGGATAAAAATGTCAGCACGCAGGCCGTGCCAGACACATTTGCAGGCAGTCAAAAACTGCACCAGAATATTCTATCCTGCCCGCCCTTACAGCAGCTTGACCGCGATCAAAGACTGCAAAAAACAGCAGTCTATTCCTAGCCCCAAGCGGCGGCAGACGTCTATAATGCAGGGTTTTGCTGGCAACATCCACAAACAACCCAAGGAACCCACACATGGCCACCAAGCCGAAGAAAAAGAACCCCCGTCTGGCCTCAGGCCGCAAACGCGCGCGCCAGGACGTCAAACTCAACGCCGCCAACACCTCGCTGCGCTCCCAGTACCGCACCGCCGTCAAGAAGGTCGAAAAGGCCGTGCTGGCCGGCGACACGACCCAAGCCAGCGCGCTCTTTGCCCAGATGCAAAGCGTGGTGGACACGGTCGCCGACAAAGGCATTTTCCACAAAAACAAGGCCGCTCGCGACAAGAGCCGCCTGTCGGCCAAGGTCAAGGCCCTAGCCACCAGCGCCGCAGCGGCCTGAGCACCAGCCAGACCGACCGCCCAGGCTCGGGGGCTGCTTAACCCCCGCACAGCCTGCCGTTTGAACCGGGTGCGCTGCCAGCAAATCCCGATCTCAAAAATATAAACCGCCTCTCGGGGCGGTTTGTTGTTTTTGAACGAGCCTGCTCACCATAAGCCAACAGCGCTGAAGCACTCAAAACCAAGCTTATGGGGTTGAAGCACCTGGTGCAGGGTTGATCGAACCCCCATCGGGAAGCAAACACGCCTCCACCACCTCCAGCTCGTTGTCGCGTGCGAAACCGATCACGAAGTCCCAAGCCATGGGATCGTAGTCGCGCAAGGCGGTGTTGAGCACCACGCACTTGACGCCGTTGATCACCTTCGGATTGCACCAAGGCGAGTAGCCCAAGTGCGCACCCGGCATCCGCCCTGCTGGGTGAAAAGGGCTCATCACCCCGGACAAGCGCTCGGCCCAGTCGCTGGGGCGAAAGGGTTTGCCGCTGCGGGTGCGGCCCTGAATGAAGACTTCATTGGCGCTCGGGGAGACCATGGGGGTTCAGGCCTTAAAGGGTGGCTCGCCAGCGGCCGCCGAGGATCGCTCGCTGCACATGGTGAACCGGTAGAGACCGATGGGTGGATAAAGTATTCTATCTTATAGAAGACTTGCGCGCGGCTTCCCCGCCCCCGCCCCTCGAGCTGCGCCTACAATGTTCGCTTTAACCCTTGGCGGCGCCGAGGGTCAGACATCGCCCTTCTCCCTTCCCATCACCCACTTTTCGATCAGGACTCGATCCATGCTGCCAGCCGCCCCGGTGCAACCGCACGTCATGAACACCTACGGGCGCTTGCCGATCGAGCTCTCGCACGGCAAGGGTTGCCGCGTCTGGGACGTGCACGGCAAGGCCTACCTCGATGCGCTGGGCGGCATTGCCGTCAATACGCTCGGGCACGCGCACCCCAAGCTGGTGCCAGCCTTGCAAGAGCAGATCGGCACCCTGATGCACATCAGCAACTACTACCACCACCGCTACACCGAACAACTGGCGCAGCTGCTGGTCGAGCGCTCTGGTTTGAGCAATGTGTTTTTCTGCTCCAGCGGGCTCGAGGCCAACGAGGCCGCGCTCAAGCTGGCGCGCAAGTTTGGCCATAACAAAGGCATCGCACGGCCCGAGGTCGTGGTCTATGAAAAGGCTTTTCATGGACGCTCCATCGCCACGTTGAGCGCCACCGGCAACCCCAAGGTGCAGGCCGGCTTTGAACCGCTGGTCGAGGGCTTCATCCGCGTGCCGCTCAACGACGCCGAGGCCATCCGCCGCGCCACCGCTGGCAACCCGAACGTGGTGGCGGTGTTCCTCGAGGCCATTCAGGGCGAAGGCGGTGTGCACCCGGCCAGCGCCGACTACCTGCAGCAGGTGCGCGCCCTGTGCGACGCCAACGACTGGCTGCTGATGATCGACGAAGTGCAGTGCGGCATGGGGCGCACCGGCAAGTGGTTTGCGCACCAGTGGGCCGGCATATTGCCCGACGTCATGCCGCTGGCCAAGGGGTTGGGCTCGGGGGTGCCGATCGGCGCCGTGGTGGCGGGCCCCAAAGCCGCGCAGCTGTTCCAGCCCGGCAACCACGGCAGCACCTTTGGTGGCAACCCGCTGGCGCTGCGCGCCGGCATCGAGACCATCCGCATCATGGAAGAAGACGGCCTGCTCGAGCACGCGGCCAAGGTCGGTTTTCAGTTGCAGACCCTGCTCAGCACCCAGCTCATGCACGAGCCCGGCGTGCGCGCGGTGCGCGGCAAGGGGCTGATGGTCGGCATCGAGCTCGATCGCCCCTGCGCCGTGCTGGTCGAGCGCTGCGCCGAAGCCGGGCTGCTCATCAGCGTCACCGCCGAGCGCGTGGTGCGGCTGGTGCCGCCGCTGATTTTGAGCGGCGCCGAGGCCGACGAGATCGTGGCCCTGCTCGTGCCCCAGATCAAGCGACTGCTGGCTGAGCCCCTGGCCGCCTAAACCCACCCACCCTTCAGAGCGCCCTCCATGTCAGCCACCGCCATCAAGCACTACCTACAGTTCAAGGATTTCACGGCCGCCGAGTACGCCTACCTGTTTGAGCGCGCCTGGCTGATCAAGCACAAGTTCAAAACCTACCAAAAGCACCACAGCCTGTGCGACCGTACCCTGGCCATGATTTTCGAGAAGGCCAGCACGCGCACCCGCGTCAGTTTCGAGGCCGGCATGTACCAGCTGGGCGGCAGCGTGGTGCACCTGACCACCGGCGACAGCCAGCTTGGGCGCGCCGAGCCGATCGAAGACAGCGCGCGCGTCATCAGCCGCATGACCGACTTGGTGATGATCCGCACCTACGAGCAGAGCAAGATCGAGCGCTTTGCCGCGCACTCGCGCGTGCCGGTGATCAACGGCCTGACGAACGAATTCCACCCCTGCCAGATTCTGGCCGATCTGTTTACCTGGCTCGAGCACCGCGGCCGGCGCGCCGACGGCACGCTCGACGTGGGCGCGCTGCGCGGCATGACGGTGGCTTGGGTGGGCGACGGCAACAACATGGCCAACACCTGGCTGCAGGCGGCACAGATTCTGGGCTTTGGCGTGCGCGTGAGCACCCCCAGCGGCTACGAGGTCAAACCCGAAATCGCGGGCGTGGCCGCTGCGGCCAACTGCTGGCAGGTGTTTGACGACCCGCTGCAGGCCTGCGCCGGCGCCGATCTGGTGACCACCGACGTCTGGACCAGCATGGGTTTCGAAGCCGAAAACGCCGCCCGCCAGCACGCCTTTGGCGCTTGGTGCGTGACCCCACAGCTGATGGCGCAAGCCCACCCCGAGGCGCTGTTCATGCACTGCCTGCCCGCGCACCGCGGCGAAGAAGTGGCGGCCGAAGTGATCGACGGCCCGCAGAGCGTGGTTTGGGACGAGGCCGAAAACCGCATGCACGTACAAAAAGCCCTGATGGAATACCTGCTGCTGGGCCGGCAGTGAGCCCAAAGCCCGCGCACCCCCGACTGCTTGCATGACCCCGGTTTTTGACGTCGTCATCGTCGGCGCGGGCGCGGCGGGCCTGTTTTGCGCCGGCATCGCCGGCCAGCGCGGCTTGCGCGTGCTGCTGCTCGATCACGCGCCCAAGGTGGCCGAAAAAATCCGTATCTCGGGCGGCGGGCGCTGCAACTTCACCAACCGCGAGCTCGACCCGCGCCAGCCGCAGCGCCACTTCCTGAGCCAGAACCCGGCCTTTTGCCGCTCGGCGCTGGCGCGCTACACCCCGGCCGACTTCATCGCCTTGCTGCAGCGCCACGGCGTGGCCTTCGAAGAAAAACACAAAGGCCAGTTGTTTTGCAGCCGCTCGGCGCAAGACCTGATCGCTCTGCTGCTGCACGAATGCGGCGCCGGCGGCGTGACGCACTGGCAGCCCTGCGGCGTGCGCGCCGTGCACTGGCACGACGGCGCACCGGGCAGCGCCTCCTACCGGCTCGAAACCGAGCGCGGCGCGGTGGCTGCACACGCTGTGGTGGTGGCTACGGGCGGCCTGCCGGTGCCCAAGATCGGCGCCAGCGACTGGGGCTTGCGGCTGGCGCAGCAGTTTGGGCTGCCCATCGTCGCACCCCGGCCAGCGCTGGTGCCGCTCACCTTCGAACCCTCTGGCTGGGCCCCCTTCGCGCACTTGGCGGGCTTGGCGCTGCCGGTGCACATTGCAACCGGCAACAAAAAACAGGGCATGGCTTTTGACGAAGACCTGCTCTTTACCCACCGCGGTTTGAGCGGCCCGGCAGGGCTGCAAATCTCGAGCTACTGGAACCCCGGTCAGCCCTTGCGCATCGACCTGCACCCCCAAGCCCCGCTCGAAGCCACGCTGCTGGCGGCCAAGGCAGCGGGCGTGCGCAAACGGCTGCCCAACCAGCTGGCCCAGCAGCTGCCGCAGCGCCTGTGCGACACCTGGACCGAACACCGCCCCGACTGGCAGCGCCCCGTGAGCGATTGCAGCGACAAGGCGCTGGCGCAGCTGGCGGCCAGCCTGCACCAGTGGGCACCCACGCCCCACGGCGACGAGGGCTGGGCCAAGGCCGAAGTTATGCGTGGCGGCGTGGACACGCGCCAGCTGCGCTCGCAAAGCATGGAATCCACCCAACCCGGGCTGTACTTCATCGGCGAAGTGGTGGACGTGACCGGCTGGTTGGGCGGCTACAACTTCCAGTGGGCCTGGGCCAGCGCCCACGCCTGCGCACTGGCGTTGCCCCAAGCCAGCCACTGCAGCCCGTAGGGTTTTAGGCGCTGCAGAAAAACAGGAGCTGAGGGATAATCCGTCACTTTTCAAGCCTTCCCCTTGCCATCCCACCCACCCCCATGAGCGACACCCAACAACGCATCGACAGCCTAGTCAAAACGCACGACGTCGTGCTGTTCATGAAAGGCACCGCCACCTTTCCCATGTGCGGCTTTTCGGGCCGTGCGCTGCAAATTCTCAAAGCCTGCGGCGTCGAATCCAGCGCCGTCAAGGCCGTGAACGTGCTCGAAGACCCCGAAATCCGCCAAGGCATCAAGGACTACAGCAACTGGCCCACGATTCCGCAGCTGTTCGTGTGCGGCGAATTCATCGGCGGCTCCGACATCATGATGGAGATGTACGAATCGGGCGAACTGCAGCAGGTGCTTGCCGCCTCCAGCGCCTCCAAGGCCTGAAACCCGGCGGTTTAGTCCCAGCGCTTTTAACCGATCTGCCAGCGCCGCTGCGCCGCAAACACGGCGTTTGGGTAGGGGCTGCGCCCGCGGCTGCCGTTGTAGCGCCCCAGCGCCATAAACAGGTCGCCGCGTTCGCGGTCTAGGTAGTGGCGCATAATCACGCAGCCAAAGCGCAGGTTGGTTTTGAGGTGGAACAGGCCGCCCACGTCGCCATCGCCGATCAACCGCGCCCAAAAGGGCATGATCTGCATATAACCGCGAGCCCCCACGACCGAGATCGCAAACTGCCTGAAGCCGCTCTCGACCTGGATCAGGCCCAGCACCAGCGACTCATCGAGGCCGGCGCGGCGGCTCTCGTACCACACGGTCTGCAAAAACTCCACGCGCTGGTTCAAGTCGGGCTTGCGCCGCGCCAGCCGCGGGCTGATTTGCGTCAGCCAGCGCAGGTAGGCCATGCGCGCCTCGGTGCTGGCAAACTCGGGCTCGAGCGGGTCGGCGTGCTCGACCGCTGCGCGCAAGGCGTGGCGCACCGAATCGGCCAGCGGCTCCTCGAGCTGGCTGGCAGCCGCCGGGCGCGGCGGCCACGCGGCGGCTGTGGCTGCAGCAGCGCCAGCCATGGCCACCGTCCAGCGGCGGCGGCTCCAGCAGCCCTTGGCTTCGCACGCTGCCATCACCCGCTCACACCCCCAGCCGCTCGCGCAACCATGGCAATGCCTGCGCCAGCTCGAGCTTGCTCGCTTGCGCCTCGCGCCGGTGCTGGTACTCGATCTGGCCGTCTTTGAGGCCCTTGTCGCCCACCGTGATGCGGTGCGGCACACCGATCAGCTCCCAGTCGGCAAACATCGCCCCCGGGCGCTCGCCGCGGTCGTCGAGCAGCACATCGACCCCCAGCGCCTTGAGCTCGGCGTAGAGCCGCTCGGCCGCCTCGCGCACCGCCGGGCTGCGCTCCATGCCGATGGGGCAGATCACTGCCGTGAACGGCGCGATGGCGTCGGGCCAGATGATGCCGCGCTCGTCGTGGTTTTGCTCGATCGCCGCCGCCGGCAAGCGCGTGATGCCGATGCCGTAGCAGCCCATCTCGAACGGTTTGGGTTTGCCGTCTTCGTCTAGAAAAGTGGCGTTCATGGCGCGGCTGTACTTGGTGCCCAGATAGAACACATGCCCGACTTCGATGCCGCGCTCGATCAGCAGTTCCCCTGCGCCGTCGGGCGAAGGGTCGCCGGGCAGCACGTTGCGGATGTCGGCCACTAGGTCGGGCTC
This sequence comes from Serpentinimonas maccroryi, assembly GCF_000828915.1. Taxonomy (NCBI): domain Bacteria; kingdom Pseudomonadati; phylum Pseudomonadota; class Betaproteobacteria; order Burkholderiales; family Comamonadaceae; genus Serpentinimonas; species Serpentinimonas maccroryi. The sequence continues at coordinate 1,644,146 of NZ_AP014569.1, forward strand.
GGGCAAATCGCGGCCCCAGTTGACACCGGTGAGGTGGTGGTCGGCCTGGTTGGCGCCGCAGACCCAGTCGGCCATCAGCGCCACTTCGCGGTCGGCCAGCACCTGCACCGGCCGCTTGAGCCCGATCGGCCCTAGGTAGCCCGGGCGGGTGCCAAAGTGGGCCATGATTTCGGCCTCGGTGGCAAAGCGGTAGCCCAGGTTGAGCCCCGGCAGCTTGCCCACCTTGACCTCGTTCATGTCGTGGTCGCCGCGCAGCAGCAGCAGCCAGATGCGGCTGCCCACGAGTTCATCGCGCTCGTTGATCTCGTCGGTGGCCAGCACCAGCGATTTGACGGTGCGCGCCAGCGGCAGCCCGAGCAGCTCGGCCACGTCGGCGCAGGTGCTGCGGCCCGGCGTGGGCGTGAGCGTCAGCGGCTGGCTCGGGGCCGGGCGCGGGCCGGCTGGAGCCAGCGCCTCGGCTTTTTCGAGGTTGGCGGCGTAGTCGCTGTGCGGGCAATAGACGATCGCGTCTTCGCCGGTGGCGGCAATCACCTGAAACTCCTCGCTCAGGTCGCCGCCGATGGCGCCGCTGTCGGCGGCCACGGCGCGGTAGCGCAGCCCGAAGCGCTCAAATATGCGCCGGTACGCCGCCGCCATGGCCTGGTAGCTGGCCTGGGCCGCGTCGCGGTCGCGGTCGAAGCTGTAGGCGTCTTTCATGGTGAACTCGCGCCCGCGCATGAGGCCAAAGCGCGGCCGGCGCTCGTCGCGAAACTTGGTCTGAATCTGGTAGAAGTTTTTGGGCAGCTGCTTGTAGCTGCGCAGCTCTTGGCGCGCGAGGTCGGTCACCACCTCTTCGCTGGTGGGTTGCACCACAAAGTCGCGCTCGTGCCGGTCTTTGATGCGCAGCAGCTCGGGCCCCATCTTCTCGAAGCGCCCGGTTTCCTGCCAGAGCTCGGCCGGCTGCACCACCGGCATGGTGAGCTCGATCGCGCCAGCGGCGTCCATCTCCTCGCGCACGATGCGCTCGACCTTGCGGATCACGCGCAGCCCCATGGGCAGGTAGGTGTAGATACCGGCCCCGAGTTTTTTGATCAGCCCGGCGCGCAGCATCAGGCGGTGGCTGGCGACTTCGGCGTCGGTGGGGGCTTCTTTGAGGGTGGAGATAAAGAACTGAGAGGCTTTCATAGGCGTGCGTGCGTTCCCGACTGGCACCCGCAAGCCCACTGGGGCCACCCTGGGCGCCGCTGACGCTTGCGCCCAAGGCCGCAGAGACCCCACACGAGGCCCCCAAAAGGGCGCAGACCGTGCATAATCGGGACAGTTTAAAAATTGGGGTTGATTATGCTTGACAGAGACGGCTTTAGGCCGAATGTCGGCATCATTCTGCTCAACCAGAAAAACCAGGTGTTCTGGGGCAAACGCATACGCACCCATTCGTGGCAGTTTCCGCAAGGTGGCATCGACCGGGGCGAATCCCCCGAGCAAGCCATGTACCGCGAACTGCACGAAGAAGTCGGGCTCAAGCCCGAACACGTGAGCGTCGTGGCCCGCACGCGAGACTGGTTGCGCTACGAAGTGCCGGACCGCTACATCCGCCGCGATGCACGCGGCCACTACAAGGGCCAGAAACAGATCTGGTACCTGCTGCGCCTGCTCGGCGGCGACTGGCTGCTCAACCTGCGCGCCACCGCGCACCCCGAGTTCGACGCTTGGCGTTGGCACGACTACTGGGTGCCCCTAGACGTGGTGGTCGAGTTCAAGCGCGGCGTCTATGAAATGGCGCTCACCGAACTGGCACGCCACCTGCCCGCCGACACCCGCCACCGCAGTGGGCGGGGTTTGCTGCACCCGCGCCCCAGCTTGGCCAGCGTAGGCCGGCCCACCCCACCTAGCACGGCCAGCGGTGCCGGCGCGGCCTCGCACCCAATGCCCGTGCACATGCCTGTGAATATGCCCGCACACATGGAACTGCCCCCAGGCGCCACCTTCGAGCCCAATCCCCAGTTTGACACCGCGGTGCAAACGCCTGTTGCGCCTGCCACGCCGGCTCGCCCTACCCCCCCATGATCAAACTGCGCCCTTCAACCCCTGTTGCACGCCAGCTAGGCGCCCTGGCGCTGGCCGTGGCCCTGCACGCTGCCGTGGCACCCGCCACCGCGCAGTCCCTGTTTTTGACCGATGGCGAGCAGTGGCAGGAAGGGCCCGTCCCGGCGCCGCCGGCCTTCAGCACCCAGGGCCTGGTGCCCTTCGAGGTGGGCGTGGACTCGCCGCTGCGCTTTGCGCTCGTGCCCGCTACGCTGCAACTGGGGGCCGATGGCGTGATTCGCTTCGTGGTGGTGGCGCAAAGCGCCAGCGGTGCCGTGAACGTGATGCACCAAGGCCTGCGCTGCCGCAGCAACGAGTCGCGCACCTATGCGCGCTGGTCGCCGGCGCAACTGCCGCTGAACAACCCCTTCAACTCCGACGCCGGACTATGGATCAGCGCCGGCCAAACCCCCTGGCAAGACTGGCGCGACCACGCCGCCGGCCGCCCCGCGTGGGCGCTGGCCCGCGCCGGCCTATGCGACGGCGCCGCCCCCAACGGCAACCCAGCGCAGATGCTGCGCGCCCTGCGGGCGCAGGGGCAGCAGCGCTAGGGGCGGGTGGGTGTGTAGACTTGGCTGCTTGATGAAGCGACAAGTTGCTTGACATGTACCGGTTTTTGCTACAACCCAAGCAACGCCACGGCTGCGTCCATTTGCTCGTGTTCAAAGGCCGGGGCGAAGTCGTCCAGTTCTGCCGCAGCCAAGCCCACCTCTGCGCCAAGCGCCAGCTGACGCCAGCGCAGCACGGCGGCCACCACTTCGCCCAGCACGGCCAAGGCCTGTTGCGACTTGAGGGCGAAGCTTGATGAACGGGCCAGCAACTGGCGCACGTCGGTGATCGGGCCGTCCTGTTCGGACAACCAAGTTTTGGATTCGCGCTCCTTGTCGGGGAAGGGGTTGAGGTCAAAGGCGGGGGCGAGGCGCCACTGGCCATGCGCCACGTGCAAGAACCCGTGGTTGCGCAGATGGTCGTCCACGTTGGTGATCAGCAGGTTGAACACCAACCGGCGCCAGAGTTGCTGAAGGTCTGGGATTGGGGCTTGGCCGTGGGTGCGGATCGCGTCGGCGATCTCGGTGTAGCTGCGATCGTGCTCGCGTTGGGCTTGCAACAGCGAGGCCGCAGACTGGTAGGGGATGCGGCCCCCGGCCGCGTCGCGGTCGAAGCGCTGGATCACGGCCACCGGCACGTCGCTCCCACTTGGCCCCAAGCACACCAAGCGCGCTGGGGCGGCGTCGATTCCGGCCAGCGCCGCCAGCTTCAGAGCCAGCACTTCGCCGCGGCTAACGCTGCGCGCATCACCCACGCTCGGGAACTTGCCGATGGCCAGTTTGCCGTCTTCGTCCAGCAGCGTGCATTTGGGCCGCATACCGCCCAGCGAGGTGCCCTTGCCCTGCAGGTAGCGTAGGTCTTCGGCGGTCTCGAGGCCGCGCTCCACTGCGCGGCTGGCTTCAAACACGCGTTCCAGTTCGATCAGTGGTGGCGTGCTGCGCCGCCCAGCTTGGGCGCTGCCCTGCCAAGTGCCGTCGGCGTGGCGCAGGCGCAGCGCGCCCACGCGGCTAAAGTCGTCCACCGCCAGCAGGTAGTCCAGTTCGGTCAGGGCCGGCAGATGCGGGTCGAGCTGGCGACGCTTGGCGTGCTCGCGCGCGATCACGCGCCGGCCCCAGGCATCGGGCGCGGTATCGGCGATTGCACCGTGAAACACCGAATCGTGCGCCGAGGGGGCCTTGTGCGTCTGGTAGCCAGCCAGCAGTTGCAGATCGGCCGACACATTGAAGCCTGCCGGGCTGGCCAGCCAGCTTTCGGCGTAGGCGACCGCGCTGTACTCGCGCCGCCCTTGGCGCACGTACACCAGCGCCCCGACGGCCAGCCCGGCCTTGCCCAAGCACAGTTGCACCTGCTGGCGAAGCGGCATTGCAGCGGCCATCAGAGCGCCCCCGAGGTGCCGGGCTTGGTGCGAACGCGCTTGGGCAGGCGCGCGTCCATCAGCGTCAGGCCGATGTCGTCATGGGCGCTATCGAGCAGGTTCTCGAGTGCCTGGATCTCGCCAAAAACGTGCAAGGCCCGGGCGATAAAGTGGATAGGCACGCGCGCATCGCCTTTTTCGATGCGGCGTACGGTGCTCAGGGAGGCGCCCATGCGCTCGGCCAACGACGCCTGCGTGAAGTGGCGCCGACGACGCGCCAGCGAGATGTCGGCGCCGAGCTTGTGCATGGCACGCTGGACCGGAAGGGGCAACGGTGCGTCCATATAAAAGCTCCATGAGGATGTTTACGGAGTTTAAATGCTTTCGTCGGAGCTATTATATTTCCACAAGAGTGCGCCAGGGTACAAAAACCTGGGCCGGCCACACCTACCCATGCTTTCCCCACGCCGCCCTCACCCCCCGCGCTGCGTCAGCACCAGGTTGTCGCGGTGGATCATTTCGGGTTCGGCGGCGTAGCCGAGCAGGCGCTCGAAGTCGGCCGAGGCTTTGCGGCACAGCAGGCGCGCTTCGGCGGCGCTGTAGTTGGCCAAGCCGCGTGCGAGCTCGCTGCCATCGGGCCCGCGCAGGGCGATCACGTCGCCGCGTGCAAACTCGCCCTCGACCGCCGTCATGCCGATGGGCAGCAGGCTCTTGCCTTCCTGCACGATTTTGGCGGCGGCGCCGGCGTCTAGGCGCACCGCGCCGCGCAGCTGCAGGTGGTCGGCCATCCACTGCTTGCGCGCTTGCAGCTTGGGCGTGTCGGCCAACAGGCAGGTGCCGATGGGCTCGCCCGCGAGCAGGCGCAGCAGCGCATCGGGCTCGCGTCCCCAAGCGATCACGGTGCTGGCGCCCGAACTGGCGGCGCGCTTGGCGGCCAAAATTTTGGTGATCATGCCCCCGGTGCCGATGCGCGAGCCGGCCCCGCCGGCCATGGCTTCGAGCGCCGGGTCGCCGGCGCGCGCCGCCTGCACGAAGCGGGCTTGCGGGTCGCGGCGCGGGTCGGCGCTGTAGAGCCCTCTTTGGTCGGTGAGGATGACGAGCAAATCGGCCTCGACTAGGTTGGCCACCAGCGCGCCCAAGGTGTCGTTGTCGCCGAACTTGATCTCGTCGGTGACCACGGTGTCGTTTTCGTTGATCACCGGCAGCACCCGGTGTGCCAGCAGCGTGAGCAGGGTCGAGCGGGCGTTGAGGTAGCGCTCGCGGTCGGCCAAGTCGGCGTGGGTGAGCAGCACCTGCGCGCTGCCCAGCCCCAACTGGCGCAGCTTGGTTTCGTACATCTGCACCAGCCCCATCTGGCCCACGGCGGCGGCGGCCTGCAGCTCGTTGATGGCTTTGGGGCGCACGGCCCAGCCCAAGCGCTTCATGCCCTCGGCAATGGCGCCGCTGCTGACCACGATCGCCTCGCGCCCCTGCCCCACCAGCACGCTCAGCTGCGCGCTCCACTGCCCGATGGCGGCTTCGTCGAGGCCGCGTCCTTCGTTGGTGACCAGGCTGGAGCCGACCTTGACCACAATGCGCCGCGCCGCACGCAGCCGCTCGGCCACAGCGGCCTCGGGGACGCGCCATTCAGGCGCCAAGCTGGCTGGTTGATCCATGTGCAAAAAAAGGATGAGCGGGCAGGATGGGGCGGCGCAGCGCGACAGCTTTTAAGGCTCGAAGCGCGGATCGATCTCGGCTGGCGGCCGTTCGGCCTGCTGGCTGGCCGCGATGTGCTGGTAGATTTGCTGAACCAGTCGCTCGCAACCCTCGCGGGTGAGGGCCGAGATCTCAAACACCGGCCCCTTGTGGCGAAAGCGGCGCACAAAGTCGCGCACGCGCTGCGCCCGTTCGGCTTCGGGCACCATGTCGAGCTTGTTGAGCACCAGCCAGCGCGGCTTGGCGTGCAGCGCCGGGTCGTATTTTTTGAGTTCTTTGACGATCGCGCGCGCCTGCGCCACCGGATCGACCGCGTCGTCAAAGGGGGCCAGATCGACCACGTGCAGCAGCAGCCGGGTGCGCTGCAGATGACGCAAAAACAGGTGCCCCAGCCCAGCGCCTTCGGCCGCGCCTTCGATCAGGCCCGGCAGGTCGGCGATCACAAAGCTCTTTTCGGGCCCCACGCGCACCACGCCCAAATTGGGGTGCAAGGTGGTGAAGGGGTAGTCGGCGATCTTGGGCCGGGCGTTGGACACCGCGGTGATGAAGGTCGATTTGCCGGCGTTGGGCAGGCCCAGCAGGCCGACGTCGGCCAGCAGCTTGAGCTCGAGCTGCAGATTGAAGCGCTGCCCAGGGTGGCCTGGGGTTTTTTGGCGCGGGGCGCGGTTGATCGCGCTCTTGAAGCGCAGGTTGCCAAAGCCGCCGTCGCCGCCCTTGGCCAGCAGCACCAGTTGGCCCGGTTGCAGCAGCTCGTGCAACAGGGCACCGGTCTCGGCGTCGCGCACCAGGGTGCCAACCGGCATTTTGAGCACGATGTCCTCGCCCTTGTGGCCAAACATGTCGGAGCCCTTGCCGTGCTCGCCGCGCTGGGCCTCAAACTTGCGCGTGTAGCGAAAGTCCACCAGCGTGTTCAGGTTTTCGTCGGCCAAGGCATAGACGTGGCCGCCACGGCCGCCGTCGCCGCCGTCGGGGCCGCCGAATTCTTTGTACTTTTCGTGCCGGAACGAGGCGCAGCCACTGCCACCATCGCCCGCCGCCACCTCGATCGTGGTTTCGTCAACAAACTTCATGGGGGCAATTGTGAGGCCAATGTGGGGTCAACAGAGCCTAAGTAGGCAACATGATGGGCAAAAAACAAAGGCCCGCAAGCGGGCCTCTAGGTGGCTGTGGAGGGATTGCGAGTCAAATGCTGGCTGCAAGCCCGCCGTGGCCGTTGGCTTGATCCGATCAAGCCGATCAGGCCGTCTCGGGCGCTGCGGCGGCCTCGACGCTGATCACCTTGCGGTTCAAGGCGCCCTTGACGGCAAAACCCACCGTGCCATCGACAGTGGCAAAAATGGTGTGGTCTTTGCCGATGCCGGTGCCGGTGCCGGGGTGGAATTTGGTGCCGCGCTGGCGCACGATGATCGCACCGGCCGAGACTTCTTGGCCACCAAAGACCTTGACGCCCAGCATCTTGGGTTGTGAATCGCGGCCGTTGCGGGTTGAGCCGCCGCCTTTTTTCTGTGCCATGGTGTGCCGCTCCTTATGCCTGGATCGAGCCGATTTGCAGCTCGGTGAAGTTTTGCCGGTGGCCCTGGCGCTTCTGGTAGTGCTTGCGACGGCGCATCTTGAAGATGCGGATTTTGTCGCCACGACCGTGCGAGACCACGGTGGCTGTGACCGTTGCGCCGCTGACCAAGGGCGTGCCAACCTGGATGCTGTCGCCGCTGCCGACGGCCAACACCTGGTCGATCACGATTTCTTGGCCCACGTCCGCAGCAATCTGTTCTACTTTAAGTTTTTCGCCAACGGCAACGCGATACTGCTTGCCGCCGGTTTTTATGACCGCGTACATTGGAAACCTCAAATGGTGATTTCCTTGGGCTGATTCCCAAAGAATCGCGCATTGTACCAAAAACGGGGGTGATGGTGCCGCCTGTCAACCCAAAGTAGAAATGTCCCCTATTTGCACAAAGTAGAAATGTCCCCTTGCTGTGAGGCCAAGCGTGCTCAAGACTCAGCCGCTGGGGCAGGCTGGCGCAGGGCGTAGCCCGTAGCGGGCCTGCCCCAGCGGGGGCGGGCTGATGTGGGTGTCGGGCTGCAAGATGCCCTGCTGGCGCATGGCGTCTTGCATCTCGACTTGCGCCCTGACCTTAAGCGCTCTGCGATCCTCTGCGCTCAACGCATCCACACGCTGGTTGACCTCCTTGTCGTCGGCCACCTTCTTGTGGCGCAGGTGCTCGTGCACCAAGTAGCCTTGGTAAGCCAAGGGCTGGCCGCGGTAGAGCAGCTCCAGCCGCCCGTCGCCGTACTGGGCGATATCCACCTTGGCCTTGGCTTTGGGCGCATGGGCCTGCCCCGGGGTGATCCACAACTGACTGCCCTCGAACTGGCACGACAACTGCGCACTGAGCTGGCGCTGGTGGTGCCGCGCACATATGCGCGCCAACGCCTCTGGCGTCCCTGTATAGGGCCGGTGGGCGTCTTCAGGCGCTTGGGGCTGGATGGCAAAGCGTGCGTTGTGCTGGGCGATGTAACCACCCAGCCACGCATTGGCGTCTTGCATGGTGCTGATGCCCGCCAACCGCATGGCTTTGCACAACCGGTCTTGCAAGGTCTGGAACAACCGCTCCACGCGGCCTTTGGCCTGTGGGCTGTGGGCGCAGATGGGCTCGATGCGCAGTTGCAGCAGCGCACGCTCGAACTGGGTCGGGTCGGGGTCTTCGCTGTCGTGTTTGGGTGTTGATGCTGTGGCGGTCGCTGTAGTAGGCCAGCGGCGCACCCAAGGTGCCTACGTGCTCTTGCAGCAGCGCCAGGTACGCCTGCGTGGTCTCGGCCGCTGAAAAGCGCGCGGCCAGCACCCGCCCGGTGGCGTCGTCGATGAAGGCGATTAGGCAGCATTTGTCGCAGCGCCCCTCGAACCAGTCGTGGTGGCTGCCGTCGATTTGCACCAGCTCGCCTAGGCGCTCTCGGCGCGCACGTGGGCTGTGCTGGCGCACTGGCCGGCGCTGCTTGGCCCTCCACAAGCCCGCTTCGATCATCCAGCCTCTGAGGGTCTCGGCGCTGATGCGCTGGCTGTGCTGGCTGAGCAGGTACTCGCTGGTCAGCTGCGGGCCAAAATCAGCATAGTGCTCGTGCACCAAGCTCATGATGGCGTCTTTGCGCTCAGGACCTATGCGCCGCTTGCTGGGCTGTCCGCGCAGCTTGTTGACCACGGCCTGCACGCCTTGGCTGCGCACGCCTTGGCACAAGCGCTTGACTTGGCGCACCGATAAACCCAGCTGCTGCGCAGCCAAACCCTGCGTCAGCTCTCGCCCTAATACCCGCCGTATCACCAGCAACCGTTCGGCTTCCTGCACACTCATCATCACCCTCGCTTGCACCACCATCCGCTGCCCCTTCACACATGAAAGGGGACATTCTTATCTGGGGCAAAGGGGACATTACTACTTTGGGCTGGCAGGTGATGGTGCCGCCTGTCGGATTCGAACTGACGACCTACCGCTTACAAGGCGGTTGCTCTACCAACTGAGCTAAGGCGGCGATGGGTGCGTATTCTACTTCACGCGCTCTACTTCACGCGCTTGAGCACGGGCTGGCGCGGCTTGCTCGGCTTGGGGCCAGACGGGGGGGGGCCAGAACCCTCGCTGGGTGCAGCGCCTTCGGGCTCAGGCACAGACGAGGGCACCAGCTTGAGCCCGGACACCGAGCCTGCAGGTGCGGCTTGATCTTCGGGCTCAGGCTCGGGCGGATCAAAAGCCATCCCGCTGCCGTTTTCGCGCGCGTAAATCGCCAGCACGTGGTCGATCGGCACCCACACGTCGCGCGGCACCCCGCCAAAGCGGGCTTTGAACTCGATCGTGTCGTTGCCCAGTTGCAGGTGGCTGGTGGCCTCGTAGCTGGTGTTGAGCACGATCTGCCCGTCTTGCACAAACTCTTGCGGCACCCGCACCCTAGAGTCCACCGCCACCACCAGGTAGGGAGTGAAACCGTTGTCGCTGCACCACTCATGCAGGGCCCGAATCAGGTAGGGCCGGGTTGAGGGCAGCGGTGGGTTGTCCTGGCTCATAGCGAAGGGCGCTTACTTGCGCATCACTTTTTCGGAGGGCGTGAGCGCCTCGATGTAGGGCGGACGCGAAAAAATGCGCTCGGCGTACTTGAGCAGCGGCGCGGCATTTTTGCTCAGCTCGATGCCGTAGTGGTCCAGCCGCCACAGCAGCGGCGCGATCGCCACGTCGAGCATCGAGAAGTTGTCGCCGAGCATGAATTTGTTCTTGAGGAACACTGGGGCCAATTGGGTCAGGCGGTCGCGGATGTGGTTGCGGGCTTTGTCGATTGACTTGTCGCCCGCCTTGAGGCTGCGATTTTCGAGCACCAAGACGTGGCTGAACAGTTCTTTCTCGAAGTTGAGCAAAAACAGGCGCACACGCGCGCGCTCCACCGGGTCGCCGGGCATCAACTGCGGGTGTGGGAAGCGCTCGTCGATGTACTCATTGATGATGTTGGACTCGTACAGGATCAGGTCGCGCTCGACCAATATGGGCACCTGCGCGTAGGGGTTCATGAGTGCGATGTCTTCGGGCTTGTTGTACAGATCGACGTCACGGATCTCAAAGTCCATGCCCTTTTCGAACAACACGAAACGGCAGCGGTGAGAGAAAGGGCAGGTGGTGCCCGAGTACAAAACCATCATGGTTGTCAGCTCCTAGATACAAAAAACAAACAGTGGCGTGCCCGTTAAAGCCCCAAGGGGGCAAGGCAGACCACTGTCACAAGCAGGCCCGGCAGTGGGCGGCGTGCATTCAGGAGTTACTTGATGTCTTTCCAGTATTCCTTGTTCAGCTTCCACGCCAGAACGGTGAAGCCGGCGAGGAACAGCAGCACAAAAATCCCGAGCTGCTGGCGCTGGTCTTGGTGCGGCTCGGCCAACCAGTCGAGGAAGGCCACCAGTTCGGCTACCGAGCGATCGAACTCCTCGGGGCTCATGGTGCCGGGCGTGACCTGCTCCCAGCCGCGCAGCACTTGCGTGCTGCTGCCGTCGGCGTTGGCCACGGTTTCGATGATCGGACGGCGCTCGCCTTGCAGGTACCACAGCGGGTTGGGCATGGCGATGGTCGGGAAGGCGAGGTTGTTCGAACCATGGGCGATCATGTCGTCGCGGTAGTACGAACGCAGCAGGGTAAAGATGTAGTCGGTACCGCCCGAACCTGCGCGCGAGCGCGTGATCATGGTCAAGTCAGGGGCGGCTTTGCCCCAAAACACCTTGGCGTCGGCCGGGCTGATGGCGGCCTGCATCAAGTCGCCGACGCGGCCGTCGGTGAACAGGAAGTTCTCGCGAATCTGGCGCTCGGTCAGGCCCAGCTCTTTGAAGCGCTTGTAGCGCTCGAACGAGGCCGAATGGCAGCTCAGGCAGTAGTTGACGAACAATTTGCCGCCGCGTTGCAAGGCCTCGACGTCGTTGCTCAGGTCAGGGGCACGGTCCAGCGGAAAGGCACCTTTGGCCGCCACCGCACCCGAGACCAGACCAAACGCCAACAGGCCAGCCACAATCCATTTTTTCATATTCGTTGACTCCAGCGTATGCGTACGGATCGGCGGATCAGTGTGGGGTAAAGCTGACGCGGCTAGGCACCGGCTTGAACTCACCCAAGCGGCTCCACCACGGCATCAGCAAGAAAAAGCCGAGGTAGAACAAGGTGCCGAACTGCGAGAAGCGGGTGCTGATGACCGACGGCGGCAACACCCCAAAGTAGCCCATGATGGCAAAGTTGACGACAAAGGCGCCATACAGGTATTTGTTCCAGGTCGGGCGGTAGCGGATCGAGGCCACGGGCGAACGGTCGAACCAAGGCAAGAAACACAGGATCACCACCGCCGCGCCCATCACCACCACGCCCCAGAACATGGCGTCGAGGCCGAGCATGGCCAGCGTACCGACCACGGCGCCACCCAGCACCAAGCCCTTGCCCAGCGTGCCAAAGCCCGAGCGGAAGATGCCGATGAAGGCCGCCAACCAGACGCCGGCCACGAGCACGTACATGAACTCGGTGGTGACGGCGCGCAGCATCGAGTAGTAGGGCGCAAAGTACCAGACCGGAGCGATGTGCGCCGGCGTGACCAGCGGGTCGGCCGGGATCAGGTTGGTGTACTTGAGGAAGAAGCCGCCGCCCGAGGGCGCAAAGAACACCACGGCCGAGAAGATCATCAGGAACACGCCCACGCCCATCAGGTCGTGCACCGAGTAGTAGGGGTGAAACGGGATGCCGTCGAGCGGCTTGCCGTTGGCGTCTTTGTGCTTCTTGATCTCGATGCCGTCGGGGTTGTTGGAGCCGACTTCGTGCAGCGCGATGATGTGCGCCACCACCAAGCCCAGCAGCACCAGCGGCAGCGCGATCACGTGCAAGCTGAAGAAGCGGTTGAGGGTGGCGTCGCCGACCACGAAGTCGCCGCGGATGAGCAGCGCCAGATCGGGGCCGATGATGGGGATGGCGGCAAACAGGTTGACGATCACCGCCGCACCCCAGAACGACATCTGGCCCCAAGGCAGCAGGTAGCCGGTGAAGGCGATGGCCATCATCACCAGCAAAATGCCGCAGCCAAAGAGCCAGATCAGCTCGCGCGGCTTACGGTACGAGCCGTAGATCAGGCCACGGAACATGTGCATGTAGACCACGATGAAGAAGAACGAGGCCCCGGTGGAGTGGATGTAGCGGATCAGCCAGCCCCACTCGACTTCGCGCATGATGTACTCGACCGAGGCGAAGGCCACCGGCACCCCGGCGGCGTTGAGCGTGGCGTCGGGCTTGTAGTGCATCACCAAAAAGATGCCCGAGATGATCTGGATCACCAGCACCAGCAGCGCCAGCGAGCCAAAAAAGTACCAAAAATTGAGGTTTTTGGGCGCGTAGTATTCAGACAGGTGCTCTTTGTAGAGCTTGGTTAGCGGAAAGCGGTTGTCGATCCAGTTGAGCAACTGCTCGCCCGCCGGGGCGTTGGGGGAGATTTCTTTGTATTCGGCAGCCATGATCTTCCTTGTGCGCGCCTTCAGGCTTGTTGGTCTTCGCCCACCAAAATCATGGTGTCGCTCAGGTACATGTGGGGCGGGATTTCGAGGTTGTCGGGCGCCGGCATGTTGGCAAACACGCGCCCGGACAAATCAAAGGCCGAACCGTGGCAGGGGCAGAAAAAACCGCCCGGCCAATCGGCCGGCAACCCCGGCTGGTCGCCCGTGGCAAAACGCGAGGTGGGCGAACAGCCGAAGTGTGTGCACACGCCGACAGCCACCAGAAACTCGGGCTTGATCGAGCGGTGCCGGTTGAGTGCGTATTCGGGCGTGGGGAAGACGCGGCGCTCGGATTCGGGGTCGGCCAGACGCGGCTCGACGACCTCAAGCGAGGCGATCATTTCGGGCGTGCGGTGCAGCACCCAAACCGGGCGCCCACGCCACTCGACCACCATTTTTTCGCCCGGGGCCAAGCGGGAAATATCCACCTCAACCGAGGCCCCGGCCGCTCGCGCACGCGCAGAGGGTTGAAAGGAACTGACGAAGGGGACGGCGACCGCAGCTGCCCCCACGCCGCCCATGGCGCAGGTGGAAATCAGCCAAACACGGCGACCGTTGTCTACGGCGGCTTCGCTCATGGGAATCTTTCTGTGACGTGAGGACTCGGGAGTCGGGGCGAAAAACCAGCGCAGCCGCTTCAACGCCCCAAAACACACCGGATTGTAAGGGATTGAAACCAGCCCACACCCAAGACCCTTGGCAGCACTAGGTGACCGACCGCCTATGGCACGGCCCCGCCTACGGGAGGCCGTCTGGGTGCGCCAGCGCGGCGCGCAGCGCGGCCAGCAGGCTGGACGGGTCGGCGTTCCCATTGCCGGCCAAATCGAAGGCGGTGCCGTGGTCTGGGCTGGTGCGCAAAAAAGGCAAGCCCAAGGTGGTGTTGATGCCCTGCTCCAGCCCCAGGTACTTGACCGGGATCAGCCCTTGGTCGTGGTACATGGCCAGCACCACGTCGAACTCGCCACGGCGTGCGCGCATGTACACGGTGTCGGGGGCAAAGGGGCCTTGGGCGTCAATGCCCTCCGCCTGCGCGGCCGCGATGGCCGGCGCGATGTGCTCGATCTCTTCGCGCCCAAACAGCCCGCCCTCGCCCGCGTGTGGGTTCAGGCCCGCCACCGCGATGCGGCACCGCGGGCGAGACAGCACCTGCACAAAATGCCGGTGCGTGAGCTGCAGGGTTTGCAACACCTGCGCGTGGGTCACGGCGTCAATGGCGGCGCGCAAGGGCAGGTGCACGCTCACCAGCACGGTGTGCAGCTCGGCGTTGGAGAGCATCATGCGCACCGGCAGCTGCTCCACGGTGCAGCCCACATGCGCCGCCGCCAGCGCCTGCAGCATCTCGGTGTGGCCGGGGTGGTGGATGCCGGCGGCGTGCCACGCCCCTTTGTGGATGGGGGCGGTGACCAGCGCCGCCGCTTCGCCTTTCAACACCGCCGCCGTAGCCACTTCGACAGCGCTGGCCGCAGCGCGCCCGGCCGCAGCGCTCACTTGGCCCAAGGGCGGCAGTTCGGCCATGGCTGGCAAGGGCAGCAGCGGCACACAGCGCGGTGGCAGATCGGCCGCCTGCTGCCAGTGCTCCAGCACGGCCAGCGGCAACAGGCCACCGCTTTGGGCCACAGCGCGGCGCATCACGGCCAAGTCAGCCACCACCACGCAGCGGCTGGACCAGCTAGGCTGCAAGCGAAACACCTGAGCGATCAGCTCCGGCCCCACACCGGCCGGGTCGCCCATGCTGATGGCGATGGGGCGCGGCGCGTTCATGCCGGGTTGTCGATGTCGATGAACTGGTGCGTCAGGCCCAGCTCGGCCGCCACGGCCGCCCCCAGCGCCGGGGCGCCGTAACGCTCGGTGGCGTGGTGGCCGCATGCCAGATAGGCCACCCCGCACTCGCGCGCCAGGTGGGTTTGCGGCTCGGACAGTTCGCCGGTGATAAAGGCATCGGCCCCGGCGGCGATGGCCGCCTCGAAATAACTTTGCGCCCCGCCGCTGCACCACGCAATGCGGCGCAAGGGGCGACCGGGGGCGGCGTCGATGAGCGTCACGGGCCGCCCCAGTTGCTGCTGCACGTGTGCCGCCAAGGAAAGGGCGTCGGGGCAATCGGTGTGGCCCACAAAGCCCAGATCTTGTTCGCCAAAGCGGCCCCAGCCGTCGGCCAGGGGGCTAAAGCCCAAGCGCTGCGCCAACTGGGCGTTGTTGCCCAAGCTGGGGTGGGCGTCGAGCGGCAGGTGGTAGGCCAGCAGGCTCACGTCGTGCGCCAGCAGCAGCGCCAGCCGCTGCTTCATCCAGCCGGTGACGCAGGCGCTTTGGCCGCGCCAAAACAGGCCGTGATGCACCAGAATGGCGTCGGCCCCGGCCGCGATGGCGCGCTCAATCAACTCGCGGCTGGCCGTAACGCCACTCACCAAATGGCGCACCTGCGCCCGACCCTCGACCTGCAAGCCGTTGGGGCCGTAGTCTTGAAAGCGCTCGGGTTGCAGCGTGGCGTCGAGGCGCTGCAGCAACACGCTGCGCTCGACGGCCGGTGCAGCGCAAGCGCTGGGAGCTAAAGATGTAAGCATGGCGCAACCCGCTAGGACACACAAGGTGCCCGATTGTCGCACCAGCCGCGCACGGGCTTAAGACTGCCCAGACGGGCGGCCCAGCGGGCTTTGTTTTTGGCGCTGCTTTTCTTCGCGCTCCGACTCGTCCATCTTGGTGACAAAATAGCGGTAAAACCACGCCGCCATGACGATCACACCGACGATGGTGACGATGCTAAGCAAACCGTAGGTGGTAGAGAACAGTTCATTCCAAGCCTCCATGACCCCTCCTTTCATGCGGGATTAACAGACAGCTTCGATTGGAAGCCAGCTCGATCGCCGGCGCCTTGACGCAGGTCAAACTGTACGCAAAAGACAAACCGATTCCAATATGAAACAAACCTGGCTGTTGTTTTCCCAAACCGTGACCGTGCTGCTGGCGGCTTGGTTCGTGGTGGCCACCTTGCAGCCGCAGTGGTTGCAGGGCCAGGCGCAGCTACGCACCGTGCCGCTGCTCGAAGCCGCCCCCGGCGCGGCCCGCAGCGAAGCGGTGGCCGCTGCCAGCCTGAGCGCTGCGGCCCAACTGGCGGCGCCGGCGGTGGTGAGCATCAGCGCCCGTCAGGCCCCACAGCGCCACCCGCACGCCGACGACCCGTGGTTTCGCTTCTTTTTTGGCGAACAGGCGCCGCGCTCGCCCCAAACCGGGCTGGGCTCCGGGGTGATCGTCAGCAGTGCCGGCCACGTGCTCACCAACCACCACGTGATCGACGGGGCCGAGGAAATCGAAATCCAACTCAGCGACGGCCGCCAGGCTCTGGCGCGGGTGGTGGGCACCGACCCCGACACCGACTTGGCGGTGCTGCAGATCGATCTGCCCGAGCTGCCGGTGGCGGTGCTGGGCGACTCCGACGCGCTGCGCGTGGGCGATGCGGTGCTGGCGATCGGCAACCCCTTTGGCGTCGGGCAGACCGTGACCAGTGGCATCGTCAGCGCATTGGGGCGCACGCAACTGGGCATCAACATCTTCGAGGACTTCATCCAGACCGACGCCGCCATCAACCCCGGCAACTCGGGCGGCGCGCTGGTCGACGTGCAAGGCCACCTGATCGGCATCAACACCGCCATCTTCACGCGCTCGGGCGGGTTCATGGGCATCGGTTTTGCCATCCCCACCTCCACCGCGCGCGAGGTGCTCCAGGCGATTGTGCGCGACGGCGCGGTGACGCGCGGCTGGATCGGGGTCGAGCCGCAAGCCATCACGCCAGACTTGGCGCAGCACTTTGGCTTGCGGCACCAGCGCGGCGTGATCATCATCGGCGTGCTGCGCGATGCCCCTGCGGCGCAGGCCGGGATTCGACCCGGCGATGTGGTGTTGAGCGTGGCCGGTCAGCCCGTACCCGATGTCGCGGCCCTGCTGGCGGCGGTGGCCGCCTTGCCCCCGGGGCAGCCGGCGCAGTTGGAAATCGAGCGCCGGGGCGAGCGCCTGGCGCTGCAGGTGACGCCGGGGCGGCGCCCTCCACCGCCCGCTTCGAATGCACCGGACAATGCGCGCTAGCTGCGGCGCTCTAAGTACCGCTCGCTTGGTTCAAGTTTTGTCCGCCGCCTCGGGTTCTTCGGGCGCCCGGCTGAACCGGCTGAACCAGCTTGCCCCCCAAATGCCCACCTGATACAGCAGGCACATCGGTATGGCCAGCGCCAGTTGCGAGATCACGTCGGGCGGCGTGACGATGGCGGCGATGACGAAGGCCAAGACGATGAAGTAGCCGCGAAAATCCTTGAGCTGCTGAATGGTCGCGAGGTTGAAGCGCACCAGCAGCATGACCACCACCGGCACCTGAAACGCCAGCCCAAAGGCCAAGTAGAGCGACAAAATCGCCTGCACGTAGGAGGCGATGTCGGGCGTGGCGGCGACGCTGTCCGGGGTGAAGCCCTGGATGAAAAAGAACATCTGGTCGAGCACAAAAAACTGCACGAACGCGATGCCCACGTAGGCCAGCATGCTGCCGATGAAGATCAGCGGCAGGGCAAAGCGCTTTTCGTGGCTGTACAAACCCGGAGCCACAAAGGCCCACATCTGGTACATGAGCCAAGGCAAGGCGACGATCATGGCCGACATCAACAACACCTTGAGCGGCACAAAGAACGGGCTGAAGACGCCGACGGCGATCAGCTTGGCGTCGGGCGGCATGTGGTTGCGGATGGGAACGGCGATGAAGTCGATCAAGCCACCCGGTCCGGGCCAGATCGCCAGCCCGATGGCACACAGCACCACGCCGGCCAAGCCGTAGAGGATGCGGTCGCGCAACTCGACCAGGTGCTGCACGAAGGGTTGCTCGGTGCCGGCGAGCTCATCGGCCTTGGGTGTGGGGTCTGCCATGGGGTGCTCGAGTGGGATCAACGCGAGGGCGTCATGGCGCTGGGGGCGACTGGGTAGGTTTTGGGCCGGTGGCGCGCCACCCGCGCCGCGCCCGACTGCACGAAGCTGCGCTGGCCGGTGCGCGCCTTGTACCACTTGGGCACCGCTTGCTGGCGCAACCTGAAGCTCTTTTTGGGGCGCGAAAACGGCGGATAGACCGAGTGCCCGAGCGAGTAAGCGGTGTGGGGGTCGATGCGCGGCGTGGTCTCGGATGCTTCAGGCGCACCGGAGCCCTCGAGCCCCGCCGTGGCCTCCATCCAATCTTTCTCGAAGCTGCCGACGCCGGATTGCACCTCGCGCGCCGCACCCTCGACCGATTCTTTCATTTTTTTCAGCTCTTCGAGGTCCATCGAGCGGTTGACCTCGGCCTTGACATCAGCCACGTAGCGCTGCGCCTTGCCCAGCAGGGTGCCCACGGTGCGCGCCACGCGGGGCAGCTTTTCGGGCCCGATGACCACCAACGCCACGACCGCAATCAGGGCGAGCTCTGAAATTCCAAAATCCAGCATGCAGGGCTTTCAGTGCAGCCGGCCGCAGCCCCAAGCCGACGGCAGGCGCGGCGCTTTGATCAAAGCTTGGTCTTGGCTTCGACGTCGATGGTGTTTTTGTCGGTTGCAGCCGGGGCCTGCCCGACCTGCGCAGTGGTCGTCGAGGCGGCAGCGCCTGCCCCGTCTTCGGAGGCCGGCCCATCCGCCTGCTGCTGCTTCATGCCATCCTTGAAGCCTTTGACGGCCCCACCGAGGTCGGAACCGATGTTTTTGAGCTTTTTGGTGCCAAACACCAAGATCACCACCAGCAAAACGATCAGCCAGTGCCAAATCGACAAGGTACCCATAGCAAACTCCTGCGTCGGGGCCAAAAAATGCCCCGGATTTGATTGATTAGAAGGCCGGCCGATGGTTCACCACCGGCCCAAACGGCTATTGTCGCCGATCGGGGGCGACCAAGCCCAGACCACAAGGTCACACGGTGTAAATCTTAGCTGAATGCGCTGACGGTCGGAGCCCTGCTGCTCAACCCTTGCGCCAAGGGCGCGGCCCACCCATGACGTGCACGTGCAGGTGCTGCACCTCTTGCCCGCCCTCAGCGCCGTTGTTGCAGACAATGCGAAAGCCGCCTTCGGGCCAGGGGCGGCAGCCTTGCTCGAGCGCCAGCTTGGGGGCCAGACACATGATTCTGCCCATCAGGCGCTCGTGCTCGGGCCCGAGCTGGGCCATGGATGGCAGGTGCAGCTTGGGCACGATCAAGAAGTGCACCGGGGCCCAGGGGTGGATGTCGTGGAAGGCGTACAGGTCGTCGTCTTCATAGACCTTGCGGCTGGGGATCTGGCCGGCGATGATTTTGCAAAAAAGGCAGTTGGGGTCGTGGCTCATGGGGCTTGGGTGCAAAGGTGGGGCGTAGGCTTCAAAGCGGCAACGGTTTGCGGTCGTTCCAGTATAAAAGCCCTTTGACCAGCCGGTAAATAACCCAGACGGTGGCCACAAACAGGATGGCAAAACCCACCAACAACACCATCGTCAAAGCACCCAGCACGAACCAGAACAGGCCCCACCAGAAGGTGCGGATTTGCCAGCGGAAGTGGCTCTCGTACAGGGTGCCAAAGGTGTCTTCGCGCTTGACGTAGTTGATGACGATGGCGATGATCGCCGTCACCCCCAGCAACCACGACAGGGCGTAGAGGACGTAGATGATGAGCGTGAGCTGGCGCAGGCTGGCGAGCTCGTCTGGGGTTTTGCCGCCTGGGTGGCCGCTGGTTTCCAGACCAAAGGTGTCGTTCAAGCGGCTTCCCCTTCTTGCTGGCGTGCATCCTGCTGGCGCTGCTGCAGCTTGCGCAGCGCCTTTTCTTCTAGGCCGCTCAGGCCCTCGCGGCGCACCAGCTCGGCCGTCACATCGGCGGGTGAGAGGCCGAAATGCGCCAGCGCGATCAGGCTGTGAAACCACAGATCGGCCATTTCACCCACCAGCGCCTGCGCGCTGCCGTGGCCGTGCTGCAAGTCTTTGGCGGCCATGAGGGTTTCGCCGGCTTCTTCGGCGATTTTTTTCAAAATCGCATCCGGCCCCTGGTGCAGCAGGCGCGCCACGTAGCTGCGCGCCGGGTCGCCGCCGTGCGCGGGCTTGCGGGTCTCGATCAGGGCGGCCAAGCGCAGCAAGGTGTCGTCGGCGCCGGGGGCGGGGACTGGGCTTGGGTCGGCGAGGGCTGTGCTCATTTTTTCATGTTTTCGTGTTGTTAGCGGTAGATCGATTCGGGGTCTTTGAGCACCGGCTCCACCGTCAGCCAGCGCCCACCACCGCCCTGCCCGCCCGGCCCCGCGGGCTCTGGTGGCTCAGCCGCTTGCCAGCGCAGATAAAAACAACTGTGGCGGCCGGTGTGGCAAGCGATGCCGGGCTCGTGCCCGAGCTGGGTGACTTTGAGCAGCAGCACGTCGGCGTCGCAGTCGAGCCGGATTTCGTGCACTTGCTGCACGTGGCCCGATTCCTCGCCTTTGTACCAGAGTTTGCCGCGCGAGCGGCTGTAATACACGGCGCGCCCCAAGGCCGCGGTTTGCGCCAGCGCCTCGCGGTTCATCCAAGCCAGCATCAGCACGTCGCCGCTGCTGGCCTCTTGGGCAATCACCGGCACCAGCCCGTGGGCGTCCCAGCGCACGGCGTCGAGCCAATCGGTCATATACGCAAATCTCCGTTTCAAGGGGCCGCAGCCACGGTGGCGGGGGCGGCCGTGGCCCATTTTGGCACAGCCCGAGGAATCGGTGTTTTCCCTTGCCTGCGGCGCCAAAAACCACAAGATTGTGGGCTTGGGTGACCGATCCCCGAATTTCGCCGCTACACTAGCGCTAGTGTTTGGCTTGGCAGCAAACCACTACAGGTAGTGGCCACTACGCACCCAAGCACAGCCAGCCGCACGGCTGCACCCATTGCGCACCCACAAGGAACACCCATGTCCATTGCCCCTTTTGCTGCATCCATCGAGCGCCCCCATGTCGCCGCCCCCGAGGCCGCCCGCGAACCCCTAGGCACCAGCCTGCCGCACTACCAGATCATCCGCCGCAACGGTTCCGTCGTTCCTTTTGAGCCGAGCAAGATCGCGGTGGCACTGATGAAAGCCTTTTTGGCGGTGCGCGGGGCCCACGGCGCCGCCTCGGCCAGCGTGCGCGAGGACGTAGAGCAGCTCACCCAGGCCGTGGTGCGGGCGCTGCTGCGTTCGCGTCCGGCCGGCGGCACCTTTCACATCGAAGACGTGCAAGACCAGGTGGAGCTGGGGCTGATGCGCGCCGGTCAGCACGAAGTGGCGCGGGCTTATGTGCTCTACCGCGAGCGCCGCGCCCAAGAGCGTGCCGCCAAACAAGCCAGCGCCGCGCCAGCGGCCCCGGTGCTGAACGTGAGCATCGGCGGCCAGCGCCAGCCGCTCGACTTGGAGCGCTTGCGCACCCTGGTGGCCAACGCCTGCGCCGGGCTGGGCGAGGCGGTGCGGCCCGAGCCGATCGTGGCCGAAACGCTGCGCAACCTCTACGACGGCGTGCCGCTGGACGAGGTCTATAAAGCCACCATTCTGGCGGCGCGCACGCGCATCGAGTCCGACCCCGACTACACCTACGCCACCGCGCGGCTGCTGCTGCACACCATCGCCCTCGAGGTGCTGGGGCAGGATTTGACGCAATCCGAACTGGCCAGCCACTACCCCGACGCCTTCCCAGCTTGCATCCGGCTGGGGGTGCAGGCCGAGCTGCTCAACCCCGATCTGCTGCAATTCGATCTGGCGCGGCTGGCGGCGGCGCTCAAGCCCGAACGCGACCTGCAGTTTGACTACCTGGGCCTGCAAACCCTGTACGACCGCTACTTTTTGCACCAACACAAGCGCCGCATCGAGCTGCCGCAGGTGTTTTTTATGCGCGTGGCCATGGGGCTGGCGCTGAACGAAATCGAGCGCGAGGCGCGGGCGATCGAGTTCTACGAGGTGCTGTCGCGCTTTGACTTTATGAGCAGCACGCCAACGCTGTTCAACAGCGGCACCCGGCGCTCGCAACTGTCGAGCTGCTACCTGAGCACGGTGCCCGACGATCTCGAGGGCATCTTTGATGCAATCAAGGAAAACGCGCTGCTGTCCAAGTTTGCCGGTGGGCTGGGCAACGACTGGACGCGTGTGCGCGCCATGGGCAGCCACATCAAGGGCACCAATGGCGAATCGCAAGGGGTGGTGCCGTTTTTGAAAGTGGTCAACGACACCGCCGTGGCCGTGAACCAAGGCGGCAAGCGCAAGGGGGCGGTCTGCACCTACCTCGAGACCTGGCACCTAGACATCGAGGAGTTTCTGGAGCTGCGCAAAAACACCGGCGACGACCGGCGCCGCACGCACGACATGAACACCGCCAACTGGATACCCGATCTGTTCATGAAACGGGTGCTGGAAAAGGGCGACTGGAGCCTGTTTTCGCCCCACAGCGTGCCCGATCTGCACGAGCTGGTGGGCCCGGCCTTTGAGCGCGCCTACCTGGCCTATGAGGAAAAAGCCGCGCGCGGCGAGATCACGCCCTACAAAAAGCTGCCCGCCACCGACCTGTGGCGCAAGATGCTGTCGATGCTGTTCGAGACCGGGCACCCCTGGATCACCTTCAAAGACCCATGCAACCTGCGCAGCCCGCAGCAGCATGTGGGCGTGGTGCATTCGTCCAACCTGTGCACCGAAATCACGCTCAACACCAGCGACAGCGAAATCGCGGTCTGCAACCTCGGCTCGGTCAACCTGGCGCAACACCTCAAAGACGCCGCCGATGGCTCGGGTGCCCGGGTGCTCGACCACGACAAGCTGCGCCGCACCGTGGCCACCGCCATGCGCATGCTCGACAACGTGATCGACATCAACTACTACGCGGTGAAAAAAGCGCGCGACTCCAACCTGCGCCACCGCCCGGTTGGGCTGGGAATCATGGGCTTTCAAGACGCGCTCTACCAGATGCGCACGCCCTACGCCAGCCCAGCGGCGCTGGCCTTTGCCGACCAGAGCATGGAAGCCGTCTGCTACCACGCCTACTGGGCCAGCAGCGATTTGGCGGCCGAGCGCGGGCGCTATTCGAGCTACCAAGGCTCGCTGTGGCAGCGCGGCGTGCTGCCGCTGGACTCGCTCGAGCTGCTGGCGCAGGCACGCGGTGGCTACCTCGAAGTCGATCGCAGCCAGACGCTGGACTGGGACGCGCTGCGCGCCAAAATCGCCCGAGACGGCATGCGCAACGCCAACTGCGTGGCCATCGCCCCCACGGCCACGATCTCCAACATCGTCGGCGTCGATGCCTCGATCGAGCCCTGCTTTGGCAACCTGTCGGTCAAGAGCAACCTCTCGGGCGAGTTCACCATCGTCAACAGCTACCTGGTGCGCGACCTCAAGCGCCTCGGGCTCTGGGACGAGGTGATGCTGCTCGACCTGAAGCACTTCGATGGTTCGCTGCAGGCCATCGACCGGGTGCCGGCCGAACTCAAAAACCTCTACCGCACCGCCTTTGAAGTGGAGCCGGCGTGGTTGGTGGAGGCCGCCGCACGGCGCCAGAAGTGGATCGACCAGGCGCAAAGCCTGAACCTCTACATGGCCGGGGCTTCGGGCAAGAAGCTCGACGAGACCTACAAACTGGCGTGGCTGCGCGGGCTCAAAACCACCTACTACCTGCGCACCACCAGCGCCACCCAGGCCGAGAAATCGACCGGCCGCGTGGGCCAGCTCAACGCCGTGTCGAGCGCGGTGTCGATGCAGGCTGCGGGCGCGCACGGCAGCGGCCAAGCCTCCGAGCTGGGTGGCCCAAGCGCCTTGACTGCGGCCGGCCCGGCCACCGACGTCAAGTTCTGCGCCATCGACGACCCGGGCTGCGAAGCCTGCCAATGAGGCCGCCCATGCAGCCGCCGATGACAACGCCGATGCCCAGACCCCACACGGCGGCCTCGGTGGTGCACAAAAGCCGCGTTGGCGCTTGCTTTTTTCGCTCAACCTTTCATAATCCACCAAACAGGAAAACCCCATGCTGAACTGGGACGATCAACCCGAAGTGGCGCTGCAGCCGGTGCCATCCACCCCCATCAAGCCCGCCGTTCTGGCGGCGGCCAAAGCCAGCCTCTATGAAGCGGCGGTAGCCGCCGTGGCCGCGCAGCCCGCTGCCCCAAGCGAGCGCCCCACGCACCAGCGCATCAACGCCGCCGACAAGCGCATCATCAACGGCCAGACCGACGTCAACCAACTGGTGCCCTTCAAGTACAAATGGGCTTGGGAAAAGTACCTGGCCTCGTGCGCCAACCACTGGATGCCGCAAGAGGTCAACATGAGCCGCGACATCGCGCTCTGGAAAGACCCCAAGGGCCTGTCCGAAGACGAGCGCCGCATCATCAAGCGCAACTTGGGCTTTTTTGTCACCGCCGACTCGCTCGCCGCCAACAACATCGTGCTCGGCACCTACCGCCACATCACCGCGCCCGAGTGCCGCCAGTTTTTGCTGCGCCAGGCTTTCGAAGAGGCCATCCACACCCACGCCTACCAGTACATCGTCGAAAGCCTGGGGCTGGACGAGGGCGAGATTTTCAACGCCTACCACGAGGTGCCATCGATCCGCGCCAAGGACGAGTTCCTGCTGCCCTACATCGACACCATCATGGACCCGGCCTTCAGCACCGGCACGCCCGAGGCCGATCAGAAGCTGCTCAAGAGCTTGATCGTCTTTGCCTGCCTGATGGAGGGGCTGTTTTTCTACGTCGGTTTTGCCCAGATCCTGTCCATGGGGCGGCAAAACAAGATGACCGGTGCCGCCGAGCAGTACCAGTACATCCTGCGCGACGAATCCATGCACTGCAACTTTGGCATCGACCTGATCAACCAGCTCAAGCTGGAAAACCCGCACCTGTGGACGCCGGCCTTCAAGGCCGAGATCAAGGCGCTGTTCGAGCAAGCGGTGGAGCTCGAGTACCGCTACGCCGAAGACACCATGCCGCGCGGCGTGCTCGGGCTCAACGCCTCGATGTTCAAGGGCTACCTGCGCTACATCGCGAACCGGCGCGCGACCCAGATCGGACTCGATGCCCTCTACCCCAGCGAAGAAAACCCCTTCCCGTGGATGAGTGAAATGATAGACTTGAAGAAGGAGCGCAATTTCTTCGAGACGCGCGTGATCGAGTACCAGACGGGCGGCGCCCTGTCGTGGGATTGACGCCGCTTTAGCCCGCTGGCTGCGTCGGTTCGCCGCAGGCGCAGCGCCCTAGTCAAACGGCAATAAACCAAAGAGGAGTAAAGAATGGCCCCTGCAAAAAAGACCGCCGCTGCGGCACCCGAGGCACCTACTGCACCTGCGACCCCTGCGGCCAGCGCGCCGCGGCCAGCGCGCAAAACCGTGCCCAAAGCCAGCGTGGCAGCGGCACCCGCCACAACGGGGGCACTGGCTGCGGCAACCAGCAAAAAAACGGCCGCCAAGCCGGCGGCTGCACCCGCTCCAGCCAATCCAGCCGCAGCCCCGGCCGCCAAAACCAAAGCCAAGTCCGACAAGTCTGCCAAATCTGAAAAGGCGGAGAAAGTGGTCAAGGCGGCGCCAACCGAGCCCAAAGCTGAAAAAGCCTCGAAGGCCCCTAAAACACCCAAAGCAGAGCCGCTGGCCCAGCCGCCAGCACCCAACCCCAAGGCGGCTTGGCCCTTCCCCACCGGCAAGAAACCCTGAACGAGCGCTGAGAGGCGGGGAGGCGGCGCTCAGCTTCTCAGAGGCTGAAGCGGTAGTTCTGGCCGCCCCGGGAGGCGATTTTTTCGGCTCCCATGCGGTTGCCGAGTTCGGCGCTGCGGCGCAAGTCCCAGCCCTGCGCCAAGCCGTAGAGCAAGCCGGCGCGCAAGGCGTCGCCACAGCCGGTCGGGTCCAGCACCGCGCGCGCGGGCACCCCGGGTACGCGGCTGCACTGGCCCTGCTGCCACAGGTCGCAGCCCTGATCGGCCAGCGTGATCACGAGGCCGCGCAGCCGCTGCGACAGCTCGGCGTAACCCAGGCCGGTGCGCTCGCTCAACATGCGCGCTTCGTAGTCGTTGAGCGCGGCCCAGTCGGCCAGTTCGATGAAGCGCAGCAGCTCGGGGCCGTCGAACATCGGCAGCCCTTGGCCCGGGTCGAACACAAAGGGCACCCCGAGCGCGTGCAACTGCTCGGCGTGCTCGATCATGGCCTGGCGCCCATCGGGCGAGACGATGGCGATGCGCGCCTCGGGCGCGGCCACGATCGGGTTCTGGTGCGCCAGCGCCATGGCGCCGGGGTGAAAGGCGGTGATCTGGTTGTTGTCGCGGTCGGTCATGATCATGGCCTGCGCGGTGTAGTGCTGGCTCACCCATTGCACCGCGCCGGTGTCGATGCCCAGCTCCTGCATGCGCTCCAGATAATCTTGCCCGTCGTTGCCCAGCGCCGCCACCGGGCGCGCCTGCACCCCCAACTGGCGCAAGCCATAGGCGATGTTGCCGGCGCAGCCGCCGTACTCGCGCCGCAGCGCCGGCACCAGAAAGGAGACGTTGAGAATGTGCAACTGCTCGGGCAAGATCTGCTCGGCAAAGCGGCCCTCAAAGGTCATGATGGTGTCAAAGGCCAGCGAGCCGCAAATCAGAATGGTCATGGTGTAAGCAATGGAAGCCAGGGGGTGGGAGCAGAACAGCCGAGGGAAAGCAGACGGTATCAATCAGGGGTAGAACAAAATGGCGCGGTAGCCGGTCATGACGCGCCCTTCGATGCCATCAAAAGCGAGTTCGAATTGCAACGACCACTCCGCCCCGGCCGGCAGGGATGCGGTTGGGCGCGGCCATTCGTGCGGCAGCAGCACGCGGCGCACCAGCACCTGATCGTGGATGTCGGTCAAGGTGAGCTCGATCGCCGGGCTGGCCACTTCCAGCGCCGTCTGGTTGCGCAGCACCACATGAAAGCCGTACATACCCGGGCCCAGGCGCAGCAGCACCGAGCTGTCGATCACCACATCGTTGGGGTTGGTTGGCAGAGCCTGCTGGCAATCCAAGGTCTGGCACAAGGCTTCGAGCACGGGCTGCGTGGCGGGCACGGCACGCGTCAGCGGCGCCCGCCATTGTGTGGCGGCTTGCAGGCCCAACAACAGGGCCAGCGCGGCCACTGCGACCAGGAGCAACAGCCGCACTGCAGGCCGTCGCCACAGGGCCTGACGCTGCGCCTTGCGCACGAAAGATGGCGCCGTTTGAGCTGTATGCGCGAGAGGACTTGCACCTGCACCTGCATCTGCATCGACTGCCGGCCTGGGCTGCGGGTCTGTGGGCTGGTGTTGTGGATCGGGTTGGGGTTGCTGCTGCACCAGTGCCGGCTCGGCATCCCCTGGGGTTGGATGCGGCTGCGAGACCGTGGCGCATTGCACCTCTGGCTGCACCTGCGATGTTTGCTGATCCTGGACCTCTGGTTGCGGCTCTTGCGGGCCGTCAGGCTCTTGCGGTTCGGTCTGCGCTGGCGAAGGCGGCGGCACAACGGGCTGAGGCACCGACGCTGGCGTAGTGCGAGACTCGGGCTCGGGCTCGGGCACGGTTTCGTGTACCTGCGCTGCGGACTGTTGGCTCGGCTGGGGGGGCTGGGGGGCGGCTGGCTCCGGCCCCGGAGACCACGGCTGCAAATCGAGCGTGGCATTGAACACCTGCTGGCACTGGCCGCAGCGCACCCAACCATCGGAAATCTTGAGCTGGTCGGGCACCACCTTGAAGGCGGTGGCACAGGCCGGACAACGGGTGATGAAGCTCATGCTTCAATTATTGCAGTGCAGCGCCTCAAGGCGCGCGCGCCGTCATCAGAACCCAGCCGTCCTCGGCATCGCTGATTTGCAACGGCAACCACGGCGCGTAGGCGGCCTGCAACTCGCTGGCTTGGCGCTGCAAAATACCCGACAACACCAACTGCCCCCCTGGGCCCACGCGCTCACACAACAGCGGCGCCAGCAGCTTGAGCGGCGTGGCCAGAATGTTGGCCAGCACCACGTCGTAGGTGCCACAGGCCAGGTCGGGCAGCCCGGTTTGCAGTTGCACGCCGTTGTGCAAGGCGTTGCGCTGCGCCGTTTGCACCGCCACCGGGTCGATATCGACGGCCTCGATGCGCTGCGCCGCAAACTTGGCCGCTGCAATCGCCAAAATGCCCGAGCCGCAGCCGTAATCGAGCACGCTGCGGCCCGCCAGCGGCTGCTGCGCCAGCCAGCGCAGGCACATGCGGGTGGTGGGGTGGGTGCCGGTGCCAAAGGCCTGCCCGGGGTCGAGCCGGATCACCTGCTGCGCCGCAGGCGGCACCTCGTGCCAACTGGGCACGATCCAAAAAGTGGGCGTGATCGGCACCGGTTCGAATTGCGTCTGCGTCAGGCGCACCCAATCGGTGTCGGCCACCGGCCGCAGCGCGCAGACCTCGCAACCGGCGAAAAAATCTTGCGCTTGCAGCAGCTGCTGCGCTTCGTGCGCCGCCGCTGCGCTGGCAAACAGCGCCGTCAGGCGCGAGCGCGCCCAGCCCGCCTTGGGCGCAGGCAGGCCCGGCTCGCCAAACAGACCGCGCTCGGCGTCCGTGTCGGCGTCGGCGTCTTCGACCGACACGCTCAGGGCGTCGAGCGCCTCCAGCGCCTCGCTCAAGGGCTCGACTTGGCTCTCGGGGGCCAGCAGCAGCAGCTCGTGCAGCGCGCCCTGTGTGCCTCCGGGCTCGGCCCCGCCTTGGGGTTCGGCCCCAACCAGCGGTTCAGCGCTCACGCTGCGCCAACCAGGCTTCGAGGTAGTGGATGTTGGTGCCGCCGGCCTCGAAGTTGGCGTCCACCAAGATCTCGCGGTGCAGGGCGATGTTGGTCTTGATGCCCTCGATCACGGTCTCGGACAGGGCCGAGCGCATGCGCGCCAGCGCCTGCTCGCGCGTGTCGCCGTGGGTGATGAGCTTGCCGATCATCGAATCGTAGTTCGGCGGCACCAGGTAGTGGGTGTAAATGTGCGAATCGACCCGCACCCCCGGCCCGCCGGGCGCGTGCCAAGCGCTGATGCGCCCGGGCGAGGGGGTGAACTTGTAGGGGTCTTCGGCGTTGATGCGGCACTCGATGGCGTGGCCGCGCAGCTCGATCTGGCGCTGCGTGAAGGGCAGTTTTTCGCCGGCAGCGATGGCGATCTGCTGGCGCACGATGTCGATGCCGGTCACGGCCTCGGTCACCGGGTGTTCGACCTGCACCCGGGTGTTCATTTCGATGAAGTAGAACTCGCCGTTCTCGTACAAAAACTCGAAGGTGCCGGCGCCCCGGTAACCGATTTTTTTGCAAGCGGCGGCGCAGCGGTCGCCGATGCGGTCGATCAGGCGCCGCGCGATGCCCGGCGCCGGGGCTTCCTCGATCACCTTTTGGTGCCGCCGCTGCATCGAGCAGTCGCGCTCGTAGAGATAGACGGCGTTGCGAAAGTTGTCGGCCAGGATCTGGATTTCGATGTGGCGCGGGTTTTGCAAAAACTTTTCTAGATAGACCTCGGGGTTGCCAAAGGCGGCCCCGGCCTCGGCCTTGGTGGTTTGCACCGCGTGCAGCAGCGCCGCTTCGGTGTGCACCACGCGCATGCCGCGGCCACCGCCGCCGCCCGCGGCTTTGACGATCACCGGGTAGCCGATGGTGCGCGCGATGCGCTTGACCTCGGCCGCATCGTCGGGTAAGGCGCCTTCGGAGCCGGGCACGCAGGGCACACCGGCGCGGATCATGGCCTGCTTGGCCGCCACCTTGTCGCCCATGGTGCGGATCGCCCCGGGCGTGGGGCCGATGAACACGAAGCCGCTTTTTTCCACGCGCTCGGCAAAGTCGGCGTTTTCGCTCAAAAAACCGTAGCCGGGGTGGATGGCTTCGGCGTCGGTGACTTCGGCCGCCGAGATGATGGCCGGCATGTTGAGGTAGCTTTGCGCCGAAGGCGGCGGGCCGATGCACACGGCCTCGTCGGCGAGCTTGACGTATTTGGCATCGCGGTCGGCCTCGGAATAGACCATCACCGCCTTGACGCCCAGTTCGCGGCAGGCGCGCTGCACGCGCAAGGCGATCTCGCCGCGGTTGGCGATCAGGATTTTTTTGAACATGGCTGCTGCGCCCTCACTCGAGCACGAACAGGGGCTGGCCGTATTCCACCGCTTGGCCGTTTTCGGCCAAAATCTGCGTCACCGTGCCGGCGTGCTCGGCTTCGATTTCATTGAGGATTTTCATGGCTTCCACGATACACACCGGATCGCCCACCTTGACCACCTGCCCGAGCTCGACAAAGGGCTTGGCCCCCGGACTGGCAGAACGGTAAAAGGTGCCGACCATGGGTGATTTGAGCACCTGCCCCTTGGGCGCTGCGGGCGCTTCGGGCGCTGCAGCCGGCGCCGGCTGCACGACCGGCGGCGCACCCGCAGCAATCAACATAGCAGCGCTCTGGGCTGCAGGGGGCGTGGCCACGGCGGCGGGCGCTTGCATCATCGTTGCAGCCACCGGCGGGCTTTTGACGATGCGCACCTTGCCTTCGGCCTCGGTGATCTCGAGTTCGGATACATTCGACTCCGAGACGAGGTCGATCAGGGTCTTGAGTTTGCGCAAATCCATGTCAGCTCCTAAAACAGTACCCAAATGCGTCGAAGTGCGCGCATCAAGGCGAAAGCAGGCGCGAATATACACGAACTCGCCTCATGCGAGCGCCTTGGCCGCTGCCCGCCCGCGCCTACTTTGACCACCAAGCCAGCCAGCAACTGCCTCAGCCATGATTGACAGCGAAGCCCCCATCTCCAGCATGGCCCTGCCGGGCTTGGCGCGCGCACTGGTCGCCGCCGGCACCCTGAGCCAACAAAGCGCTGAAGGGCTGTACGCCAAAGCCCAAGCGCACAAAAGCAGCTTCATCGCCGAACTGGTGGGCAGCGGCGCCTTGAGCGCGCGCGAGTTGGCGCACACCATGTCGCGCACCTTTGCTGCGCCCTTGATCGATCTCGACGCCATCGACGTGCTGCGCCTGCCCAAAGGCGTGCTTGACCCCAAAATCGCCAAGCAGTTCCGGATTGTGGTGCTCAGCCGTCGCGGCAACCGCATCACGGTGGCCACCGCCGACCCCACCCACACCGACGTCGCCGAAAAAATCAAGTTCACCACCCAGCTCACGGTGGACTGGGTGATCGCCGAGCTCGACAAGCTAGGCAAATTGATCGATAGCACCAGCGCCAGCGCCAACGAAGCGATCGAGCACATCGTGGGCGGCGATTTTGAATTCGACGATGGTGCCATTGAGTTGGCCGCCGCCGAAAGCTCCGAGAAGGTGTCGGCCGAAGTCGAAGACGCGCCTGTGGTGCGGTTTTTGCACAAAATGCTGCTCGATGCCTACACGATGCGGGCATCCGACCTGCATTTCGAGCCCTACGAGCATTTTTATCGGGTGCGCTTTCGCATCGATGGCGAGTTGCGCGAAATCGCCTCGCCACCGGTGGCCCTGAAAGAAAAATTGGCTTCGCGCATCAAAGTCATCTCAAAACTCGACATCTCCGAAAAGCGCGTGCCGCAAGATGGCCGCATGAAGCTCAAGGTCGGGCCTGACAAAACGATCGATTTTCGGGTCAGCACCTTGCCCACGCTGTTTGGCGAAAAGATCGTGATCCGCATCCTAGACCCCAGCAGCGCGCAGATGGGTATCGATGCGCTGGGCTACGAAGCCGATGAAAAAGCCTTGTTGCTTGAGGCTATCAGCCGCCCTTATGGCATGGTGCTGGTGACCGGCCCAACGGGGTCGGGTAAAACGGTGTCGCTCTACACCTGCCTCAACATCTTGAACAAGCCCGGCGTCAACATCTCGACCGCCGAGGACCCGTCCGAAATCAACCTGCCCGGCGTGAATCAGGTCAATGTCAACGAAAAGGCGGGCCTGACCTTCGCTGCCGCGCTCAAGTCTTTTTTGCGCCAAGACCCCGACATCATCATGGTGGGCGAAATCCGCGACCTAGAGACCGCCGACATCGCCATCAAGGCCGCCCAGACCGGCCACTTGGTGCTCTCGACCCTGCACACCAACGACGCCCCTGGCACCCTCACACGCCTGATCAACATGGGCGTGTTGCCGTTCAACATCGCCTCCAGCGTCAATCTGGTCACTGCGCAGCGACTGGCGCGGCGCCTGTGCGCGCAGTGCAAGCAACCTTTCGAAGACGTACCCGATCAAGCGCTGCTCGACGCCGGGTTCAAGCCCGATGAGCTCGACGGCAGCTGGAGGCCGTGGCGCCCGGTGGGATGCAAAGCCTGCCACAACGGCTACAAGGGGCGGGTGGGCATCTATCAGGTGATGCCGATCAGCGAGGCGATGCAGCACATTATTCTGCGCGGCGGCAGCGCGCTCGAAATTCTTGCCCAATCGCGCACCGAAGGCGTTCGCACTTTGCGCGAATCGGGGCTGCGCAAGGTTAAACTGGGCCTCACTTCCCTTGAGGAAGTGTTGGGCTGCACCAACGATTGACCACACAGGCGTTTGGGCCTGATGCAAAACTGAAAGAGGGAATCATGGCGACGGCAACCACCAAGAGCATCAAAGAATACGTATTCGAGTGGGAAGGCAAAGACCGCAACGGCAAACCCGTGCGCGGCGAAGTGCGCGCCGCCGGTGAAAACCAGGTGCAGGCCACGCTGCGCCGCCAAGGCGTGCTGGTGCAAAAGGTCAAAAAACGCAAAACCGCCTCGGCTAGGCGCATCAAACCCAAAGACATCGCCATTTTTACGCGTCAGCTGGCCACCATGATGAAGGCCGGGGTGCCGCTGCTGCAAGCCTTTGACATCGTCGGGCGCGGCAACCCCAATCCGAGCGTAAGCAAGCTGCTCAACCAGGTGCGCACCGACGTCGAAACCGGCACCTCGCTCAGCGCCGCCTTTCGCAAACACCCGCTGTACTTCAATGCCCTGTATTGCAACCTGGTGGAAGCGGGCGAGGCCGCAGGCATCCTGGAAGAGCTGCTGGACCGCCTGGCCACGTACATGGAAAAAACCGAGGCCATCAAAAGCAAGGTCAAATCGGCCCTGATGTACCCGACGGCCGTGATCGTGGTCGCGTTTGTGGTCGTGGTGGTGATCATGATCTTTGTGATTCCGGCCTTCAAAGAGGTGTTTGACTCTTTTGGCGCCGACCTGCCTGCCCCGACGCTGCTGGTGATCGCCATCAGCGAGTTTTTCGTGGCTTACTGGTGGATTATTTTTGGCGCACTGGGCGGCGGTTTGTACTTTTTCATGCAGGCTTGGAAGCGCAACCTCAAGGTGCAGCGCGTCATGGACCGGGTGCTGCTCAAGCTGCCCGTGTTTGGTACGCTGGTGGAAAAATCCACCGTGGCGCGCTGGACCCGCACCATGTCCACCATGTTTGCCGCCGGGGTGCCGCTGGTGGATGCGCTGGACTCGGTCGGCGGGGCCTCAGGCAACAGCCTGTACGCCGACGCCACCTCGCAAATCCAGCGCGAAGTGGCCACCGGCACCAGCCTGACCATGGCCATGAACAACGCCCGCATCTTCCCCTCGATGGTGCTGCAAATGACCGCCATCGGCGAGGAATCGGGCTCGCTCGACCACATGCTGGGCAAGGCGGCCGACTTTTACGAGCAAGAGGTCGACGACATGGTGGCCGGCCTGTCGAGCCTGATGGAGCCGATCATCATCGTGGTGCTGGGCACCATCATCGGCGGCATTGTGGTGTCGATGTACCTGCCGATCTTCCAGCTCGGTCAGGTGGTCTGATAAGCGCAGACCCCTGATGTCGCGCCGATGTCGCGCCGATGTTGCGCCGGCGCGACAGTGAAGCTTGATTCACATCAAGTGCGCGACCTGTGCTTTAAACACTCTTGCGAATCGTTCGCATTGGTGTTTATAATGAAGCCATGTCTACGTCTGCCCACTCCTGCCCTGCCGCGAACGGGGCCACCCTCGTGCCCAACCCGAATCCGCGCGCGTTTAGGTTTACCGATCTGAGCGCCGGTCAGCGCACGCTGCTGATCGAACACGCCGGGCAGGTCTATCGCCTCAGCCTGACGGGACAAAACAAGCTCATCCTGACCAAGTGATGCGGCGCTGGACGCGCGCCCCGATTTAATTTCTCCATCCTCAGCCAGCCAGTCACCGCCTGAGGTGCCACGAGCCAGCCAGTGTTTCCATTCTTGCACTCGCCACTGGACCGACTCGTGAAAATACTTGCCCGAACCCCCGCTTCTTTTTTGCTGCACCCCATTGCGCTGGCCTGCCTGCTGGGCAGCGGCCTAGCCTGCGCGCAGAGCGCGCCCAGCGCACACACCGGCACAGCAAGCCCTGCCACCGGCAGCAGCGCGGCAGCCGCCCCCACCATTGGCGGCGGCACAACGACTGCCCAACTCGATGCCGTGGTGGTCACCGGCGCGCGCGCCGAGCGCGAGGTGGGCGACGTGCCGCAGCGCATCGACGTGCTCCAAGGCGCGGCACTAGACCCCACCCAAGCGCAAGACATCCGCGAACTGGTGCGCGATCTGCCCAACGTCGAGGTGCGCCGGGCGCCGCAGCGCTTCGGCGCCGTGCTGGGCTCTACCGGGCGCGATGGCAACGCCGGTTTTAATATCCGTGGCATGCAGGGCAACCGGGTGTTGCTCACCGTCGATGGCGTGCGCATGCCGCGCGAACTGGTCGCCGGCGTGCTGGGGTCGGCCGCCTTTGGCCGCGACTATTTCGACATGGGCCTGATCGAGCGCGTGGAACTGGTGCGCGGCGCCACCTCGGCGCTCTACGGCTCCGACGGCCTTGGTGGCATGGTAGCGATGTTCACGCTGCGCCCCGAAAGCCTGCTGCAGCCCGGCCAAACCCTGGGTGGCCGCCTGACACTGCGCGCCGACACCGAGGACGACAGCAGCGGCGTCGGTCTGACGCTGGCCGGCCTAGCCAGCCCCCAATGGCAGTGGCTGGGCAGCGTGCAAACCGGGCGCGCCGGCGCTCTCGACAACCAAGGCACCAACCAAGCCGCCAACACCACCCGCACCGCTCCCAACCCGCAGCGCGACCGCAACCACGCCCTGCTGGGGACAATGGTGTTTACCCCTGGCGGCGGGCAGCGCCACAGCTTCACCGCTGAATATGTAGAAAAATCCACCGACATCGATGCCCTGAGCGCGCGCCACGTCAACCCGGCGGCAGCCGGTGCCACGCGCGACTTGAAAGGCGAAATGGATTCGAGCCGAACGCGCCTGAGCTGGGACGGCCAGTTTCCGCTGCGCGCGGCTTGGGCCGACAGCCTGCGCGCCCACGTCGGATTTCAGCAAGCCGAAAAACGCGAAGTGGCGATCGAACAACGCACCCCAACGGGCGCCAATCCCGCCACGTTCCGCGTGCGCGACGTCACCTACTGGGAGGACATCTGGCAGGCCTCGCTGCAGGCCGAGCGCCGCCGCGACCTGGGCCACGGCTGGGCACAGCAGCTGGTTTATGGCGTCGAGCTCACGCGCACCGACATGGAAAACCTCACCACCGGCGTGGCGCCGCCGGCGGGCGACACCTTCCCCTTGCAGCGCTTCCCGACCACCCGCGAGACCACGCAGGCGCTGTTTGTGCAAAGCGAATTCATCAGCGAGCGCTGGAGCATCATCCCGGCGCTGCGCTACGACCGCTTCGACATCGACGCGCAGGAAAGCCCTCTGTTCCGGCGCGCACTGGCTGACCTTTCCGGTGATGCGCTCTCGCCCAAGCTGGGCCTGATTTTTAGGCCAGAAGCAAATTGGCAGATTTTCAGCAATCTGGCAGCGGGTTTTCGCGCCCCCGGCCCGCTGCAGCTCAACAACTTTTTTGAAAACTTGGTGGGGACTGCACCCTACCGCACGATCCCAAACCCGAACCTGCGCCCGGAAAAAAGCCGCACTTTCGAGCTCGGTACACGCGGCCAGCACGGCGCACTGCAGTGGCTGGCCACGGCATTCACCGGTCGCTACCGCGATTTCATCGAAGACCAAGTTGCCGTAGGCGGAACCGGAACAGTGGCTGATCCGCTCACCTTTCAGTCGGTCAACCGCGGCCGGGTGCGTCTGAACGGCTTTGAACTCGAAGGCCGCTGGGCCCTGAGCCCTGCCACCACGCTGCGCGCCAGCTACGGCCAGACCGAGGGCCGCGACACGGTGCTGAACCAGCCGTTGAACTCGGTCAACCCGGAGCGGCTGGTGCTGGGGCTGGAACACCGGCTGCAGCAGTGGACGCTGGGCGCGCGCCTAACGCACACCGCAGCCAAAGACCAAGCCGACATCCTGAATACCCTCACCGCCGGCGCGCAACAGTTTGCCCCGCCGAGCTGGACCACGCTAGACCTGAGCGCCAGCTGGCAGATCAACCGCAACATGCGCCTGAGCGCGGCGCTCAACAACCTCACCGACCGCAAATACTGGCAGTGGAGCAACGTGCAGGGCTTAGCCGGAAATTCGGCGGTGCTCGATGCCTTCAGCTCGCCGGGGCGCAGCCTTTCTTTGTCACTGGTCAGCAGTTTTTAATCGGAGCCACCACATGAACACCGCCGAAATCCGCCAAGCCTACCAAGCGGCACGAACCCAAGGCCTGCGCGCCCGCGACGCCGCCGAACACATCGGCTTGTCCGAAGGCGCTGCGCTGGCCGCGCACCTCGGAACCCATGAGCAAGCCACGCGCACTGTGGCGCTGCGCCCCGACTGGCTAGAGCTGCTCAAATCGCTTCAGCCCTGCGGCCCGCTGCTGGCGCTGACGCGCAACCGCAGCGTGGTGCACGAAAAAACCGGGGTCTACGAAAAGCTCTCGGCGCAAAACCAAGTCGGGCTGGCGCTGGGCAAAGAGATCGACTTGCGGCTGTTTTTCAAGCAGTGGCACGCCGGCATGGCGGTTACCGAGCTGAACCCGGACAGCGACAAACCGGCCAGCAGCAGCCTGCAATTCTTCGACCGGAACGGCGTGGCAGTGCACAAGATTTTCTTGCGCGAGGGCAGCGACCGCGCCGCTTGGCAGGCGGTGCTGGCGCAGTGGCAAGACCCTCTGGCAGCAGCGCCGGTGTTCGAGCCGCCCGCAACAGCCGAGCCCAAAGCAGCTGAACCTGTGGTTGACGCCCCCGCCTTTGCCCAGGCTTGGGCCGAGATGAGCGATGTGCATCAGTTTTTCCCGTTGCTGCGCGAATTTGGTGTGGAACGCCAGCACGGCTTGCGCCTGGTTGAGGGCCGCTTCACGCGTCGCGTCGCGCACGGCTCGGTGCGACAGATGCTGATGGAGGCCGCCTTTGACGACACCCCGATCATGGCTTTCGTGGGCAGCAGCGGCTGTATCCAGATCCACAGCGGGCCCATCAAGCGCGTCGAGCCGCTGGAAATGCGCGGCCAAGTGTGGCTGAATGTGCTCGACCCCGGCTTCAACCTGCACCTGCGCGAAGACCACATCGGCGACGTCTGGGTGGTGGAAAAGCCCAGCAGCGACGGCACCATCAGCTCGCTCGAGGTGTTCGATGCACACGGCGATCTCATGGCCTTGTTTTTTGGCGCACGCAAACCCGGCAAGCCCGAGCTGACCGAGTGGCGCCATTTGCTGGCGCACCTGTCGGGGGCTGAAGAAGGCGCGTCGGCATGAGCCAGCCCGTGCACCTGAGGGCAGCGGCTGATGCGGCTCCGGCACTGCGTCTGGCAGCATGCGCTGGATCCAACGCCGGCGCTTCTGCCGCCCCGGCCCTGACGCGGCGCGCCTGCGCCCTGGCCTTGGCGGCGCTGGCCACGGGCGCGGCGGCGGCCAGCGCGCGCAGCCCACGCCTGATCACGGTGGGTGGCAGCCTGACCGAAGCCGTGTTTGCGCTCGGGGCCGAGGCGCAACTGGTGGGCACCGACACCACCAGCCTGTACCCGGCGGCGGCGCAAGCCACGCCCAAGGTGGGTTATATGCGCCAGCTCTCGGCCGAAGGGCTGCTGGCGCTGCGCCCCGACGTGGTGCTGGCGCTGGCCGGCTCGGGGCCGCCGCTGGTGCTGCAGCAACTGCACTCGGCCCGGGTGCAAGTCGAGCTGATCGAGCGCCGCCACGAATGGGACGATGTGAGGCGCACCGTGCAAGCCGCCGGCCGCGCCACCGGGCGCGGCGCAGCGGCGCAAGACTTGCTGCGCCAACTCGAACAGGAATGGACCCGCGTGCGTGCCCAAGTGCAAGCCTACCGCGGCCCGACGCCGCGGGCGTTGTTCATCATGGCGCATGGCGGCAGCCCGCTGGTGGCCGGGGGCCAAACCGCCGCCCACGCCATGCTAACGCTGGCTGGCGCGCGCAACGTGGTTTCGGGCTTCAATGGCTTCAGACCCCTGACGGCGGAATCCATGGCCGCCGCTGCCCCAGATGTGATCGTCACCACCACGCAGAGCTTGCAGGCGGTGGGCGGTGCCGAGGGCTTTTGGCGGCGCCCCGAACTGGCACTCACGCCCGCCTGGCAGCGGCGCCACAGCGGTGCCGCGCTGTGGCACCAAGACGCGCTGGCGCTGCTGGGCTTTGGGCCCCGGCTGGCGCAGGTGCTCGAGGCCCTGCACCGCGGTCTGATCGCGGCATGAATACGCTGGTCTTGAAGCGCGCCGGGCTGGCTGGCTTGGCTGGGCTGCTGCTGCCGAGTTCGCGCCGTGGCCCTTGGGTGCTGCTGGGGCTAGGCGTGGCCCTGTTGGCCAGCCTGATCTGGTCCAGCGGTCAAGGGGCCTTTGGCCTGCCGCTGCGCGAACTGCCGGCCGTGCTGGCGGCGGCGTTCACCACGTATTGGTGGCCCGGTGCCGAACGCAGCGCGGCCGAGCTGGTGTTCTTCAACATCCGTCTGCCGCGCCTGGTGCTGGCCGTGGCCGCCGGGGCTGGCTTGGGCGTGGCCGGGGCCCTGATGCAGGGCTTGTTTCGCAACCCACTGGCCGATCCCGGCCTGATCGGCGTCAGCAGCGGCGCCGCGCTGGCAGCGGCCTTTGCCATCGTGCTCGGCAGCCTGTGGTGGCCCGAGGTGCCGCTGGCGCTGGGCACTTGGCCGCTGATGCTGATGGCCTTTTTGGGCGGGTTGCTGGTCACGGCGCTGATCTACACGCTGTCGCTGGGCGACGGCGGCACCCGGGTCGGGATCATGCTGCTGGCCGGCATTGCCATCAACGCGCTGGCCGGTGCCGGCATCGGCCTGCTGAGCTATCTGGCCACCGACGAGCAGTTGCGCAACCTGCAGTTCTGGATGTTGGGCAGCCTAGGCGGAGCGCGCTGGGAGGCGGTGCTGGTGGTGGGCCTGATCGCGCTGGCCACGGTGGTGCTGGCGCAGCGCTTGGCGCGCCCGCTCAACGCGCTGGCGCTGGGCGAGGCGCAGGCGGTGATGCTCGGGGTGCCGGTGGAACGCCTCAAGCTCGCTTGCATTTTGCTGACCGCGCTGGTGGTCGGGGCCGTGACCGCCACCACCGGCATCATCGGCTTCATCGGGCTGGTGGCGCCGCACATCGTGCGTCTGCTGGCCGGGCCCGATCACCGCTGGGTCTTGCCGGGTTCGGCCCTGCTCGGGGCGGTGCTGGTGCTGCTGGCCGACGCCTGGGCACGCACCGTGATCGCGCCGGCCGAGTTGCCGCTGGGCATCATCACCGCGCTGGTGGGGGTGCCGTTCTTTTTGCTTCTGCTGCGCAGCGCGCACGCGCGCACACTCTGAAAGCACCGCACCCATGAACGCTCGCCTGCCCGCCAGCGCCCTTCTGCCCAGCGTCAGCGCTGCAGCACAGCACAGCGGCCTGCTGGCCCGAGCCATCACGGTGCAGCAACATGGCCGCGCCCTGCTCGAGGGCATCGATTTGCAGCTCGCCGCAGGCCAAATCGGGGTCTTGCTGGGCCCCAACGGCGCCGGCAAATCGACCCTGCTCCACGTGCTCGGCGGCTTGCGCAGCCCACAGATAGGCCAGGTTTGGCTAGACGGCGAGGCGCTGCACAGCCGCAACGCCGCCGCGCTGGCGCGCCGGCGCGCTTTTTTGCCGCAGGAACTGGTGCCGGCCTTTGACTTCACGGCGCAGGAGGTGGTCGAGCTCGGACGCTACCCGCACCGCTTGCAGCCGCAGCCCGACGAAGAGCAAATCGTGCGCGCCGCGCTCGAGCATTGCGCGGTGGCGCACCTGGCGCAGCGCAGCATCCGCCAGCTCAGCGGTGGCGAACGCGCCCGGGTGCAACTGGCGCGCACGCTGGCCCAAGTCTGGCACCCCAGCGCCGATGGGCGCTCGAACTGGCTGCTGCTCGACGAACCCACCGCCGCGCTCGACCTGCAGCACCAGCATACCACCTTGAACACGCTGCGCCAGTGGAGCCGCCAGCGCGGCGCCGGCGTGCTGCTGGTGCTGCACGACCTGAATCTGGCGCTGCGCTACGCCGACTGCTGCTGGGTGCTGCAAGACGGCCGCCTAGTGGGCAGCGGCGCACCGGCCAGCGTGTTGCAGCCCGAGCTGGTGCACGCGGTCTGGCAGGTGCACACCCACGCCGTGCGCGACCCCTCGGGGGTCGCGCAGCTGCTGCTGGCCCCCTGAGCGCTCCCGCGACCGGGAGCTGCTGCGCTAGCGCCGCAGCGAATGCGGCCGTTCGCTGCGCTCCGGAATCAGGCCGTGCGGCCTAAAGCGCAACACCAGCAGCAAGATCATGCCCATCACCATCAGCCGGATGTGCGCCGCGCCTTCGAGCAGGTGCGCGCGCAGCCAGCTCTCGGCCGGCAGCGTGCCGGTGACGACGTCCATAAACCACAACCCGATCGGTTCGGCCTGCACCCAGAAGAACCAGATCAGGAAGCCGCCCAGAATGGCGCCCAGGTTGTTGCCCGAGCCGCCCACGATCACCATGACCCAGATCAGGAAGGTGAAGCGCAGCGGGTTGTAGGCGTTGGGCGTGAACTGGCCGTCGATGGTCACCAGCATGGCGCCGGCCACGCCGATGATGGCCGAGCCGAGCACGAACACCTGCAGGTGGCGGCCGGTCACGTCTTTGCCCATGGCCTCGGCGGCGGTTTCGTTGTCGCGGATGGCGCGCATCATGCGGCCCCAGGGCGAGTGGATCGCGCTTTGCGCCAGCCAGAATAGCAGCAGCAGCACCCCCAGCGCCAGGCCGAGGTAGCCGAGCTTGACCGTGATCGAGGCCAGATCGGGCACCGTGGTGCCCAGGCGCAGCGCCCACTCCTGCACCCAGGCGGTTTGCTGCAGGTCGATCTCTTGCGGCAGCGGGCGCGGCAGGCCGTTGACGTTGTTGACCCCGCGCGTGAGCCACTCCTCGAAGCGCAGCACCGACAGGATGATCTCGGCGATGCCCAGCGTGGCGATGGCCAGGTAGTCGGAGCGCAGCCCGAGCGTGATCTTGCCGATCAGCCACGCCGCCCCGGCAGCAAAAAAGCCACCCACCACCCACGAGAGCATGATCGGCAAGCCGGCCCCGCCGAGGTAGCCGGTGGCGGCCGGGTTCACGGCCTCGATCAGCTCCACCGCCGGGTCAAAGAACTGGCGCGTGATGAGGTAGCCGCCCAGCAAGATCAGCACCATGGCCCACATGCGCGCGCGGCCTCGGCGCATGCGCTGATAAACCAGCAGCGCCACGGCCAGCGTGGCCAGCGACAGCAGCACCGAAGCGATGATGCCCGAGCCCCCGGCCTGCCAGGCCTCGGGGGTGGGCGGCATCGAGACCAGCACGGCCGCGATCCCTCCCAGCGCCGCAAAACCCATCAGGCCGACGTTGAACAGGCCGGCGTAGCCCCACTGCACGTTCAGGCCCAGCGCCATGATGGCGCCGATGACGCAGTAGATGGCGATGGTCAGCGCCAGCGACCAACTCTGCAACACCCCCACCAGCACCAGCGCCAAGCCCATGAGGCCAAACAGCGTCGGCGCCCCGATGTAGCGATTCAACCAGGCGTTCATACCGATTTGCCTCCGAACAGGCCGGTGGGCCGTATCAGCAGCACCAGCACCAAAATGACGAACGAGACCGCAAACTTGTAGTCGGTCGAGAGCAGCTGCATCAAACCCACCGGCTCCCACGCTTCAGGGCCGAGGTAATCGAGCACCTGCCGGTAGGCGTAAGTCACCAGTACCTCGGAAAAGGCAACGATGAAGCCACCCGCAATCGCCCCCAGCGGGCTCCCCAAACCGCCGACGATGGCGGCAGCAAAGATGGGCAACAGCAACTGGAAGTAGGTGAAGGGCCTAAAGCCCTTGTCGAGCCCGTACAGCACCCCGGCCACGGTGGCCAGCGCCGCCGCCAGCACCCAGGTGATCAGCACCACCCGCTCTGGGTTGATGCCCGAGAGCAGCGCCAGGTTCTCGTTGTCGGAGTAGGCGCGCATCGACTTGCCGGTGCGGCTGCGCTCGAGAAACCAGAACAGCGCCACGACGATGACGAGCGCGCTCACCAGCGTCAGCGCCTGGCTGGTGCGAAAGGCGATGCCGCGCTCCAACCC
Organism: Serpentinimonas maccroryi; assembly: GCF_000828915.1. NCBI lineage: Bacteria > Pseudomonadati > Pseudomonadota > Betaproteobacteria > Burkholderiales > Comamonadaceae > Serpentinimonas > Serpentinimonas maccroryi. Next base: position 1,686,161 of record NZ_AP014569.1, read on the forward strand.
GGTGAACTCGCGAAATTGCGCCACGGTAAAGATGAAGCGCTCGCCATCGACAAAGTGTTGTTCGCCCGGCCCGATGACGAAGCGCACGATGCCGTTGAGCAGGAACATCACCCCCACCGAGCAGATCAGGAACACCACCGCCGGGGCTTTCTTGACCCGGTGGTAGCGATAGACCCAGCGGTCCGAGAGCAGCGCGAAACCCACCGTGACCAGCACCGCCACCGGTATGGCCAGCAGCGCAGTGGGCAAAAAGCCCAGGCTCACGCCTTTGGCCTGCAGCCACCAAGTGAACAAAATGGCAATCATGGTACCAAAAGCCATGGTGTCGCCGTGGGCGAAGTTGGAAAAGCGCAAGATGCCATAGACCAGCGTCACGCCCAAAGCGCCGAGCGCGAGCTGGCTGCCGTAGACGGCTGCGGGCAGCAGCACGAAGTTGGTAAAAAGCGCCAAGGCGTTGAGGATATCGTCCATGTTTTTTTAACCTCCAAGGAAGGTGCGCCGCACCTCGGGGTTGGCCAGCAAGGCCGCGCCGCTGTCGGTGTAGCGGTTGCTGCCCTGCACCAGCACGTAGCCCTTGTCGGCGATGTTGAGCGCCTGGCGCGCGTTTTGCTCGACCATCAAAATCGCGATGCCGCTGCGCGCGACCTCGATGATGCGGTCAAACAGTTCGTCCATGACGATCGGCGACACGCCGGCCGTGGGTTCGTCGAGCATCAGCAGCTTGGGCTGGGTCATGAGGGCGCGCCCGACCGCCACCTGCTGGCGCTGCCCACCCGAGAGCTGGCCGGCCGGCTGGCGCCGCTTTTCCTTGAGCACCGGAAACAGCGCATAGACCTGCTCGAGCGAGTGCCGAATGTCGTCGCGCCGGATGAAAGCGCCCATCTCGAGGTTTTCTTCGACGCTCATCGAGGTAAACACGTTGTGCGTCTGCGGCACGAAGCCCATGCCCTTGAGCACGCGCTGCTGCGGGCTCAAAGCGCCGATGTCCTCGCCGTTGAAGCGCACCTGGCCGTGGCGCAGGTTGAGCAGTCCGAAGATGGCTTTCATGGCGGTTGATTTGCCGGCGCCGTTGGGCCCGACGATGACCGCGATCTGGCCTTGCTCTACAGCAATGGTGCAGTCGTGCAGGATGTCGCTGCCGCCGTAGCCGCCGGTCATGTGTTCTGCGATCAGAAAGCTCATGGCGCCGCCCCCGGTTTGTTCTTCAGGCCGCGGCCCAAGTAGGCTTCGATGACTTGCTCGTTGGCGATCACTTCGGCGGCGCTGCCCTGCGCCAGCACCCGGCCTTCGGCCATCACGATCACCGGGTCGCACAGGCGGCCGATGAAGTCCATGTCGTGCTCGATCATGCAAAAGGTGTAGCCGCGCTCGCGGTTCAGGCGCAAAATCGCGTCGCCCAAGGTGTTGAGCAGGGTGCGGTTGACGCCGGCCCCGACTTCGTCCAGAAACACGATCTTGGCCTCGGTCATCATGGTGCGCCCGAGCTCGAGCAGCTTTTTTTGCCCGCCCGAGAGGTTGCCGGCCAGTTCGTCGGCCACGGCTTCGATCTGCAAAAAGCGGATCACATCGTCGGCCTTGGCGCGCACCGCTGCTTCTTCGGCGCGCACCTGGCCCGGGCGCAACCAAGTGCCCAGCAGCGTCTCGCCGCTCTGGCGCGGAGGCACCATCATCAGGTTTTCGCGCACCGTCAGGGTGGCAAACTCGTGCGCGATCTGGAACGTGCGCAGCAAGCCCTTGGCAAACAACTGGTGCGGCGCCAGCCCGGTGATGTCGGCGCCGTCGAGCAGCACGCGCCCCGCCGTGGGCTGGTAATGCCCGGCGATGACGTTGAACAGCGTGGTCTTGCCGGCGCCGTTGGGGCCGATCAGGCCGGTGATGCGCCCGGCCTCGATGGTCAGCGACACGTCATCGACGGCGCGGATGCCACCAAACTGCATCCGTAGGTTTTGGACTTCTATCATGGCTACAAAACAAACGGCCCGCACCGATTGGGCGGACCGTTTTGTTGGGCGTGGACTAAAAGGGCGCCAGCGCCCCTTTGCAAGGGCGGCTGGCTGCGGATTAACGGTCAGCGAAAGCCCGTGGTTTCCATGCGGCCGTTGCGCACTTCGATGAGCCTAAAGCCACCGGCCGATTCGCCGGGGGGGATCAGGCGCACGGCCGAGGCCCCTTCGTAGTTGATGCGCCCGCCGGCCGCCAGAATGCGCAGCCCGCGCGCCAGATCACCGGCGTTGATGGTCTCGCCGGGGCCGTTGGCCACCGCCATGATGTGCTCGCGCACCCGTGCGCTGTCGGTCGAGTTGGCCGACTGCATGGCCAACAAAATCAGCGCAGCGGCATCATAAGACTCGTAGGTGTATGGGCCGATGCGGATATTGGCCGCGCGCGCCAGTGCCTCGAAGCGGGTGCCGCCGGGGCTTTCGGAGCCAGGCTTGGTACCGAAGGAGCCGTTCAGGCCCGCGCCGATGGCCGGTGGCAGGCTGTCGCCGATCATGCCGTCGGGCAGGAAGAAGCGGCTGAAGGCGCCGCTGTCGAGCGCCGAACGGATGATGCCGCGCCCGCCTTGATCGACGTAGCCCGCCACGATCAGGATTTCACCCCCGGCAGCGGCCAGCGCCGCCACTTCGGCGGTGTAGTCGCCCTTGCCGTCTTCGTGCGCAGCCGAAATGGTGATGCGCCCGCCCAAACGCTCGAAGTTGCTGCGGATGCTGCTCGACAAGCCGCGGCCGTAGTCGTTGTTGGTGAAGGTCATGGCGGCGCGCGTAATGCCGCGCTCGCGCAGCAGCTCAGCGATCACTTCGCCTTGGCGCGCATCCGACGGTGCGGTGCGGAAGAAGAAGTCGTTGTCGCGCACACCCGTGAGGGCCGGCGAGGTCGAGGACGGCGAGACCATCAGCACGCCGCGCGGCACGGCCACGTTTTGCAGCACGGCCGTGGTGGCACCCGAGCAGTCGGCGCCGACGATGGCGTTCACGCGCTCGGCCGTGATCAGGCGCTGCGCGGCGGCGGTGGCGGCGGCGGCATCGACGCAGGTCGAGTCGGCGCGCACCGCTTCCACGCGCGTGCCGCGCAGGAACAGGCCGCTGGCGTTGACCTCGCGGATCGCCAACTCGGCGCTGGCGGCCATGGCCGGGGTAAGCGACTCGATCGGGCCGGTAAAGCCCAACAGCACACCCAAGCGCACCGGGTTGGCGGTGGCGGCTGCAGCGGCAGCCGGTGCCGGGGTCTGGGCCTGGGCTGCAAAGCCCAAGCTGGCCGCCAAGGCGGCGATGGCAAAGATCTTTTTCAAGCAAAACTCCTTGTAGAGTGGAGGGTAAAGGTTAAGCAAAATGCCCATCAAAACAACCAGGGTGTCAATCTTAGCAGCAGTTGGTTCAGGCTTTCATGAAATTGACACGCTGCCATGGGAAAGCTGGAGCACAACAAGATGCAAATGTTTGCGCGCCAGACACCAACATCAAAAGCAATAAGTGTGCCTGGTATTGCGCTGCCCTGCTGCCCCAAATGGGTGCACGCCCGCCTCGGTTACAGTCGCTTTCAAATCCCGCCCGCCCTTTCATGAACCGGCCCCTTGCTCCGCCCCCGCCCGCTTCTGCGCCCAACCGTCCGCGCGCACTGCACCAGTCGGCGGCCTTGGTGGTCGATGGCAACCCGAGCACGCGCATGACTCTGGCCGGCCAGTTGCGCGGCATGGGCTTGCAGTCGGTGAGCCAAACCAGCCGCATCAGCGAGGCGCGGCGCGAACTGGAGCGCAACCCCTTCGACGTGGTGATCTGTGGCGACCAGTTCCCCAAGGGCGGCGGCAGCGGCCAAGAGCTGCTCGACGACCTGCGCCGCAGCGGGCTGCTGCCCTACGCCACGGTGTTTATTTTGCTTACCGACGAAGCCACTTACCTCAAAGTGAGCGAAGCCGCCGAGTCCTCGGTGGACAGCTACATCGTGCGCCCTTACTCGGCCGGCAGCCTGTACGACCGCATCGAGCAGGCGCGGCTGCGCAAGGCCGCGCTGCTGCCCATCTACCAAGCGCTGGAAGCACAGCAGCCCGAAGAAGCGGTGCGGCTGGCGCACGAACGCGTGGCCGCGCGCGGGCCGCAGTGGCAACAAGCGGGCCGCCTGGGGGCCGAGGTGCTGCTGCGGCTCGAGCGCATGGACGAGGCGCGCGCCTTGTTTCAACTGCTGTGGGACGCCGACCCCAAGCCCTGGGCCTTGCTCGGCGTGGCGCGCGCGCAGCTCGACGCTGGCGCCACCCACGCGGCCCTGCAGACCCTCAAGGCCTTGATCGAAGCCGCCCCCGACTACCCCGAGGCCTACGACGTGTTGGGCCGCGCCCAATTGGAGCTGGGCCAGTTTCAAGAGGCACTATCGACCCTGCACAAAGCGCTGACCCTCACCCCAATGGCCATCGGCCGCCAGCAGCGGCTGGGCATGCTGGCCTTTTTTTGCGGCGATCGCGAACGCGCTTTTGAGCTGCTGGAGCGCTCCACCTACCTCGGGCTGGATTCCAAAATGTTCGACAGCGAGTGCCTCCTGCTGTTGGCCCTGTCGGCCTATGCGCACCAGCAACCGGCGCAACTCGAGCGCCACCAAGCCGAGCTGCGCAAACGCCTGCGCGCCACCCCGCACGATCTGCGCTTGCAACGCTGCACCGACCTGATCGCCGCCTTGTCCCACGACCAACAAGGGCAGGTGGACAAAGCCCGCAACCTGATTGCCCAAGCGTGCCAGCAGATCGACGCACCGACCTTCGACATGGAGGCCGCCTGCAACCTGCTCTGCGCCTTGGCCTACCTAGGGCAGCGCCAAAGGGATCTGCTGCCAGACCCGAAAGCGATCGATCGCATGGGGCGCCGCTTTGCCACCAGCAAAGCCATGGGCGACCTCTTGGCCAACGCCGCCAGCGCCCACCCTCCGTTTGTCGAGCGCCTGCAGCAGGCTCAGGATCACATGGTGGAATTGATCGAGCGCACGCTCAAGGCCGCCAACGGCGGCGAGCCCAAAACTGCCTTTGCCGAGTTGCTGCGCACCGCCCAAGGCTCGTTAAACGCCCGAGCAGTAGAGACGGCCTGGCTGGTGCTGCAGCGCTATGGCAGCGACATTGCCGCCTCCGACAGCCAGCGCACGCAGCTGGCGCAACTGCGCGCCGACTATGGCACCGCGCGCAGCAAACCGGCGCTGGGCGACCCGCGGCTGCGTCCGGCGGGCGGAGTCAACCTAGGTGCAATGGACCGACCGCCAGCGCCCGAGTGACACACCCAGCCAAGGCCCCCAGCCCCGAACCACAATCAGGCCGTTTTTTGATCCGGACGGTCAGGCGTTTTTTTTCCAGCGCGGCGGCTCGCCGGTGCGCGGCAGCAAGGGCTGGTCGGCCAAGCGGCCGATCTCGGTGCGCAGCGACTCGGCCCAGGCGCGGCGGTCGCGCCCTTGCGCCGCATCGGGCTCGCCCCAGTGCAAGGTGGCTTGCAGGTCGCGGGCGCAAACGATGCGCCAGACCGACGCAAAAAGGTTGGTGTTGCCGCAGTACACCGGCGCCTCGTGGCGCGCCGCCTCGCCCAGCAGCGCCTGCCCGTGGCCGTGCAGATAGACCACGGCCACGGGCAGGATTGGGCAGTCGGCATCCACCGCCGCCTGCAACAGGGAGGCATGAAAGGGCAGAATGCCCTGCCCGTCGCCCGTGGTGCCCTCAGGGAACAGCGCCACCAGATCGCCCGCACGCAACGCGGCAGAAGCCTGCTGCGCCACGCGCAGCGCGTCGCTGCGCTTTTGGCGCTCGATGAACAAGGTGCCGGCGCGCTCGACCAAGGTGCCCAGCACCGGCCAGCGCCGCACCTCGGCCTTGGAGATAAAGCGGCACGGCTGGCTGGCGTTGATGATCAAAATATCGAGCCAGGAAATGTGGTTGCAGATCACCAACAAGGGCCCGGCGGAGGGCGGCTCGCACAGCACCTGCAGCCGCACCCCCATGATCGCCAGCGCCTGCTGCGTCCAAGCGCGCACAATGCGCTCGCGCTCGGGCGCCCCGAGCTTGGGGAAACGGTACAGCAGCAGGTACAGGGCCCAAAAGATATGGCCCGCCAGCCGCAGCAGGCGCCCGATGGCGCGCACGCGCTTCATGTATTAAGCCACCGCCGCATCAAGCCCGGCGCGGCTGCGCCGCGTCATAGACCACCTGCCCGCCCACCAGCGTGGCGCGCACGCTGGCCGGCAGCTCGCGTCCGTCGAAGGGGGTGGTGCGGCCTTGGCTGCGCAGCGCGCCGGCGGCCACCGTCCAAGGGCGCCGGGGGTCGATCAGGCACAGGTCGGCCACACCGCCTTCGCTGATGCGGCCCAAGCTGTCTTGCAGCGAGCCCAGGCTGCCCCCCAGCACCCGCGCCGGCCCGGCGGTGAGCACCTCGAGCGCGCGCAGCAGCGGCAGCCGCTCTTGTTCGGCCCACAGCAAGGCCAGACCCGCCAGCAGCTCAACCGCCGTGGCGCCCGGTTCGGCCTCGGCAAAGGGCAGCACCTTGGCGTCGGCCGCCACCGGGTTGTGGTCCGACACCAGCGCGTCGATGGTGCCGTCGGCCAGCGCGGCGCGCAGCGCGGCGCGGTCGCTGGGCTGGCGCAGCGGCGGCTGCAGGCGCGCGCGGGTGTCGTAGTGGCCGATGTCGGTGTCGCACAGGTGCAGGTTGTGCACGCTCACGTCGCAGCTCAGTGGCAAACCGGCCGCCTTGGCCTGACGCACCAGTTCGACCGCAGCGGCCGAACTGAGCCGGCACAGGTGCAGGCGCAGCCCCGGCCCGGATCTCGAGGCGCTGGCGTGCACGCCACGCAGCAGCTCCAGCGCGGTGTGCACCGCCAGCACCTCGGCCGCCACGGGTATGCCGCTCAAGCCCATGCGCGTAGCCAGCGGGCCGCTGGCCACCACGCCTTGGCCCAGCCAGAAGTCTTGCGGCCGCAGCCAAACGCTGTAGCCAAAGGTGGCGGCGTACTGGAAAGCGCGCTGCAACACCTGGGTGTTGACGATCGGCAGCTCGGCCTGCCCAAAGCCGATGCAGCCGGCCTGGCTGAGCTGCACCATCTCGGTCAGCGCCTCGCCCTTGAGGCCGCGCGTGAGCGCACCGAGCGGAAACACGCGCGCTTGGCGCAGCTTTTGCGCCCGCGCCTTGAGCATGTCCACCAGGCCGGACTCGTCGAGCACCGGGTCGGTGTCGGGCGGGCAGACCAGGCTGGTGACGCCGCCGGCCAGCGCCGCCCCCAGCTCGGACTCCAGCATGCCGGCGTGCTCCTGCCCCGGCTCGCGCAGGCGCAGGCACAGGTCCACCAGGCCGGGCACGACCAAGCAGCCGCTGGCGTCGAGCACCCGCTCGGGCGCAGAATCGGACGCAGATTCTGACGCAGTATTGGGCCACGCCGCGCCCGGCTCCGCGATGCGCACGATGCGCCCGCCGGCGATGGCCACGTCGGCCAGCCGATCGGTCTGGCTGGCCGGGTCGATCAGCCGCCCGCCCCGAATCAGTGTCTTCATGCTTGCTGCTCCGCTGTTCGTTTAGGCTTCATTGGCGGCGACGATGCCCATCACCGCCATGCGCACCGCGATGCCAAAGGTCACTTGCGCCAGCACCACGCTCTGCGCGCCATCGACCACGCTGGAGTCGATCTCGACGCCGCGGTTGACCGGCCCCGGGTGCATCACGATCGCGTCGGGCTTGGCCCAGCGCAGCCGCTCGGGCGTGAGGCCAAAGCATTGAAAATACTCTTGGCTCGAAGGCAGCAGGGCGCCGTTCATGCGCTCGTTTTGCAGCCGCAGTGCGATCACCACGTCGCAGCCGCGGATGCCCTGCTCCAGGTCGTGGCAGACGCGCACCCCCATCGAGGCCAGATCGGCGGGCACCAGCGTGCGCGGCCCGACCACGCGCACGTCGGGGCAGCCCAAGGTGCGCAGGGCGTGGATGTCGGAGCGCGCCACGCGCGAATGCAGCACGTCGCCGACGATGGCCACCGACAACTGGCTGAAGTCGCCCTTGTGGTGGCGGATGGTGTACATGTCCAGCAGCCCCTGCGTGGGGTGGGCGTGGCGCCCGTCGCCGGCGTTGATCACATGCACGTGCGGCGCCACGTGCTGCGCGATCAGGTAGGGCGCGCCCGATTCGCTGTGGCGCACGACAAAGATGTCGGCCGCCATGGCGCTCAGGTTGGCGATGGTGTCGAGCAGCGATTCGCCCTTGGCCGCCGAGCTGCGCCCGATGTCGAGGTTGATCACGTCGGCCGACAGGCGCGTGGCGGCGATCTCGAAGGTGGTGCGGGTGCGGGTGCTGTTCTCGAAAAACAGGTTGAACACGCTCTTGCCGCGCAGCAGCGGCACTTTTTTGACTTCGCGCTGGTGCACACCCACGAAATTGGCCGCCGTGTCGAGGATGTGCAGCAAAATCTCGCGCGGCAGCCCCTCGGTCGAGAGCAGGTGGACGAGTTCGCCGTGGCGGTTGAGTTGCGGGTTGGGGCTCATGTGGCGCTCCCCTTTAGGCTGCTGCCGGACATAGCGCTGGAAACAGGGCTGGCGGGGGCGACCTCGAAGTCGAAGCCGCCCTCGGCGCGGCGCACCAAGTCAAAGCGCAGCGCGCGGTCCAGCGGCAGCCGCACGGCGGCAAAGTCGGCCGCCAGCGGCAGCTCGCGCCCGCCGCGATCCACCAGCACCGCCAGCCGCACACAGGCTGGGCGACCGTAGTCGTAGAGCTCATTGATCACGGCGCGCAGCGTGCGGCCGGTGTAGAGCACGTCGTCGATCAGCAGCACCTCGGCGCCGCTCACCTCAAAGGGCAGGCTGGTTTGGCCGCCGCGCGCGCGCAGGCCGCGCTGGGCGTAGTCGTCGCGGTGCAGGGCCGACGAAATCACGCCGGCGCGGCCCGGCAAACCCAGCTCGGCGTGCAAGCGCTCGGCCAGCCAGGCCCCGCCGGTGGCCACCCCAACCAGGTGCGGCGTCGTGGCGCTGCCGGCCAGCAGGGTTTGCACGCCGCGCTTGAGCTCGGCGTACAGCTGTTCGGCATCGAGTAGCAAATGGCTCATGGCAGGCTCCTCAAAAACTGCTCCAAGATGATGCAGGCGGCGGCGGCATCGGCGTCACGCGCGCCCTGGCTGTGGGCTTCGGTGCTGCTGTAGCGCTCGTCCACCTCGTACACCGGCAAAGCAAAGCGGCCGCGCAACTGGCGCGCAAATTTTTGCGCCAGCGCCGTGTTGGCGTGTGCAGCGCCGTCGGGGTGGGTGGGAATGCCCACCACCAACGCATCGGGCTGCCATTCGCGCACGCGCGCTTCGATCAGCGGCCAGCGCGCCGCCCCTTCGGCGCGCAGCGTGGGCTGTGGGCTGGCGCTGCGCGTCAGGCGGTTGCCGCTCGCCACGCCGGTGCGCTTGAGCCCCCAGTCAAAGGCCAAAAACCGCTGCTGGCTGTCTGGTACGGACTGCAGCGGGCTGGGTGCCACGGCCGCAGCCAAAGCGGCGTCTGGCGGCGAGACCACGCTGACCGCCGTCATGCATGCCCCGCGCCCGGTGCCAGCATCCACGACTGCAGCCCCAGCAAGGCCATGGCTTTTTCGTAGCGCTGCGCCAGCGGGGTGTCGAAAATCAGGGCCGGGTCGGCGTCTACTGTCAGCCAGCTGTTCTCGCCGATCTCGGACTCGAGCTGGCCCTCGCCCCACGAGGCGTAACCGAGGGTAAACAACATTTTGCTGGGCCCAGCGCCGCAGGCCATGGCCTCGAGCACGTCGCGCGAGCTGGTCATCTCCAGCCCGCTGCCGGCGATTTTGAGGCTGGCCGCGTAGGCGCTGGGCAGCGCCGATGGCGCGCTGGCCTCAGATTGTGCGTCTGGCGGCGCGTCGGGTTGCACATTGGGATCGTCAACGGGCTGCTCGTTGCGCGCCGACGCATCGCGCTCGGGTTGCGCTGCGTCATCGGACTCGAGGCCGGCCAGCGCTTCGCGCAGGGCGCGCGCCACCGCCGGTGGGGTGTGGTCGCTGCCCACCGCCTGCACCGCCCCCATGGCCGGGTGCAGCACAAAGCCGCGGTCGGTTTGCAGCGGCCCGCCGAGCAACACCGGTTGCGGCGCCAGCTCGCTGCGGCGCAGCGGCAAATCGACCTTTTCGAACAACTCGCCCACGGTGAGATGGCTGGGTTTGTTGATGATCAAACCCATGGCCCCGCGCGGCGAGTGCTCGCACAAAAACACCACGCTTTTGCCAAAAAGCTCGTCTTTGAGGCCCGGCATGGCGATTAAAAAATGGTGTGTCAGGTCAGTGGGTGCAAAATCCGAATTCATGCCGTGCATTCTAAGCGCCCACCCACATGACCCTAGCCCCCAAAACCTACCCCAGCGGTCTGGTCTGGCTGCGCCGCGACCTGCGCAGCCACGACCACGCTGCACTGCATCAAGCGCTGCGCCAGTGCCAGCGCGTCTGGTGCGTCTTTGTGTTCGATACCGACATCTTGCAACCGCTGCTCGAGCGCGGCCTGCAGGCGGACCGGCGGGTCGAGTTCATCCACGAGTCGCTCATCGACCTCGACGAGCAGCTGCGCGCGCTCGGGCGCAGCAACGGCACCGAAGGCGTGGGGCTGCTGGTGTGCCACGGCCGCGCCATTGAGCAAATCCCGCGCCTGGCCGCGCAACTGGGCGTGCAGGCGGTGTACGCCAACCACGACCACGAGCCCGCCGCCCTAGCCCGCGATGCCCAGGTGCGCGGCGCGCTGGCGCACGAGGGCGTGCTGCTGCACACCTACAAAGACCAGGTGGTGTTTGAACGCCATGAAATCCTCAACCAAAGCGGGCACGCATTCACCGTGTTCACGCCTTACAAAAAAGCTTGGCTGCAATCGCTCACCCCCAGCCACACGCAGCCGCACCCCGTGGAGCGCTTTGCCGACGCGCTGGCGCCCTGCCCGCCCGGCTTGGCCACCGGGGTGCCGCCGTTGGAAGCGCTCGGCTTTGTGCCCAGCAACCTGCGCGAGCTCAAAATCCGCACCGGCAGCCGCGGCGCGCTGGCGCTGCTGGAAGATTTTTTGGCGCGCATCGAGCACTACGGCCAAACGCGCGACTTCCCCGCCCTCAAAGGCCCCAGCTACCTGAGCGTGCACCTGCGCTTTGGCACCTTGAGCATCCGCCAAGCGGTGCGGCTGGCGCACGATCTGCACCAACAAGGGGTGGCCGGCGCCAGCACTTGGCTCAGCGAGCTGATCTGGCGCGAGTTTTACCAGCAGATACTGGCCCACTTTCCGCACGTGGCCGAGCGCGCCTTCAAGCCCGTCTACGACCGCATCCGCTGGGAGCACGGCAAAACAGCGCAAGCCCACTTTGCCGCTTGGTGCGCGGGCCAGACCGGCTACCCGCTGGTGGATGCGGCCATGCACCAGCTCAACCAGAGCGGCTACATGCACAACCGCCTGCGCATGGTGGCCGCCAGCTTTTTGTGCAAAGACCTGGGGCTGGACTGGCGCTGGGGCGAGCGCTACTTTGCCGATCATTTGATCGACTTCGACCTTGCCGCCAACAACGGCGGCTGGCAGTGGTGCGCCTCCAGCGGCTGCGACGCGCAACCGTACTTCCGCATCTTCAACCCCGTGCTGCAAAGCGAAAAGTTCGACCCCCAAGGCAAATTCATCCGGCGCTATTTGCCGCCATTGGCCAGCCTGCCCGACGCGCAGCTGCACGCACCGTGGCGCGCATCAGCCCACGATCTGGCGGCAGCCGGCGTGGCGCTGGGGCGCAACTACCCGGCGCCGCTGGTGGACCACTTCGAGGCGCGCGCGCTCACGCTCGAGCGCTACGCCGTGGCGCGCACCGAAACCTAGGGCTGAGCGCTGCGCGCACAGGCTTCCCGCACCCAAGCCAGCAGTTCAAGCTCAGAATAGGGCTTGCCCAGGTAATGCTCGACCCCCAGTGTGCGTGCATGCTGGCGGTGCTTTTCAGCCAAGCGCGAGGTGATCATGATGGTCGGTAAATCGGCCCAGCGCGGGTCTAGGCGCATTCGATGCAGCAACTCGAACCCGTCCATGCGCGGCATTTCAATATCGCACAGCATCACTGCGGGCTGCTCGACTGCAAGACGCTGCAAGGCCTGCACACCGTCACTGGCCAGCGCCACGCGATAACCCTCGCGCTGCAGCAAACGCTGGGTGACGCGGCGCACCGTGATGGAGTCGTCTACCACCAGCACCAGCGGGGCCGCTGCAGGCCCGACGGGAGTGGCCTGCGTCGCTGCTGTTTTGCTGGTGGCGCCAGCGCGATGTTCGCGCACCCACTGGCGCGCCGCCTCGGCGCACAAGGCCGTCAGGGCGACCGGGTTGTAGATCAGGCACACGGCACCCGAGGCCAACGCAGTGGCCCCTGCCAAGCCTGGCAAGCCCACCAAAGGCGGGCCCAAGGGCTTGAGCACCACCTCTTGCACCTCAAGCACCTCGTCCACATGCCATGCCACGCGCTGACCCGCACTATAAAACTCAACCACCTGCCACTGCCGTGCCTGCTGCGAGGCCTCATCCGTGCTCTCGGCCGACAAGGCCAACAGTGCCCCAGCCCAATGAAAGGCGATCGGCCCTGCAGCCTCACTAGACCAGCGGCCTCGGACGTAGGCGGCTGTAAGGGCAGGGGCTTGCGCTTGGTGAACTTGCAGCACCAAGTCGGAAGGTACGCCAAAGACAAAATCACCCACACGCAGCATCTGAACCTGGCTAAAGCTGCTGCTGCGAGGCAACCAAAGCCGAAATGCACACCCCCCCGCTGGGGGTGCTAGGCAGTCGATGCGACCACCGAGCGCACGCACCTCGCTGCGCACGGCATCGAGCCCAATGCCACGCCCAGCCACTTGGGTGACCTCATCCGCTGTGCTCAAACCCACAGCAAAAACCAGCCGCTGGGCCTGCTCCAGACTCCATTGCCCGGCCTTCGGATGCAGCCCTAAGGCGATAGCGCGCTGATGTATGCGCTCGCTATCGAGCCCGGCGCCGTCGTCGCTCAAAGTAATGGACAGGTCTTTGTCGTGGGATTGCAGCGCAATCGAAATCCGGCCAGGCAGCGGCTTGCGCAACAGGTGGCGCTGCACATCGGTCTCCAGTCCGTGCACGACCGCGTTGCGCAACAAGTGTTCGAGCACTGGAACCAAACGCTCCAAGACGCTGCGCTCGAGCTCGAGTTCACCGTGTTCTAGGCGCAGTTCCGCCGTTTTTCCACAGTCCTCAGCCGCCAGCCGCACACAGCGCTGCAAGCGCTCGCCCAGCGAATCAAAAGCCACCAGTCGGCTGCGCAACAAATCCCGCTGCAAATCGCGCGTCTGGCGGGTCTGCGCTGCCAAGTTGCCCTCAGCAGACTGCATCGCCCGCTGCAATTGGTGCTGCACCACGGCTACGTCGTTGATCGCTTCAGCCATCAGGCGCGTAAGCTCCTGGGATCGGGTGTAGCGGTCAAGCTCGAGCGGGTCGAAGCGCGGATCGGGAGACGAACCTTGCACCACGGCAGGAGATCTCTGCGATTCGGTCTGCAGTTCAAGTTCGCGCAACTGGCTGCGCAGACGGGCCACGTTGGTGGCCATGTCCTCGAACGAGCGGCGCACACCCAACAAATCCGACTCGATGCGGGTGCGGCTCAGGCTGAGATCGGCGGCGTGCAGCACCAGCCGGTCGAGCCAGTCGGCGCGCACCCTCAGGGTACTGACCACTGGACTCGGTTGCAGCAACTCGGGCGCAAACTCTGCCACCGCATGGCTCGGCCGATGCGCAACTGGAACGTCGGCTTGCGCCTTGACTTTGGCTTGGGCGCTGCGGCGGCGCAGCTGTGCCAGGTCGGCTTCGACCTGCTCCAGCTCTGGCTCGAGCGCATGCAAAGCGGTGGACTCGGGCACATCAGGCAGTGCCAGCACCCGGCTTTCGAGTCGATGCAAGCGCTCTCCCAGCTGCATGGCGCCGGCCAGACGGGCGCTTCCCTTCAAGGTATGCAGATGGCGCAGCAACTCACTGCGTGCCACCCCGTGCTGTGGACGGGCTTTCCACTGACGCAAGGCGGCACCCAGCTGAGGCAACAACTGCTGCGCCTCGTCATCGAAAACGGCAAAAACAGCAGGGTCGAGTACAAGGTCGCTCAGAAAAGCGGGGGCCAACTCAGCCTCGGGCACGACCGTGGACTGCGGCGTTGACGTCACCTCGCCGGATCGATCCCCTGGCGCAGCCCCAGCCACCCGCAATGCACCAGATTCAGAGCGCGTTTCGCTTGATGGCACCAAGCCCGCCAGAGCAGCCAAGGTCTCGGGCTGAGGGTTGCGCAACACACCGGCAGCAAATTGGTGCAGGATTGCGCGCATCTGCTGCGCCGCTTCAATCAAGACCGCCTGCACCGGCTGCTGCAAGCGGGCACCCCCAGCAACCGGCAGCAACCGCTCCAGTGCTTGCTCCAAGGCACGCGCCAGCTGTGACAGACCCTCATGACCCACTGTGGCCGCGCCTCCAGCAAGCGCATGCGACCATTCAAAGAGCGGCGGTACAGTGGCCAGCTCCGGCTGCTCGAGCCCCTGCAGCAGACGGCGCGACCAGTCGTCGGCTTCGGCCAAAAAAACGTTGAACAGATCGAGTTCTATGCGCAGCGGCCCCACTTCCTTGACGGGCTGATCAAGCACGGGCGGCAATTGAAGCGCATCGCGCAGCAGCGGCACGCGCTCGGGGTCGGGCGGTGATTGGAGCGGCAACGAAGCCTCGGCAATCGGTGCAGCCGGGAGCTCGGGTCGCTTGAATTCGACTGTTGACGCCGCATCACTGGCTTGAGTCGATCCAAGGCCGAGAGCCTCGCGGATGCGTTCCAACGCGGTTGCGCACTGCTGCAACAAATCGGGGGTAGCCGGGAGGCGATCGGCCAGCCAGGTGTTGAGCACCTGCTCCACACCCCAGGCCAATTGACCCACCTGCGTCTGGCCCACCATGCGGGCGCTGCCTTTGAGGGTGTGAAAGGCGCGGCGCGTGGCCAGCAGGTTCGGCGCGCTGTCGGGCTGCAATTGCAACGCCGCCAACGATTGCGTGATTTGCTCCTGCAGGGCCTGCGCCTCGTCTAAAAACACCTCAAGCAAATCATCGGACTCGGACAACTCCGAAACAGAATCGGCGTCGGCCTTGGTGACACCGGCTGCATCCACCGCCGCATTGATTTGAGGCGCCGAAGTGGCCGCAGAAGCCACCGGGCGCAACGCCTGCAAGCGTTCGGTTGCAGGGTCAAACGCAAATGCCTCGCTAGCCAGTTCGGTTTGCTGCAACATGGCTTCCAGCAGCAACTCCAAGGCCGAAAAGTTGTCGGCCAACCATTGGGCCGATTCCAACTCTGCGCGCTGCGATGCGCTGGCTGTCTCCAGGGCCGCAAACCAACGCCGCATTGCTCCCAAAGTTGAAACCACAGGCTTCAAGTCCAGCCACTCGGCAATTTTGTACAGCGCATCGAAGCGTGGCCAGATCGCTTCGTCGGGCATGGCTGTCGGGACGCTTTGTTTGGCCTGCAACCAAGTCTCGAGCGCACGCTCGAGCTCGTTCAAATCGCTGCGCATCTGCCCGTACAGTGCGGCTTGGCTTTGGCGCTCGCTGAAGTTGCGGTAGCGCTCGCTCATCCAACTGGGAGCAGGCGGCAGCGGCAGTCCGTGGGCGCAGGCATGCAACCGTTGCAGCAGGTCCTGCTGGCGCTGGTACGCTGCGTTTGCATCAACCCGCTCGGTCGAGCGCGAGTCGGCAGAGTCGATCTGCGGGTGCGCATCGAAGTCATCGAGCTCGGCACCCAGGCACAACAGCGTGCTGGAGACTTCGAGCGCCAGCCCGGGTGGCCATGCAGCAGGGTCATGACTGAGGCCTTGCACCAGGTCGGTGCACACGCGGCCCCAGCTGGTTGCTCTGGATGGGTCTGAAGAGGGGGCAACCGCATCAGCCGACGGCTGAAGGGTCGAATCAGGCACCGCAGACTGGGGCAACCCCTGCCACAAGGCATCTAGGCTGCCACCCAAGCGCTGCATGGCTGCACCAAACTGATCGCCGCCCTCCCCGGCACTCCGGCGCTCCCAGGCCCGTTGGGCCGCATGCAACGCAGACTGTGCCTGTGCAAGCCGCAACGAATCGTCCTGCCCCAAATTTGACTCTGACTGCCCGAGCAAATCTGGTGGCTGCCAGCCATAAGTCTGCCGGATGGCCTGGACATGCAAACTGCCAATCCTGATGGCCGCAGCCGGCAAGTGGGCCACCAAGTACAGCAAGTCGTGGGTGTGGCGTGCCCATGGCTCGAATCGGCCTTGGGCCAGGGCGTTGTATTGCGTCAGCACGCCGGTAACGGCCCGCTTGACGTAGAGCGTGTCGGGCAGACAGCCCTCGGCCAAGGCCTCAAAGCAGGCCGCAGCAGCCAGCCAATACTGTGCCGCTTCGGGCACTGAGGCCCCGCGTGCCAAACCAGCGGTCAAGGGCACCAACGCCGCCGCTGCGGCGGCATCGCGGCTCTTGACCACCGCCAGCACATGGCGCTCGAGCCGGGTGCGCAACGCCGGTTCCGGGGTCAAGGCCGGCCCAGCGGGCAGGGGCACCATGCGCGGCTCGCAGGGCCACAAATCAGCCGGATGAATGCGCGCCGCACCGGCCAGTTGCTGCCATGCCAGATAGGTTGGGTACAGCGCTTGCGGCGACACCGGGCGCTGGCGCAGTTCGCGCCAGAGAAAGTCCAGCAACACCCGGCAGCCGGCGCTGACGGCGGCGGCTGCCGCCTCGGTGGCCAGGGCAGGCTTGGCGATCAGCTTGCCCACAGCCGCCTCCAAGGCGCGCAAGGTCTGAGCGGCTGCGGCCAACTCGACCAATTCCAGCGCCCCCACCGCCTGGTGCAAGCGCTGGCTAAGCAGCCGCAGCTCGCTGGCATCGATCTCGGCCAAGTCGCCGCTGCGAGCCGCCACATTGTCAGAGACAAAGCGCAGCAGCGTGGCATCGGCCTCTTGCAGACACTGGCGCAGCTCTTCGTAAACCCATCCCAGGGGCCCCATACTCACCGCTTCTGACGCAGCAAAGGGCTGCAATCCGGCTTCAAGCGCACTGTGCGGGTTGGTTTGCATGGGGGCGCTGGTTGGATCGGCAGGGGAGGCGCTCAAGGCAGCTTTCATGGGCGGCCTTGGGCTCAGGCAATCTTAAAGCGAGTCACCGACAGGCGCAACTCTTCGGCCAGTTGCGCCAATTCGCGCAACTGCAGCACCGTAGCGCGCGTGCCCTCGCTGGCTTGCTCGGTCACCAGAAAGCCGTGTTGGATCTGCTTCGCCACCGCCCCAGCCTGCTGCGCTTCGTGGGTTGCGGTGGTGGCAATTTGGGCAACCAGGTCAGCCACTTGCACCGACAAGCGATCGATCTCGGCAAGCGCCGCCCCCACGTTGTCGGAGCGCTTCGTGCCTTCAACCACCTCGCGCGTCGAGCCCTCCATGGCCTGCACCGCGTCTTGGGTATCGACCTGAATGGCGCGCACCCGCGCAGCAATCTGGCTGGTGGCATCGGCGCTGCGCTCTGCCAAACGTTGCACCTCCTCAGCCACCACCGAAAAGCCGCGTCCAGCTTCGCCCGCCGCCGCGGCTTGGATGGCGGCATTGAGCGCCAGAACTTGTGTCTGCTCGGTGATGTCGTCGATCAGTTCGGTGATCTCGCCAATCTCTTGTGTAGATTCCCCAAGTCGTTTGATGCGCTTGGAAGTCTCTTGCATCTGCTGGCGGATGCGGTTCATGCCCTCGATCGCCTCGTGCACCGCACGCGACCCAGTTTCGGCCGCCTGACGCGATTGCTGCGCCGCAGTTGCCGCACCTTGCGTTTGCTGCGACACGCGTCCAATGCGCACCGCCATATCAAGCACCGACTGCGCGGTTTGACGAATTTCGTGCAGCTGCTCAGACGACGCAGAGAGCAACTTATTGGAAGCGCTTTCAACCCGGCCAGAGGTTTCGCCCACCCGCTCCGTGGTCCGCTGCACTTGGGCCACCAGACTGCGCAGCTCCTCGACCGTGTAGTTGACCGTATCCGCAATGGCCCCGGTCACGTCTTCGCTCACCGTGGCTTGCTGCGTCAGGTCGCCCTCGGCCACGCGCTGGAGCTCGTTCATCAGGCGCAGGATGGCCGCTTGCGTGGCCTCGTTGATGCGCCGGGTTTCCTGCTCCTGTTCTCGCGCCAGCGTCTCGGATTTAACCAAGGCCTCTTGTTGCGCCAAGGCCGCCCGCTGCAACTGACCCATCATGGCGAGTGAGGACAACACCGCCAAAAATCCAAACCCAGCTGCAAACACGCTCCATGCTCCAGGGGGCAAATTGTGCGGCACCGCCCACTGTGGGTTGTACCACCCTTGCAACGCCGACAACACCATCAGCATGAGGAACAGCAGAAAAAACACCCACCAGTGGCTCGCACCCCACCACGACAGGTCGGCGGTAGCGATCACATCGATATCGGGGCGATCGGGGCGATCGGGAGTCGGGGCCACCTCGACATCGGGGCTCTCCAGGCGACCGGGAGTCGGATCGAGAGCGAGCGCCGCACTGTCGTTAGGGTTTAAGTCGCTCGTGGCTGCAGCGACAGGCTCGGTCGGCGTGCTGCCGGCCTTGGCAGAAAACATACGACGAAACACAGCAAACATGGACGACCTTAGCTAAGTAGGAGGCAAGGTGGGCTCGGAGCGAGAAAATCCTGAAAGCAACAAATTCTGAAACGCCGCCCGACTGCAAATTGCAGGCAAGTCGAGCTCCAGCCATTGCTGCCCTTGTGCATCTCGAGCCAGTCGTTGGACCCCGGAAGGATGGCCTGTGGCCGGAGCAAACTCCAAACTCTGTTCATAGCGCAAACCCAGCAAGCGGTCGGCACACAGCGCGGCACCAATGCCCAAGGCCGGACTCAACGACACCCAGTACTGGCCCGCCGCATCGAGCGCAGTTGGGGTGGCCTGCCCGGGTGCGGCGCAACCGAGCAACTGAGCCCAATCAAAAACCAACAAAATATTGCCACGCAAACCCGCCACGCCACACACCCAAGGTTGGCTGTGCGGTAAGCGCTGCAAAGGCGTCGGGGTAAAAATCTCACCCGCTTGGGCCAGCGGCACCAGGGCGAGGGCTCCTTGCCAGCCCAACGCCAACCATCCCGCTTGGGCACTGCGCCGACCCGACTCGGCCAGCTTGCGCTTCAATTCGGCTTCGTAAGATTTGCGGCTGGGTCGGCTGGAAGTCATCATGGTCAAGGGCGATGCTGCATTTTTAGCTCAGCGCCTCGATGTGCGCCAAAAGCGACTTGACGTCAATCGGTTTGGTGAAATACTCGCGCGCACCTTGGCGCAAGCCCCAAACCCGGTCCGACTCCAGATTTTTACTTGAACAAAGAAAAACCGGCACCTGACCGTACTGGGGGTGGCGCACCAATTGGCGTGTAAGGGCATAACCGTTGGTGCCAGGCATCACCACGTCCATCAGGATCAGGTCAGGCAACTCAACAGCCAACTCCTCTAGAGCCTGCTCGGCATTTTGGGCGACTCGCACCCGGTAGCCGTTGTTCCCGAGCAGCTTGCACAGGTGCAGCAATTCGGTACGCGAGTCGTCGATTACTAAGATATTTCGAACCATGGCATAAAACGTCTGTTAAGGCGCGCAAGGCGATCGCACCGCGTGTTGTTGCACCGCCTGCAGCAACTGCTCGCGGCCAAAGGGTTTGCCCAAATGGTCTTGGGCGCCCGCCAAACGGCCACGGGCCAAATCAAAAACGCCGTCTTTGGAGGATAGCATCAGCACCGGCACGTGGGCAAAGCGCGCGTTGCGGCGAATGATGGCGCAAGTTTGGTAGCCATCGAGGCGCGGCATCAGGATGTCGCAAAACACCAGATCGGGCATGAAGTCGTGCAGCAGCGCCAGCGCTTGGTAGCCGTCCTCGGCCAAAAGCACCTCGTGCCCCCCTTCACGCAGAAACCGTTGAGCGCTCATCCGCACGGTCTGGCTGTCATCCACCACCAGCACTTTACAAGGTATTTTGGAGCTTTCCTGCATGGCGTGCCTTTGTGACTCGATCGTAATTTAAGCTTGTACGCCGGGCGCACAAAGCAGCAACATCGCAGTCACAAGGCCACCATTTCAAAGTCCTCCTTGCGCCCGCCACATTCTGGGCAGGTCCAATTCATGGGCACATCCTCCCAGCGCGTGCCGGGGGGCAAGCCGTGCTCCGGCGAACCTGCCGCTTCGTCGTAAACCCAGCCGCAGATCAGGCACATCCAAGTTTTGTGGGCGCTCATGGTTGAAAAATGCTTGACATAGAATGAAGACATTGTATCCAGCGCCGCCTGCACCCACAGACCCCTTCTGCCCACCGCGACCCAGCCGCCCTGCATGAGCCCTGTTTTGCCTCCCCCTGCGCCCGCAACCGCCCCCCCCGAGGCCGCAGCCCATGCCAGCCCGCCCTGCGTGCTCAGCTTCAACGCCAACGACCCCAGCGGCGCCGGCGGCTTGTCGGCCGACCTCACCGCCATGAGCAGCGCCTCGTGCCACGTGCTGGCCATCGCCACCGGCTGCTACGTGCGCGACACGCGCAGCATCCACCACCACATCGCCCTCGACGACGAGCTGATCGACGACCAAGCCCGCTGCGTGCTCGAAGACATCACCCCGCAGGCGATCAAGGTCGGCTTCGTGGGCAATGCCGACAACCTCGGCACCATCGCCGAACTGCTGAGCGACTATGCCCACATCCCCGTGGTCTGCTACCTGCCCGACCTCACCTGGTGGGACGAAGTGGAGCGCGAAAACTACCTCGACGCGCTGGCCGAACGCGTGCTGCCGCAAACCAGCGTGCTGGTGGGCAACCACCACACCCTGAGCCGCTGGCTGCTGCCCGATTGGGCCCACGACCGCCCCCCTTTGGCGCGCGAAATCGCCGCCGCCGCCGCTGTGCACGGCGTGCCCTACACCCTGGTCACCGGCTTCAACGCCCCCGACCTCTACCTCGAGAGCCACCTCGCGGCCCCCGAAACGCTGCTCGCCAGCGCCCGCTTCGAGCGCTTCGACGCCACCTTCAGCGGCGCCGGCGACACCCTGTCGGCGGTGCTGTGCGCCCTGCTGGCCGGCGAGACCGACTTGCAAACCGCCTGCGCTGAAGCCCTCACCTACCTCGACCAGTGCCTAGTGGCCGGTTTTCAGCCCGGCATGGGCCACGCCATTCCCAACCGCCTGTTCTGGGCTCTGGATGATGACGAGCCCCCCGAAGGCGCAGCCGACCCCGACGACCCCACGGCCGGCCCGGCGCAGCAGCTCGAAGCCTTCCCCACCCCATCCCGCACCCACTGATTCCTTTTTTATCTCATTTATGCAAGCCACCGACCGCAACCTTGCCCTGCTGCAGCGCGCGCGCCAGCTCATCCCCGGCGGCGTGAATTCGCCCGTGCGCGCCTTCAAGGCCGTGGGCGGCACGCCGCGCTTCGTGCAGCGCGCCCAGGGCGCCTACTTCTGGGACGCCAACGGCCAGCGCTACATCGACTACATCGGCTCCTGGGGCCCGATGATCTTGGGCCACGGCCACCCGGCGGTGCTCGAAGCGGTGCAGCGCGCCGCCCTCGACGGCTTTAGCTTCGGTGCCCCGACCGAGCGCGAAATCGAGCTCGCCGAAGAAATCGTCAAGCTGCTGCCCAGCATCGAGATGCTGCGGCTGGTGAGCTCGGGCACCGAAGCCGGCATGAGCACCATCCGGCTCGCGCGCGGCGCCACCGGGCGCAGCAAAATCATCAAGTTTGAAGGCTGCTACCACGGCCACGCCGACGCGCTGCTGGTCAAGGCCGGATCGGGCCTAGCCACCTTCGGCCACCCCACCAGCGCCGGTGTGCCGCCCGAGGTGGTGCAGCACACGCTGGTGCTCGAGTACAACAACCTGCCCCAGCTCGAAGCCGCCTTTGCCGAGCACGGCCCCCAAGTGGCCTGCCTGATGATCGAGCCCATCGCCGGCAACATGAACTTCGTGCGCGCCAGCGTGCCCTTCATGCGCCGCTGCCGCGAACTGTGCACCCAGCACGGCGCGCTGCTGGCCTTCGACGAGGTGATGACTGGCTTTAGGGTCGCGCTCGGTGGCGCGCAAAGCCTGTACGCGCAGCACATCCCCGGCTTCGAGCCCGACCTCACGGTGCTGGGCAAGGTGATCGGCGGTGGCATGCCGCTGGCCGCTTTTGGCGGCAAACGCGCCATCATGGAGCAACTGGCGCCGCTGGGCGCGGTCTATCAGGCCGGCACCCTGAGCGGCAACCCCGTGGCCACCGCCTGCGGCCTGGCGACCCTGCGCGAACTGCAACGCCCCGGCTTCTACCAGGCCCTGAGCGCGCGCACGCGCAGCCTGACCGCAGGCCTAGCCCAAGCCGCCGCCCAAGCCGGCGTGCCCTTTTGCACCGACAGCGAAGGCGGCATGTTCGGCTTCTTCTTGCTCGAGCAACTGCCGCAAAACTACGCCGCCGTGCTGCGCACCGACAGCACCCGCTTCAACCACTTCTTCCACGCCATGCTCGAGCGCGGCGTCTATTTCGCCCCCGCCCTCTACGAAGCCGGCTTTGTGAGCGCCGCGCACTCCGAGGCTGATGTTGAGGCCACGGTGGCGGCGGCGCGGGGGGTGTGGGCGGGGGGGTAGGTCCGCTTATGCCTCTGACGCCATCCGCTTGCTGATGCTGCGCATTGCCGACGAGCGCCGGATGCCCTTCGATACCACCACGGCTGGCAGCACCACGGTGGCCAGCAGCACCAGCTGCAGCGACAGGCGCAGGCTGGGGCGCCAGCGCCAGCGTCCGGAGGCAACCGTGCGGTCGTTCATCGCGGCGCGGCGCCCCCGGGAGGTCGTGTGCCCATGCGGGCCAGGGCCTGGTCGATGGCCGCCAGCACGCTGTCCGGCACCGAGCGGCTGCAGTAGAGGTGGCGGGTCTGCCTAGAACCGGCTCTCCAGCCAGTGTTCCAGGGTTTCGAAAACCTCGGCCGGGTCGGATTCGTTGAAGATTTCGTGAAACAGCCCGTCGAAACACCGGCTGCTGACCACCGCGGGCGGCGCCGCGGCGGCAAAGTCGCGGCTGCCACGGGGGTTCACCAGCGCGTCGGCGTCGGCGTACATCAGCAAGGTGGGCACGGTCCAGCCGGGTGCGGCCGCGCGGGTGACGGCGCCTTCGGTGTCGATGAAGCGCGCCAGCCGCGCGGAAATGCGGTCGTGCACCAACCGGTCGGTCTGGTAGCGCTGGACCACCTCGGCGTCGTGGGAAATCTTGCGGGCATCCAGTCCGTTGCCCAGCGCGAGACCGGGTGCCAGCCGGTAGAGCAGCCCGATCAACGCGCGCTGCACCGGGTTCAGCCCGGCATCGAGCGCGGGCGAAGACAGCAGCAGCGCCTCCACCGGGCGCAAGCGGCCGGCCACGAGGCGGGCCGCCACCAGCCCACCCATGCTGTGCCCCAGCAGCAGCAGCGGGCAGGCCCAGCGGTTGCACAGCTGCTCGCGGGTGTCGTCCACCACCTCGGCCAGATCGGCCAGCAGGGCGTGATCGGCCGGCAGCACGCCGCGCGCGCCGCCCGATTCGCCGTGCCCGCGCTGGTCGTAGGCGCGCACCCAGAAACCCCAGGCATTGAGCCGGCGGGCCACGTGGTCGTAGCGCCAGGCGTGTTCACCCAGGCCGTGCACGATCAGCACCACACCGCGCGGGCGTACGGTGTCGGGCAGGGGCCAGCCGTAGAGGGCGAGGGTGAGGCCGTCGCGCAGGGTGAAAGGAGCCTGTGAGGTCGTCGTCATGTTCAGGGCATGCGAGCGATCACTTGCGCGACCGAGGCCGTCAGGCGCCGGGCGTACGCTAGGTGCAGGAACTCGTTGGGTCCGTGGGCGTTGCTCTTGGGGCCCAGCACGCCGCAGACCATCATCTGCGCGGTCGGAAAACCCTGGCTCAGCATGTTCATCAGCGGGATGGTGCCACCCTGGCCAATGGTGCCGTAGCCAGCGCCAGCAAAGCTGGCGCGCGAGGCCACCTGCAGCGCGTCCTCGAACCAGGGCGCGACGTTGGGTGCGTTCCAGCCGGTGGCGCCGCCTTCGGCCTCGAAGGTGACCCGGGCCTGGTAGGGCGCGTTGTCCTCCAGCAGGGTTTTCAGCTCCTGCACGGCCAACGCCGCATCCACCAGCGGCGGCAGGCGCAGGCTGAGCTTGAAGGCGGTGTAGGGGCGCAGCACGTTGCCGGCGTTCTTCAGCTCGGGGAAACCGTCGGCGCCGGTGACCGACAGCGTGGGCCGCCAGGTGCGGTTGAGCAGGGCTTCGACCGGGTCGGTGGTGGTGGGCAACGCGAACACGCTGGAGCCGCCACAGTCGTGGTGGGCCCAGGGGAAACGTTTGTAGACCTCCTCGCCCAGGATGGCGGCGGTGGCCCGAGCCTGGGCCACACGTTCGGCCGGCACCTCGCAATGAAAACTGGCGGGCAACAGGCGGCCGGTGGCGCTGTCTTCCAGGCGGTTCAGCACCTGACGCATGATGCGAAAACTCGACGGCACCAAGCCCGAGGCGTCGCCGGAGTGGATGCCTTCGGTCAGCACCTGCACCTTGAGCACGCCACTGGCCATGCCACGCAGGCTGGTAGTCAACCACAGCTGGTCGTAGTTGCCGGCGCCGCTGTCCAGGCAGATCACCAGGCCCACGTCGCCCAGGCGCGGGCGCAGCGCGTCCACGTAGGGCAACAGGTCGTGCGAGCCGCTTTCCTCGCAGGTCTCGATCAGGCCGACGATGCGCGGGTGCGCCACGCCCTGGTCCTTGAGCGCCTGCAGCGAGGCCACGCTGGCGTAGACGGCGTAGCCGTCGTCGGCGCCCCCGCGGCCGTAGAGCTTGCCGTCGTCGATCTTGGGCGTCCAGGGGCCAAGGTCGGAGCGCCAGCCGGTGAACTCCGGCTGTTTGTCGAGGTGGCCGTACATCAACACCGTCTGGCCGGATGCGGGCGCAGCGCCGCCGTGGCGGCCGTTGGAGGCGGGTACCTCGAAAAAGAGCACCGGGGTGCGGTCGCTGCCATCGGGCTTCTTCAGCCGCACCACCTCCAGCTGCAGACCCTCGACCTTCTGCGCGCGCACCCACTCGGCGGCGCGCTGCAGCACGGTTTCGAGGTGGCCGTTTCGGGCCCAGTCGGCATCGAACGAGGGCGACTTGGCCGGGATCTCGATGTAGCTTTTCAGCTCGGGGATAAGGGCCTGATCCCAGCGCTGGTCGACAAAAGCGGCCAGTGTGGCGGCGTCCAGTGCGGGGGTGGGCAAACGGGCGTTCATGGTCAATCTCCTTCAAAAGGGCCGGGCTGTCCAAACAGGTAGCCCTGGAAGGCCTTGCAGCCCATCCGTTCAAGGAACTGGCGCTGGCCTTCGGTTTCCACGCCTTCGGCCACCACGTCCAGGTCCAGGCTCTGGGCCAGCTGCAGGATGGTGCGCGCGATGGCGGCGTCGTTGGGGTCGGTCAGCAGGTCGCGCACGAACGACTGGTCGATCTTGAGCTGCGACAGCGGCAGGCGCTTGAGGTAGCTCAGGGACGAATAACCGGTGCCAAAGTCGTCGAGCGAGAAACGGATGCCCTGGTCCGCCAACTGCTGCAGTTTAAGGGCACTTCTATAAATCGCGTTTAAACGCCAGCGCTTCCCGGCCGGATTTCTTTTTTTGAAATTTCCGGACGGGAGTGAGATTTCCGCTTGTTTTTTGCACATCATGCGCCCGATACGGGCGATATTCCGCCAGATTTCATACGATTCCGCGCATTCCGGGCGCAACTATCCTGTCAAAGCTGAACATCTTCAAACGAATCAGCGTCTCGATACCGGGTGGCCGCCGCCAGCGATCTGCAGCAGGGTCTATCCCCGCTTGCGCGGGGGAACCTTCACTCCACCCGAGGGTCTATCCCCGCTTGCGCGGGGGAACCGCTGCAATTTGGAAATACTGGATGTCGCCGTTGGGTCTATCCCCGCTTGCGCGGGGCGGTACATGTCAAGCAACTTGTCGCGTCCTCAAGCAGCCATTGGCTGCGTAATGCTGCGCGTCAGGGCAGCGTTTTGCACCTCCGTTCGTTCAGGGTTGAGGGTGACGGTTTTGATGAGTGACCAGTCGCGCGTGGGGCCAGACCAGCGCCGCGGGTTGTCTTCGCGGGCTTGGGCGTAGAGGGCGTGGCGTGCTTGCAGAATCTCTTGGTCCAGTCCGGCATGGCGCTGCGCCGGCGTGACGTAGCGGATGCCACTGTGGCGGTGCTCATGGTTGTACCAATGCACGAAATCGCTCGCCCACTGGCGCGCAGCCTGCAAGTCGGCAAACCCTTTTTCAGGATACTGCGGCCTGTACTTGGCCGTGCGAAACAGGCTCTCCACAAAGGCGTTGTCGTCGCTGACGCGGGGCCGCGAGTACGAGGGCTTGACGCCCAGCCAGTGCAGCATCGCCAGCACGGTGGTGGCCTTGAGCGTGGCGCCGTTGTCGCCGTGCAGCACGGGCTTGTTGTCCAAGGCGTGGATGCCCTCGGCCAGCGCCGTGCGCTTGACCAACTGCGTGGCGTGCACGGAGTCGTCGCGCTCATGGACTTCAAAGCCCACGATCTTGCGGCTGTAGACGTCCAGAATCAGGTACAGATAGAACCAACGCCCAGTGACCTGCGCCGGCAGGTAGCTCATGTCCCAGCACCACAGTTGGCGCGGCGCCGTGGCCACGTGGGTGGTTGGCGCGCGGCTGGCGCGCGGCGCCTTGGCGCGCCCGCGGTGCTGCGTCTGACCATGCGCGCGCAGCACGCGCTGAAAGCTGGATTCGCTGGCCAGATACACGCCCTCGTCGGCCAAGGCCGGCACAATGCGCGCCGGGGGCATGTCGGCAAAGCGCGGCTGGTTGGCCACACGCAGGATCTGCTCACGCTCGACGGGGCTCAAGGCATGCCCGGGCGTAGGCCGCACGGCCTGTGGGCGGCCGTCGCCGCGTTGCAAGCCCGCACCGGCGCGCCAGCGCTGCAGGGTGCGCACGTCAATGCCGGCAACCTCGCAGGCCTTGTGCAGCCGTGCACCGGCTGCGTGAGCCGCTTGGATGTCTTGGGCCAAACTGCGGCGATCTTCGAGGCCGATCATTCGGCCGCGCCCTTGTGGAAGATCGCCTCGACTTTTTTTGACAGCACCAGCAGCGCTGCCGTCTCGGCCAGGGCCTTGTCCTTGCGGCGCAGCTCGCGTTCGAGCTCTTTGATGCGCCGCCGGTCTTCCTTGGTCTGCTGCGGGCTGGCGCGGGCCTCCTCGGGGCTGGCCAGGGCCTGCGCAGCGCTGCTGTGCCACTGCGCCAGATCGTGCGGGTACAGGCCGTGCTGGCGGCACCAGGCGCTGCGCGCTGCCTCGTCCAGCGCCGCTGTGCTGATCACCGCTTCGAGGCGCGCCGCCGCCGTCCAACTGCGCTGCTGCGCGGGCTGGGCCAAAGCGGCGCTGCGCCAGCGCTCTAGGGTGTCGGCGCTCACGCCAAACTCTTGTGCCAGCGCCGCCAGTGGGGCGCTCTCTGGTGGCAGCAGCCGGGCTACCACGCGGTTTTTGAATGCTTGTCCGTATCGAGCCACTTCGTTCTCTCTTCACTCGCCCCCGAGTGTGTGCTGTGCCACCCGGCGCCAGTGCAGGCTGTGGATTTGTGGACGATGCGCTGCGCGCACCGGTCGGCTGGCCGTGGACAACGCTGACGCGTTGCCCACCGCACCGACCTTCGACCACAAGCTCCACAGCCTCCTACCACCAAGGTTCATGACTTTGAAGTCAGGAACAGCCGGGTTCTATCGAGGCGACAAGTATTCTGACATGGGGGGCTTGCGCGGGGGAACCACCGTACCAGGCGGGGGCGCACCGGCAACCAAGGGTCTATCCCCGCTTGCGCGGGGGAACCACGTTGTTGAAGGTCACGGTTCCCGCCTCCAGGGGTCTATCCCCGCTTGCGCGGGGGAACCACGGTGCGGCGCCTGGCTTGGGAGCCGAGTCGGGGTCTATCCCCGCTTGCGCGGGGGAACCACCCGCACCCGGCTCAAGCGCACGCGCCCGCAGGGTCTATCCCCGCTTGCGCGGGGGAACCATCGACACGCCGCCCGCTTCCACCAGCGAACGGGGTCTATCCCCGCTTGCGCGGGGGAACCACTTCCACGCAGTCGCCGTTGTAGATGCTGAAGGGTCTATCCCCGCTTGCGCGGGGGAACCGAACGCGGCCTGTGCCTTAGCCACAAGCTGCGGGGTCTATCCCCGCTTGCGCGGGGGAACCTTCATTGCCCGCGCCACATCTGCCTCATGTGAAGGTCTATCCCCGCTTGCGCGGGGGAACCGCCACCAGCGAAACCCACGCCATGCGTCGGCGGGGTCTATCCCCGCTTGCGCGGGGGAACCCAAGTGGGTGCCTGTGGCCACGACAGCAGCACGGGTCTATCCCCGCTTGCGCGGGGGAACCAGCGTCGAATACCCGGCCATCGGGCAAGTGCAGGGTCTATCCCCGCTTGCGCGGGGGAACCAGATCCACCGGGCGGCGCTTGATTTGCGCAGTGGGTCTATCCCCGCTTGCGCGGGGGAACCCAAGCCGACCAAGGAAGCAGCCGAAGGCTCCAGGGTCTATCCCCGCTTGCGCGGGGGAACCGGTGGTGGGCGGCAATTTGCTGTCAATTCCCGGGGTCTATCCCCGCTTGCGCGGGGGAACCTTGAGCAGAAGTAAATCGCGTGCCAGACTTCGGGGTCTATCCCCGCTTGCGCGGGGGAACCCGGGGCGGATTGGGTCAGGGTAGGCGGATCGCGGGTCTATCCCCGCTTGCGCGGGGGAACCGAGCTGGCAGGCTCTATTTGCCTCACAGATCAGGGTCTATCCCCGCTTGCGCGGGGGAACCTGCGCTGCAGAGGCCCCTAGGCTTTGTCGCTTGGGTCTATCCCCGCTTGCGCGGGGGAACCGGCCTGCCGGGCCGTGGCCGCATCCAAGTGAGGGGTCTATCCCCGCTTGCGCGGGGGAACCTCCGGGACGGCGGTCGAAGCGATGGAAGGCCAGGGTCTATCCCCGCTTGCGCGGGGGAACCCACATCCGGCACCGCCGTGCCCCATTCCCAAGGGGTCTATCCCCGCTTGCGCGGGGGAACCGCAGCAGTCCGCGCTTTCGCAGCGGGTGGAGCGGGTCTATCCCCGCTTGCGCGGGGGAACCCGCTTCCAGGCGGTGTTCGAGCAGCAAGTGAGGGGTCTATCCCCGCTTGCGCGGGGGAACCGCGTCTGCTGTGGTGACGGCGCGGCTGCGCAAGGGTCTATCCCCGCTTGCGCGGGGGAACCAGCACCGCGCAGCGCCGTAATCTCTTGTGTCAGGGTCTATCCCCGCTTGCGCGGGGGAACCAAGCAACCAGACGGGTCGCCGTGGCGCCATTGGGGTCTATCCCCGCTTGCGCGGGGGAACCCGGGGGCGCATCAACCACAGGCTGGTGCATCACGGTCTATCCCCGCTTGCGCGGGGGAACCGCGGTCATGGCGGCGCGATTGGCCGAGCTTGAGGGTCTATCCCCGCTTGCGCGGGGGAACCCCACAGGTTGACGGCTTTCTGATGGTGCTGCGGGGTCTATCCCCGCTTGCGCGGGGGAACCGGCATGCCCTGTTCGGTGACAGTGCGCAGGCTGGGTCTATCCCCGCTTGCGCGGGGGAACCTCGTCAGAGTGTCATAAACGCCTGGTTTCATGGGGTCTATCCCCGCTTGCGCGGGGGAACCATAGCCTGGCTGTGGCTTACACCCACCCAGCAGGGTCTATCCCCGCTTGCGCGGGGGAACCGACGAGCGCGGCTGAACCGCGCCGCGCCTGCTGTTTCATCTTGCTGAAAATACTCAAAGCGCGACCGCCCCACCTGCGCGGCGGGGCGGATGGCGCGGATCGGATCAGCGGGCGATCATTTCCGACTGGCGCACGATCACCTCGGCCTGTTTGATCGAGGCGATGTCCACAAGGCGGCCCTTGTAGACGGTGGCGCCTTCGCCGCGGGCCTTGGCGGCGTCCATGGCGGCGAGGATTTCGCGGGCCTCGGCCACGGCCTCGTCCGAGGGGGTGAAGACCTCGTTCGCAAGGGCCACCTGCTTGGGGTGGATCGCCCATTTGCCGACCATGCCCAGCGTGGCCGAGCGCAGCGCCTGGGCGCGGAAGCCCTCATCATCGCTGAAATCGCCGAAGGGACCATCGACGGGCAGGATGCCATGAGTGCGGCAGGCGGCGACGATGGCGGTCTGCGCCCAATGCCAGGGGTCGGACCAGTATTTCGCGCCTTCGTGCAGCATGTAGTAATTGGCCTGCGTGCCGCCGATGCCCGTGGTCTGCATCCCCATGGAGGCGGCGAAATCGGCAGCCCCGAGGCTCATCGCTTGCAGGCGGGGGCTGGAGGCGGCGATGGCCTCGACATGGGCGATGCCGGCGGCGGATTCGATGATCACCTCGAAGGTGATCGGGGTCTTGCGGCCGGTGGCGCGTTCGATCGCTGTCACCAGCGCATCGACGGCATAGACATCCTCGGCGCAGCCGACCTTGGGGATCATGATCTGGTTCAGCCGTTCGCCGCCCTGTTCCAGCAGGTCCACCACGTCGCGATACCACCAGGGTGTATCCAGCCCGTTGATGCGGACGGAGAGGTATTTGGTGCCCCAGTCCATCTCGTTGATCGCCTTGATGACATTGGCGCGGGCCGTTTCCTTGTCCGAGGGGGCCACGGAATCCTCGAGGTCGATGTTGATGACATCCGCGGCGCTGGTGGCCATTTTCTCGAAGATCGCGGGGCGCGAGCCGGGGCCGAACAGCTGGCAGCGGTTCGGGCGGGCGGGGGCGGCGGGCTGGAGGCGGAAGCTCATGGGCTTGGACCTTTCGGGTAAGGATATTGCTTATTTCTGGCGTCATTGGGTATGAAATTGCGCGGGCGGGTGCAAGCGGCTTTTGCAGGCGCGGCATGATTGCCGCAACGCCGCATCCGTGGCGCGTGCCGGGGTGATCCGGTGAAGATCCTGCTGCGAAAATGGACAACCTGCGGAGGATCTTGTGCAAAAAGGCGAAAGCCGCGCGGATTTGCAATGCATTCCCGCGTCAAATCCGTAACGCTGCCGCAAACTGACATGAAAGGGCATTCCGATGATCGAGACTCCGTATCTTCTGTTTCTGGGCGATGCGCCCGATGCGCTGGCGGCCAAGGTGGCGCAGGGGATCAGGGACTGGCGGCCGCAGAATGCCGTGGGCCAGTTCCGGATGGAGGGCTGCCGCGCGGATATGCGCCTGCCCGACATGACGCTGGAGGAGGCGCGGGCGGCGGGGGCGAAGACGCTGGTGATCGGCGTGGCGAACCGGGGCGGCGTGATTTCGGCCGCGTGGAAGAAGGTTCTGGTGCAGGCTTTGGAGGAAGGGTTCGATCTGGCCTCGGGCCTGCACAACCTGTTGCGGGACGAGCCGGATCTGGTGGCGGTGGCCAAGGCAACGGGGCGGCAGTTGCATGATGTGCGCGTGCCGTCGGTCCAGTATCCGATTGCGAACGGGGTGAAGCGGTCCGGCAAGCGGTGCCTGGCCGTGGGGACGGATTGTTCCGTGGGCAAGATGTATACGGCGCTATGCATGGACCGCGAGATGAAGGCGCGCGGGTTGAAGTCGAGTTTCCGTGCCACGGGGCAGACGGGCATCCTGATCACCGGCGATGGCGTGCCGCTGGATGCGGTGATCGCGGATTTCATGGCCGGGTCCATCGAATGGCTGACGCCCGATAACGATGCGGATCACTGGGATATGATCGAAGGTCAGGGAAGTTTGTTCCATGTCTCCTATTCCGGGGTCACGCTGGCGCTGATCCATGGCGGGCAGCCCGATGCGCTGGTGGTGTGCCACGAACCCACGCGGGAGCATATGCGGGGGCTGCCGGGCTACAAGCTGCCGAGCCTTGAGCAGGTGCGGGACATGGCCTTGGAACTGGCCAAGGTGGCCAATCCCGCCTGTCAGGTGATCGGCTATGCGATCAACACCCAACACATGAGCGAGGATGCGGCGCAGGCCTATCTGGCGGATGTCGAGGCGCGGCTGGGCCTGCCCGCGACGGACCCTTACCGCTATGGCGCGGACAAGCTGGTGGACGCGCTGGCGGCGATCTGAGAGGGTTTTGGCGATATCTCCCGGTGCGCTGCGCCGCGCCGGGGGAATGAGTATTTATGGCAAGATGAAGCGGGGGGCGGCGATGCGGATCACGGTTGAGCGGGATGTGTTCAAGCTGGCGCAGGTGTTCACCATCAGTCGCGGGTCACGGACCGAGGCAAAGGTGCTGACGGTGCGGATCACGGATGGGGATGTGACCGGCTGGGGGGAATGTGTGCCTTATGCGCGGTATGACGAGACTTTGGACAGCGTGACCGCTGAGATCGAAGGGTTGCCGGGGGCGCTGACGCGTGAGGCGCTGTATGACCTGTTGCCCGCAGGCGCGGCGCGGAATGCGGTGGATTGCGCGCTCTGGGATCTGGAGGCGAAGCGGAGCGGCAGGAGAGTCTGGGAACTGGCGGGTTTGGCGAAGCCGGGGCCGGAGGTGACGGCCTATACGCTGTCGCTGGCGGAGCCTGCCGAGATGGAGGCGCAGGCGGCGAAACATGCGTTTCGGCCTTTGTTGAAGATCAAGCTGGGCACGCCCGACGATATGCCCCGGTTGGAGGCTGTGCGGCGCGGCGCGCCGAAATCGACGATCATCGTGGATGCCAATGAGGGATGGTCGGCGGCGGTCTATGCGGATCTGGCGCCGCATCTGGTGCGGTTGGGCGTGGCGCTGGTCGAGCAACCCCTGCCCGCGTCCGAGGATGAGGCGCTGATCGGGATGGAGCGGCCGGTGCCGGTTTGCGCCGATGAAAGCTGCCATGACCGGACGAGCCTGCCGCATCTGGCCGGGAAATATGATGTGGTGAACATCAAGCTGGACAAGACCGGGGGCCTGACCGAGGCGCTGGCGCTGCGCGATGCGGCGCGGGCTGCGGGGTTCAAGGTGATGGTGGGCTGCATGGTCGGAAGTTCATTGGCCATGGCGCCTGCGACATTGGTGGCGCAGGGCGCGATGGTGACGGATCTTGACGGGCCGCTGCTTCTGGCCGAAGACCGCGAGGCACCGCTTCTGTTTGACGAGGCGGGCGTGCATCCGCCCGAACCGGGCCTTTGGGGCTGACCCGCAGCAAGGAGAGAAGATCATGCGCACCGTCTATGTGAACGGAGACTACCTGCCCGAGAATGAGGCGAAAGTGTCGATCTTTGATCGCGGCTTCCTGATGGCCGATGGCGTCTATGAGGTGACGAGCGTGCTGGGCGGCAAGCTGATCGACTTTGGCGGGCATCTGGCGCGGCTGGAGCGGTCCCTGGCAGAGCTGGACATGGACAAGCCCGAGGGGTTTGACGACCTGCTGGAGATCCACCGCGAACTGGTGCGGTTGAACGGGATCGAGGAGGGGATGATCTATTTGCAGGTGACGCGGGGCGCGCCGGGGGGCCGGGATTTCGCCTTTCCCGACCCGGAGGTGACAAAGCCGACACTGGTGCTGTTCACCCAGAACAAGCCCGGTCTTGCCGCCAATCCGGTGGCCAAGAAGGGGATCAAGGTCATCAGCATCGAGGATATTCGCTGGGGTCGGCGCGACATCAAGACGGTGCAACTGCTCTATCCATCCATGGGCAAGATGATGGCCAAGAAGGCGGGCTGCGACGATGCCTGGATGGTGCAGGACGGGGCGGTGACGGAAGGGACCAGCAACAACGCCTATATCGTCAAGGGCAACAAGATCATCACGCGGCAGTTGAGCCATGACATCCTGCACGGGATCACCCGCGCGGCCGTGCTGCGCTTCGCGCAGGAGGCGCAGATGGAGGTCGAGGAGCGCGCCTTCACCATCGCCGAGGCGCAGGCGGCGGATGAGGCCTTCATCACATCCGCCTCGACCTTTGTGATGCCGGTGGTGGAGATCGACGGGGCCAAGGTGGGCACCGGCGCGCCCGGCAATGTGGCGGCGCGGCTGCGCGAGATCTATCTGGATGAGAGCCTGAAGGCGGCGGTCTGAGGTTGCGGGGACGGGTGGGGGTTTCACCCCCACACCCCCAGGATAGTTGAAGCAAGAAGAAACGTGAGACGCGTCGGGGGTTGCTCCGGCGCTTTTTTCGTGACGCATTCCGTGCAGGCCGGTGCCTGGCGGCATTCCGAGGGAGAACCCTTCGGGGACGTGGCGCGCGACGGGCGGTCCTGTCAGGTCAGCCCCTCGATCGCCAGATCAACGGCGATGGGCGGGGTCAGGCCCAGACCGGCGAGCTTGACCATGACCTGACCGTTCACCAGAACCTCCAGCCCGCTGCCATCGGCGGCGAGGCGTTGTTGCAGCGTGAGGGTGGCGGGATCGGTGCCACTGACGCCATCAACGACGATTCTGAGGGAATCGCTGGCGGGATCGAAATCGGTGATGAGTGTCGCGTCATCGCCCAGATCGTAGGTAGTGAAGGAATCCTCGCCTGCGCCGCCGGTCAGGCTGTCCTGACGGTCGCCGACCAGCCAGTCATTGCCATCCTCGCCGAAGAGTTGGGCGCCCTGCGGATCGAAGCGCCCGGCGACATAGCCCAGGAACGCATCGCTGCCGCCGCCGCCGCGCAGGGTATCCTCGCCCTCGTAATCCTCGAGTATGTCGGAGCCTGTGCCGCCGTCGAGCAGGTCATTGCCGGCACCGCCGCGCAGGATGTCATCGCCCGTGCCGCCGCGCAGCGTGTCATCGCCGAATTGGCCCAGAAGTGTATCCTCGCCCGTGTCGCCGGTGATCAGGTCATCGCCGCCGTTGCCCTCAAGGCTGTCATTGCCGTCGCCGCCCGACAGGGCGTCGGCACCTGCCCCGCCCGTCAGGAGATCGTCGCCGGCACCGCCCAGCAGCAGGTCGGTGCCCGGACCGCCCGCGAGCGTGTCGTTGCCATCGAGGCCGGAGAGGGTGTCATCGCCCGCCTGCCCGTCGAGGCTGTCATTGGCCAAGGTGCCGGTCAGCAGGTCATCGGTGGGCGGCGGGGTGATGTCCTGATCCGGCGGGGTTTCGGGCGTGGCGGGGTCGCCATCATCGTCATCCGCGCCGATGCCATCCACCAGAAGGCCGCCCAGCATGAGCATGGGGAGAAACAGCAGCACCAGAACACTCATCACACCACCTGCACACAAGCCCAGACGCCGCGGAACACAAAGGGGCGCGGAATGAGTGTTCACGACTCCGTGAGTCGTGTCCAGCCCTGACGAGGGGGCGTTGTCAGGTCAGGGTTTGCCGACGTTGCGGGCGAAGGCGTCCTTGAAGGCGGCCTGTTTTTCGGGGCTGGCCTCGGCCTGCCGGGCGCGCCAGTCGTCATAGGGCATACCGTAGAAGATCTCGCGGGCTTCGTCCTTGGTCATGGGGATGTCGCGGGCGTTCGCGGCCTCCTGATACCAGCGGCTGAGGCAGTTGCGGCAGAAGCCGGCGAGGTTCATGAGGTCGATGTTCTGCACATCGGGGCGCTGCACCATCAGGTGATCGCGCAGGGCGCGGAAGGCGGCGGCCTCGAGTTCGAGGCGGGTCTGGTCGTCCATCGTCGGTCTCCTTCTACTGGCCGGTGTCGGCGAGTGCCTGTTGCAGGATCGGGGCGAGGCGCGCGGCCCAGTGCACCTGTTGGTCGGGGGTTGCGATGAGGTCGTTGCGGACCTCGATCAGCGCGTTGAGGCGTTGCCATGCAATCGCGTGGCGGGCGATGGCGTCGCCGGGCAGGTGGCCACCATAGGGTTCATTCTCGCCGATGCAAAGATCAGGTTCGGCGCGCAGGCGGGCGAGCAAGGGTTTCGCAAAGCGGGTGTCGGCGGCGTAGAGCACACCGACATGCCAGGGGCGCGGCGGGCGGCCCATCAGGGTCTATCCCCGCTTGCGCGGGGGAACCTCAAGGATGATGCGGCGCTGCTCGTCCGTCAACGGTCTATCCCCGCTTGCGCGGGGGAACCGGTGTTGCCGTGCGTTTTGCTGTGGGCTGCGGGGGTCTATCCCCGCTTGCGCGGGGGAACCATTTCCTTCGTCCATGGCGACAGGCCGTACTGGGGTCTATCCCCGCTTGCGCGGGGGAACCAACCCCATCACACCCGCTGGCGGGCCTGCTCGGGGTCTATCCCCGCTTGCGCGGGGGAACCTGCTGGTGGCCGGGGCGGGCGCAGCGGCAGAAGGGTCTATCCCCGCTTGCGCGGGGGAACCTGATTGACGCCGGCCATATCGCACCCGGAATCGGGTCTATCCCCGCTTGCGCGGGGGAACCCGCATCAGGCAAGCGGCGAGCCTAACCGCTCACGGTCTATCCCCGCTTGCGCGGGGGAACCCGCATGATGGCTAGCCTACCCTTGGCCGGATGGGGTCTATCCCCGCTTGCGCGGGGGAACCTGGCCCGCAAGCATGGGCGGCTCATTTGGATCGGGTCTATCCCCGCTTGCGCGGGGGAACCGCGCCCGAGAGCTCGGACACAAACGCGCGCGAGGGTCTATCCCCGCTTGCGCGGGGGAACCTTGCCCTCAACACCGTCACCCTGAGCGCGGCGGGGTCTATCCCCGCTTGCGCGGGGGAACCGTGACGTCTGAGCGGATTATGGGGTAGTCGTCGGGTCTATCCCCGCTTGCGCGGGGGAACCACGACACGCTGGGCCCCACTGCCTGGCGCGCAGGGTCTATCCCCGCTTGCGCGGGGGAACCGAAACATTGGGTGGCTTGATGGACAAAAGTCAGGGTCTATCCCCGCTTGCGCGGGGGAACCTTCTTGTTCGGCAGGAACGGAAACCCGCCGTAGGGTCTATCCCCGCTTGCGCGGGGGAACCACCATCACCGCCGTGGCCGTGCCGCCCTACGAGGGTCTATCCCCGCTTGCGCGGGGGAACCGACTTGGCCCCGCTGCCGATGGCCTCGAACATGGGTCTATCCCCGCTTGCGCGGGGGAACCGCCGATGTTGACGAACAGACATGGCAAGACTGGGGTCTATCCCCGCTTGCGCGGGGGAACCCGCCAGGTACTGCGCCGCCTATCCCACCTGCAAGGGTCTATCCCCGCTTGCGCGGGGGAACCCCGTGCAATCTGCACGCGCCAGCCGCTCTTGAGGGTCTATCCCCGCTTGCGCGGGGGAACCAGCCCGCGCTTGGATATGCCGCGATCCTCCCAGGGTCTATCCCCGCTTGCGCGGGGGAACCGGGTGGAGAAGATTTTCCGCAAGCTCACGCTCGGGTCTATCCCCGCTTGCGCGGGGGAACCGCCACGCCGATCAGGTTGATCACCAGATTAAGGGGTCTATCCCCGCTTGCGCGGGGGAACCCGCCAGTGCCCGCGTTGTTGTACGGGGCCAGCGGGTCTATCCCCGCTTGCGCGGGGGAACCCCTTGCAGGTCACGAATCCAAGAGCCGAAGCGGGGTCTATCCCCGCTTGCGCGGGGGAACCATAGACGCCGTGCATTTTTGTCACGCGCTCGGGGGTCTATCCCCGCTTGCGCGGGGGAACCGGATGAAGCGCCCTGAACTTTGGGGAAAACATGGGTCTATCCCCGCTTGCGCGGGGGAACCAGGATCGCTGGCTGCTCAACACCCCGGGTGGCGGGTCTATCCCCGCTTGCGCGGGGGAACCGCGCTGTTTGGCGCACGCAACCAGATGGTCGAGGGTCTATCCCCGCTTGCGCGGGGGAACCTCCATTATGGCCTGGTTGCTCCGGGCACTACGGGGTCTATCCCCGCTTGCGCGGGGGAACCCATTGCGGGCCGCTGTGCAGGCCGTTGATGCCGGGTCTATCCCCGCTTGCGCGGGGGAACCCCGAAAAGGCTGGGGCGTGACATGGGCCTTCAGGGTCTATCCCCGCTTGCGCGGGGGAACCCAGGGGGCAATGCTCCAAAACAGAATCGGCAACGGTCTATCCCCGCTTGCGCGGGGGAACCAGGTGGCGCGTATGCGAGGCATAGTCGCCAATGGGTCTATCCCCGCTTGCGCGGGGGAACCCCCGTTTTTGACCATCTCATCGAGGCCGATGGGGGTCTATCCCCGCTTGCGCGGGGGAACCTCAAAGACGGCGATCCCGTGCTGTCGTTTTCAGGGTCTATCCCCGCTTGCGCGGGGGAACCGAGCCAATCGGCGAGGTGCTTCAATGCCAGCGGGGTCTATCCCCGCTTGCGCGGGGGAACCTCTAGCACCCAACTTCTTGAGTTGCCAGAGAAAACAAGAAAATACATCTAATTTTTTAAAGAGCGCTTGCAGGCTTGCTGCGACGGGTCAACCACATGCCATCCATCTCGACCAGCTCCCGGGGTGGCGTTCCAAGATGGGCCAAACCAACCCCACCCACCTCGTTCAAATCACGCCAGACCATCACCAAACTGCCTCTCGGTTCCTGCCCATGCCAGTCAGAGACAACGCTCCATGTGCGCTCCCGAACGCCCTTGTTCATCCGGGGTGCGACAAATACGTTTGGGGCAACTTCCAGCATGACGGAAGCAAGGAACCCGTGGAATCGGTCTGCCACGTCACGAGTCACGATCATCACCAGCGCCATTGTCCCCCTCCATGCGCAGTACCTGCTTGATTTTGTCGATCATCGATGGAATGACTTGCTGTTTTCGAAACACCTGAGCCGCCTGACGACGCACTAGGCGGTCAACCGTGTCCTCAGCCCCTTTGTCCACCTGCTTGGCAGCCGAAAAAGCGATTTGCAACGTGACCGCTTCTCGAAACAAGTCAGCGATGTCCAGCACAAACGACTGCCCCGAGTCCTCATGAATGAAACCCAGCGGTGGCAACGCCGCCAGAGACTGAACAGCAATCGCCGCCGCAGCTTGAACAGCAGTAGCCGCATGGTTCAACGCCTGATTTGGAATATCAGCAGCCATCGGATTGGCTCGGTCGTAGTGGCGGCCATTCCATTCAATACCGTGCTTGTCGGCCATCAGCTTGTACATGACCTTCACGCGCGACCCCTCAATACCGCGCAGTGTGTCCAGATCGCGATGTGGCAGGATTTCGCCCAAACGCAAGGCGTACATATGGCGAGCCACGCTCACGCGCCGACGAGGGCTGCCCCACAACTCGGCTTGCCTTCTAGCGACATCTGAACGGTCCGGCATCAAAGGCGGCGCCGTATAGGTGCGCACACCGTCCACCCCTACAGCGGCCATCAGTGTGCCGTGGCGGGCAAGCAAGCGCAAGGCATCGTGCGTCACGCTGCTGCCAGGCCCCAGCAAAATCATGGACACCGATTGATGCGGGATCTGATCCATCTGTGGGGTCAAAGAGTTGCTGCCCCGCATGAAATGCAAGCAACCGTCAACAACGCACAATTCACCGCGCTCCAACCACAGCAGTCCATGGCGATCAGCGTGCGGAAACCGGGCTGTCTCCAGCCCTAGGCGACCTTTCAGCACTTCGGCGTCACCATCACGTCAATCTCTGGCAGGGCGCAGCAAAAGCATGCCAAAACCGAACGCGCGATGTCGCCCAACTCCTTGTGTCAACAACTGCGCGAATGCCTGCGGATTGGTCACGCGCAATTGCCCTGTCAGCACTGCATCGGGGCCATAAACAAGACGGCTCTGGCGCTCATTGCCAGCACCCCCTTTCTGGCTCTTTCGCGTAACGCCCAGCTGCTGATAGCGAATCACACTGGCATCCACCAGCTCCGCACCGCCCTGCCGGGCGAACAGCTCGCGCAGCCACTGCACATATACTTCACCACGGTTCAACTCGCCATCAGCAGTTTTCTCGACAACCGCCAAAAACGCATCTCTCTCGCGACCGGTCTTTCCTTCGCGAATGATGGGGCGCACGCGCACCTCAAACCCAAGTGCATGCCCCGTCGCCCACTGCGTTGGGAACGGCCGCGCGTTCATGCCACCGTGTCGCGATGTCTGGCCCAGCCCCAGCGCAGCCGCCGCATCAGGGTCAGCCAGAGCAGCAAGCTGTGCCAATTCGGCAGCACTCCGTTGGGTGTAGGCCAACAAGCCCTGTTCGGCATCAAGGTAGCGAAATGGCTGAGGCGCATGTTCGCCAAAGGCGGCGTGCAACAGCGCGTGAAGCGCGTAGCCCAGATCGCCTTGCGAGCCCAACAAGCAGTGGCGTGCTGCCCACACTGCCAACCGTTGCGGATCGGGCTGGGTGTGCAGCAAATACAGAGGATCAAAACTCATGACTTTTTTCCTGCATTCTTGATGAGGCCTTCTCGCACCGGACGCCAGCCACCATGCACGCCGCTGGTCCAATTGCGTTCATCGCAAACATCCACCAAACGATCACGCGGCAATTGCCCTTCGCCTTCTGGCCACTGGGCTCGCAAGCCCTCCAGGCCACCGGTCAATGGCGCGAGTTGCAGGGCTTGCAAAACCGAATCTGCATCAATCCATCCGGCCACCAGCCGCCCCACAGGCAGACAAGGTTTGCGTCCGATGAACAGTGGACGTTGGGGCCGGTCCAGCCCTTGGGACACTTCATCCAGCGTAGGCGACTCGTCAGCAGGATCAAGCCGCAAAGCAAGAAGAGCTATGAGGTCGGCGTGGTAGTCGCGGTACCGCAGATGAGGGCTTTCATATGCAGCGGCGCCACCTCTGCGCTCCTCCACCGTGCCCCACGTGGTCCAGGCCTTGTCATTGGCACCCAACTGCGCAGTTTGAAAGTCGGTCAAGCGTGCCCCCTGCGCCTCCAGTCGGGTACCCACTCGCAACCGTTCTTGCAGCCGGTTGTGCAAAACGTCATCGCCTCGATCCCAACCCAAGGCATTGGCAATCAACCCCGTGACCATGGAAAGCGCAGGGAAGTCGCGAATGACGCCGTAGTTGTCAATGGTTTCACCCCC
Source organism: Serpentinimonas maccroryi (assembly GCF_000828915.1). Lineage (NCBI taxonomy): Bacteria > Pseudomonadati > Pseudomonadota > Betaproteobacteria > Burkholderiales > Comamonadaceae > Serpentinimonas > Serpentinimonas maccroryi. The sequence goes on from NZ_AP014569.1 coordinate 1,726,958, forward strand.
AAACGCTATGAGCGGGGACGACAACCTGATCAGCAGATGGCGCGCCATATCAGGCCGCCTGCGCTGGCGCTGCGCCTTGGGTGATGTAGGCCTGCACCCACGTTGCAAGGTCATTGAGGGGCAGGCGATGTGCGTTCGGCACGGCCACTGTGTCCAAGGCCAGGAAACGCCGATCCAGCGTGGCCCCATAGGCCACGTCCAGCTTGCCAATTTCGTCCGCCAGCATCTGCACGGCCGTTTCACGCAACGCTGTGTGGTCGGTAGGCAAAGCATTCTGGAATGCACCTGCGAGGCTGCGCGGCTGCCAGTCCCCCACCTCCACCAACATGAACTTGGCCCAGTCAAACGGTGCGGTCGATCCACGCTTCGCTCCGGGGCTGACCGTGGCAATCAGGTGCAAAAGGTGCCGCACCACACGGCCTGCCAGTTCACGTTTCTCCGCGGGCAAGGTGACCCAGTCTTTGGCTGCTTCACCCTCCAGGTTGGCAATCAGTTGCGGCACGTCCACCACCACGTAGCCGTAGTACAGGCCGGAGGCCAGTTCGGTATCGAAGATGCCAGCGGAACCCAGCTCACCCGCTTCACGCAGCAGGTCGTCCACCACGGTGAAGTAGTCGTTCTCCACTTGAGCTTCGTGCACCGTGAAGGCGTGTGCCACGTACACAGCAGCATCGCGGCTGGCTAGTACGTCAGACGTGACCATGCGACCGAACAAGGCCGATTCCAGGCCACTGCCGTGTTTCAGTGCTTCGATGTTTTTCTTCTCATCTTTCAAAAACTTGGCAATAGCTGCCTTGAGCGTCTTTGCCTCGGTGTTTTCCTGCGCTAGTTCGGCACAGCGTTTGACGAGGTAGTCAATCTCCGCATAGCCCATCAAAACCGCTTGACCTGTTTCAAGCGCGTCTTTGCCTTTTGATTCCTTGCCGCCTTTGTCCAGAAGACCCGCGTCTCGCAGTCCTTCGCCTGCGGACTGCGCCAAGTCCTCGGACAGGCCAGATTGAATCAATTTTTTCCGAATCAGGTCCAGCGTCTCCCTGGAACGCACGGCCATGGGTACACCCAGATTCGCCAGCGAAAAATGGTCCTCAGCCACCCGCCAGTGGCGCTTCAAACACTGAGACGAAATGCGCGTGCGTATGGCGTCGCCATAAGGCAGGCGCTTGGCCAGGCCCGCATCGTCGCGGTTCAGCAGTGCGCCGGGGTAGTTGTGCAGGGTGTGGATTTGGATAAAACGGGGCAGATTCATGAAAACTCCTTGAGTGATGGTTTGTTATGACTTGGATTCGGTTCGGGCCAGCGACGAAAAATAGAGGCCTGCGATGTGGAGACGTATTTTCTCGGCTTCTGCTTGGCTGCTGCGCAGACTGCTGCCTTCTTTGAGCACCAGTTCGCCCAGTTCGCGCCAGTTGGGAGCCACGCCTTTGCTGGCCAACAGCCGCAGAACACGAGGCAGTAGCTGTGTGAAGGCGTCGCCTCGTGAAGTGAGCAGTTTGGTGACGCGGGATTCAGACACACCGGCGGTGGCCAACTGCCTGCCCAACTTCTGTTTGCCGTCATGCCCCGCCAGCGCCATGCCATGTGCAATCAAAGCCCAACGCGGCCAAGTGTCTGCATGCCATTGCTCGGGGGCCAAGCCTGCCGCTGACAAGGCTCGTGCCAACGCAGCCAACTGGTGGGGCTGGAGCGCTTCTGGTTTCAGCCGGGCCAGTGCCGCGCGGTCGCCGGTGCTGGCGCGCTTGATGTAGGCAGCCAGCGCCCCAAAGGGCTCGCGGTACGTGGCGGCAGCCTCCGGTGGGGCGTGCTCTTCCAAGGTGGGTTCAAGCGTGGTCACTGGTTTCCTCCTGATGTTTGGCGGTTTGTTGGCGGTAGTAATTCACGAGGTCGGGTATCCGAAACTTGTCACTGCGAAGTCCGCCGTGAAAGCGTGACAAGGCCGCAGATTGGGCTCGATATTTTTGAATGCCGTTGCGCGGGCCCGCATCAAACGCCATCTTCAAAATGGCTTCCGCGCGCTCAACCAACCCCAAAAACCATCCCAGTCGTTGTGCGGAAGGATCAGCAGCTTCAATTTCTTCATAGAGGTCTGAGAAGAAGCGTGCGTCTTCGGCTTCTTCAAATGGTGCGGAAAACTTGCTCACCTTCGCCTCATGGACCTTGTTCGCTTGCCGCCTGTCCTTGACATCGCCGCTTTCAAACAGCACCACCAATGCATATCTAAGCAAACCGCGCATCTCGCTGATTGCCGTTATGCGCTGCCCGGCAATGAGCTCCAGATCAGCTTTCTGGTTCTTCTTCAAAAGCCCCTGCACCTTGGGTGATACAGGTACACGACGCTCGTGGTAGCCCTTCGTTTCCCCTTTCCCCCGAGTGACCCCCTGAGTGACAAAAACCAAGCTATCGCCGTTGGTTGAGTGGTCAAAGTGTTGAGCAGCCGGTGCCTGATATTTACCGCTGAACATCAGCTCCGAAACCAATTTGTAGGTGAACCCATTGGCGGTGATCGTGAGTGCCTTACCGCCTTCCACGTCAATGGGTGTCCATGCATCACCCGTCAACCCGTTTAGTTTTTTCGCAGCAATGCGCGCCGCTTTGCTGCCGGCCCCAACAGACATGATTTCACCGTCAACACACCGCAAGCGAATACGACGACAAATCTCGATGTAGAAGGGGTCGAGTTTGGAAAACAACAGGCTATCGAGCCCATCCCAAGGAGCAAGCCAGACCAGTGCCAAGCCGTCATCCCCTTGCAAATCATGTTCTTTCACCGTTTGGTCGCGTCTCTTGAGCAACGCAGCAATGTCTCGCATCCAACGGCCTCCGGGGAAACCGGCAGCAGCCACACCCACACCCGGCTTGCTGGCGAAGCCTCCGTTCATGCGAGAAATTCCGTAGTTGCCAGCGCCCAAAAATCCCTCCTGAGTTTGCAAGCTCAACAAAGCGAACAGCCAGTCTTCGGGTTGCGAGCGTCGAGCGCGACTGCCTTTGAGATCATGGTTCTTGGATGTGACCAGCATGTCAATTTCGTCAGCAGCAAATGACTCAGATTTCCAATCCGAGACACTTTCACCAACGACGGCGGCCTGCAACAGCGCTGGTCGATTCGGTGGCGATACCAGACACCACGCCGCCCCGTCCGGGTCATCCGGCGTGAGGGCCAACAACACATCACGCCACTCCTGGGTGGTTTCAAAAGCCGCTGTCCTTTTTGCTTTATGCAAGGCGATGGCGGCCAGCTGAACCAGGAATGCGTGCCAGGGGTGTCGCTGATGCGGGCGCAAAGCCGGGTAGTCGCGCACTTCGTCAGCGGCAAGCGCTACGAACAATTCAGGCAAGTTGGCACAAACGGTCTTCCCATCGCTCGCACGGCGATAGCGAATGAGAGGCTCGGTGAGCAAGCAGAACTGCAGCTCCGGGGCAATCGTCATATGGGTCCTCCCTATGTGGGTTTGTTTTCGTCGAGGGCTTTCAAGCGCTCAAGCCCAAAACGGTTGTAACGATACCGCGCGGAGCCCAAGGTGAACTCAAAACCTGCGCCCGCAGGCAATACGGCGATGTCTACTGGCAGCGCGTCAGGACTGACCCCCTCGGGGATCTGATGGTGACGCAGCGCCAATTGCTTCACGGCCTGCTGAAACGGGCCAGGTTGGGGTGGGTCAAAAATCACCAGACGATCAGCAGCTCCAAGACGGGTGGCAATTTTTTGATCGCCGTCGGGGAACATAACGTCGCTAAAGGCTTCATCATACGGCAATGTGTGCAGATGTCCCACACCTCTGCGAGCACTGGTATCACCCTCAATGGCCTGTCCCAGTTTCTGCCAGTCGGGCCCAAGATCGTTTTCGATCCCCTGCAGAGCTTCGATGTGCGTGGCGTGTTCAACCAGCATGCGGTTGTCTGCTGGTATCTGGCGGCTGGGCTGTGCCCGAATCAATCGCTTGGTAGCTTCAACCATGCGCAGGTCGGGGTACACACCGCCTCCATCGCGGAAACGGCCTAGGCCATGGCGAGCACGCTTGAGCATGGGTGTGAGGTCGTTGCCTGCGGGGGTGAGCACCCAAGCATGCGGCAGGCGGTAGCCCTCTGGTCGCTCTGCGTCGGGTCGGGCATGTCGGTGCATGCGACCCAGGCGCTGTAGCAACACGTCCATGGGGCACAGGTCGGTGATGAGCAAGTCGGCATCAATGTCCAAGCTTTGCTCCAATGTTTGCGTGCCGATGATGACGCGGCCCTTTGTGTCTTGCCGCGTTTTTCCCAGTTGCGCTTCGACTGCCTGATCCAGCAAAGGACGGTCCTGTCGGCTGTAGCGACTGTGGTGGACGGTGCTCACGCCGTTGACCTTGAACAGCCAGTCGCCGCCTTGGGCCAGAGTGAGCCCTTCCAGCGCTTTCAGTGTGGCGACGGCAGCAGGCACTGTATTACGCACCACCAGCACGCGCGCGCCTTGTGCAGCGGCTTGCGCGGCGAGCAACGCAACTTGTTTGGGTTCGTCCATCATATCCCGTGTCTCCCAATACACGGTTTTATGCAGTGGATTGCCAGCCACGGCTTGCAAGCAAATACCGGAAGGCTTACGGAAGCTGACTGCCGGATAAGCCGCCGCGCATGCATCGGCCAGCGATGGCGGCGCGAGCTTCTTCCCATGGCCGATGCTGATGTAGCGCGTGCGGGCCGTGGCGCCCAAGGTAGCGGAGAGCAACATGGCTTGGCCACCAGCTTTGATGTGCGCTTGGAGCAATTTCTCCAACAGCACGGTCATGTACGCATCGGATGCATGCACCTCATCAACGACCAACAAGCTGCGAGCCAACAAGGCGTGGCGCATGTGGGCGTGCTTGACCTTGAGCGCGCCGAGCAAAGCCTGATCGATGGTGCCGACCGCGATAGTGGCCGCCAGAAAGCGCTTGGGTGATTCAGCCACCCAACGTTGATGCGCTTTTGCATCGTCAGGGCGATCTGGCCAAAGGACTTTGAAATCTGGCAAGCTGATTTTTTCTTGATCGTCCGCAGCCTCGTAACCTGGCAGCGCACGCACAACAACTGGTGGGTCTTGGGGCCACAGCCGCGCCACCAGCGCCAGTACGCGTTGATAGAGCTGCGTTGCAGCGACCCGTGTGGGCAAAGCAAAGTACAGGCTATCGACCTTATCGGCCTCGAACAACTGGACAAAGCGCCACAACGCTGCCTCGGTCTTGCCACTGCCGGTTTCTGCTTCCAGCACGACGATGTTGCCCAAAGACAGGTCAGCAGCGGCCACCTGCATAGGGCGTGCTTCGGGCACATCAAATGCGGCGCTGAAAGTGGGCGGTTGACCGTGCAGGGCATTCTTCCAAACAGATACATCCAGACCAATGGATTTCACTGCGTAAGCCGCACGAGCGGCAGCCGTCTGGGTTCGATCCTCACCGGGTGCTGTGTACGGGAAGAATTTCTCACGGGTGTCAGAACCCAGCCAGTCAGCCATCTGAACCAGCCCGGCAAATAGATGAACAAACGCGTGCTCATCTGGTAGAGGCTGCTGGCATTCTCCGAAGGCCAGCGGATAGTCTTTCTTCAAGCGCTCGCCCATGCTGGTCAGGGTAGCTGCTGGATCGTAGAGCACAGCCCCGCGCTGATCCAATACAGGTTTCCAGATGCACTCTGTTTGGTTTCCGGGGCTTACGCCCAGAGGGCGACCATGGTGGCTGATGCTTGCCTGGAGCAACTCGCTGACAGCGCCATCACCCCAAAGCACAATTTCCGCTATGGGCAACCCTGACGCGTAGTGTTCGGCGTTCGGTACGCGCCCGGCAATCAGTTCCCAGCCTTCGGATCCATGTCCAAGTGGGGTAGTGGGCCAAAGCGCTGGCGGTCGTTCGGGTGTTTTCCATCGCTGAGACTGAAAGCCAGCGTTGGCTTTGCCTACATCGTGCAGAAAAACCAAGACAGCCAGTCGCTGTAAATCTGCTTCGTCAAGAGGTCGGCCCGCAGCCAACTCCAGAGATCGTCGGATGCCCGCGCACTCAGCCAAGGCCAAAAAGCACGCGGCAACATCGGTCATGTGGTCGAGCAATGAATGCGTACCGGTCAGACGATCGGCCTCATCTCGCGACAACTTACCCCAAGCTACTTGCTTGGTGTGCGCGGTCGGCATAGGTCCAATCGCCGGATTCTCTAGATTCGCCACGTCTGTTTTCTCCCTGAAGGCCTTTCGCTGCACATCGATCTGGTGAAAAATCAGGTTGCACCAAGGGAAACCCTACAAAGACACTCCCAGCAGTGTGCGGGCTGTAGGCCTCTAGATAAAGGGTTGGAAAGCCTGCGGCACGCGCTGGAATCCGCCACCGGCTAGAAGCAGTTCAGTTCGATTCACGCTTCGAAGAGAAGTCGGCCTATCGACCGTCTCGCAGATCGAGCTTATCCAGATCCTCGAGTGTCTGAATGACTGACTCGACCAACTCGCTGTCAAAATCATCTCGATCGGCCTCCTCATGCGTTCCCTTGTTGAGATACGTCCAAACAAGATTCTGTTCGGGAATGCCAAGAATCCGGCCATAAGCCTGTTTCAGCGGTTCTTTGTTGCCATGATTGAATGTTACCGCCTCGTTCAGTTTCTTTAGCAGCGAATCGCATAGAGTTCTTAGCTGCGGGTCGTTATTTGGACCGAAGATTTGCAGACTCAATGCCCCCTGATCATGACTCGCCAGCCAGCGCCAGGTTTTCTGAGACAACATCTCAAGCGCTTGGCGAGCTGCGGCTAGGGCTCCACGATCATTCAAGATCTCCCGTTCGGCTTTCGCCTTGGCGATATAGTTCGCGCTCGGGATGTTATTGATGACTTTGGGGTGGTAATCGCCATCGTGATGACGCAGCAAATACACTTTGCTGTTATTTCTCCGACCCACAGGCAGATGCTGCTGAATATCCTTGATGAACTCGTTGCTGTGGCATGTCACGACGACCTGAATCTCGGCAAAATGGTCGCTCTCGAATATGGTTTCGCGGATTCCCCCTCTATGGTCGTGATCGATGGCATTGATTGCATCGTCGAAGACGATCAACGGGCATTTGATGCTTTTCGCCTTGGCTAATAGGATCGCAAGCCCCAAGCACCGAACGTGTCCCTCGCTTAGCACATGAAGGGCATCGACGCGGCTGTTGGGTTTACCCCGGAAAGAAATCTCGATTTTCCCGTCGCCGGTTAATGGCAGATGGAGGGTAGCGAGTTTGTCTTCGTCTCTGTCATTCCGATTAAACGAGTTGTAGAGTTCCTTCGCTGAGTCATTCAGTCCAGCCATAAGCTGGGCCGGAAGTTGATCCCTATAACTTCGCAGCTCGAGGAGGAAGTTGTCGTAGAGGGACTTCAACGGCCTGTCCCTTTCTATGCCTACCTTCTCTTGGGCAGCCTGCTCTATCAATACTGCATTGTTCTCGTTAAATAACGAGATCCTCTGATTCGCCGCCTCGACGTTCTCGCGCAGTTGTTGCCGCTTCAAATCTTGAGCTTGCACCTTGAGTTGGAAATCAATCAGACGCTGTCGTTCTGCATTGCGTAGTTGCCGCTCCTCCTGAGCTCGTCTCGATGCCTCGTCCTGAGTGGCAATGCGATCGGCGAGAGACAATAACTGTTCAAGCATTGGAGTTGGAGGCTGATCCTTGAGCGGCTGCGGATATATTTCAGCCCACCAGTTCCTGGCTGGCTCAGCCGGCAACTCCTCCAAGTAGCGGCCAATCGGCGTCTCTCGCTCACTCTGAGCGACGACATAATCCCTGATGACACCTAGAATCCGCCATATCTCACGAGACGCATTGTTCTCTTCTGAGTTGGCAATCTTTTGCCGTTCTTGCAGCACCCCCAGTTCTTGAAGTCTTTTTAAGCCTTCGGCTGCCTTATCATAAGGATTGACCGCGACTTGTGATGGACCGTCCAGCGGGGTATCGCATGCGGGACATCGATCTCCGACCGACTGCTGCAGCGCGAGGACGGATTCATACAGCCCTTTGAAGGAGACCTGATCGCTTTTGGCAAGAAGAGCGGCCTTAATCTCGTTTAGTTCGACGGCGCATCCGTGCGCTGTTTCAAATGCCGCCAAAACCCCTGCGCGGGTTATACCTATCGCGACGGGTGGCACAGACCCCAGAATCGCATCAAGCTCCTCAAGACGCCCGGGCGAATCCGCTGTCCCGAACAACAGTTTGAGACCCGCATAGGTGGTGCCGGGAGCGAATGACTCCGCCAACGCCACCTCCTCGTCATGCAGGCTCTGCGACGCGACACCCTCCCCTTTGACGGTATTCTGGTCAACAGCCAATGCGGCTTGACGCGCTGCGAGAGCGGCCTGTTTCTCTCCGATCAGTGTGAGCTGACCGTCGATGCTTTCATTGAAGTGGCTGACGAACTCGCTGAACTGATCCATGCCGAAAAGCGTCGCTACCAACTCGGTTCGTTGCGCGTTGGGTTTCGCCGCGATGCGGGAAAACGCATCGATTCTGTTTTTTTCAATGAAACAGAATCGATATGTATCTGGATTGGCGGCAACATCGATTTCGCGACCTTTGTGATCTGTCGCTTTAAGGATCGGGGGTTCAAAGCGCCTGGCATGAATGTTCTTCAGATAAGTCTGAGGGGCGATACGCTTTGCGCTCGCCTCCTCGACATCTCCCAGCAGCGCATACTCTAGACCTTCGCACAGGCTGGTTTTCCCCGTGCCGTTGCGTCCATAGAACAGGATGACTTGCTTGGTCAGGTCAAATGATTCCGGCGTCCGAAACCCGCGGAATGGTCCTAGAGTAAAACTCCGCAATCGAGTCCAAGGCCAGACACCATCTGGATTATCGCCATCTTGAGCGGGAGCCTCATCGGCAACGCCAGCAAGCGCTTGACGCATCAACCCCGCGATATAGACGGACCTCTGACTTCGCTGGCGAGAGGTCCCCGAGAGATCATCGAAGTTGGCCAGAAGGAGATTCGCGAACCGACGAACGTCGGCGGAGCTTCGCCTATCCTGGCCATAAAGCCACCTCACGAACCGTTCAAAATCCTGTTTTGCAGACGCCATAGCCGCTCCTCTCATTTGTCATTCTACAGCGGCAGAAACGAGTCTAGTAGGCTACAGCGACGGGAATGACCACCAAGAACGATTCATCACCCCGCACCTGGCCATTTCAACTTCCTGACAGGACGTTGTGGGTGAGCACGAATAGCCTCGGCACTCGGCGAAGGCTTGTGACCTGCTCCCCACCAGTCGTACCACGGTAAACGAGAGAGGTCCGTCAACCCAGGAGAATGACGGACATGAAGAAGAGCAGATTCAGCGAAGAACAAATCATTGGATTCCTGCGCCAGGCCGAGGCAGGCATGGCCATCCCCGAGCTGTGCCTCCGGAACGTGTCAATGATTTTGCGACACCCGGGGACGTTAATTTAGTGTGCAGGTGACGGGCTCACTGGTGGGTGTTTTCTCCTCAGGTGGCGGGTTGATCCATACGGCGCTCGGCATCGGTGGGAGCTGGGGTCGCTTGTTTTTGAAGCGGTTGGGGTTGGCCAGAAATGCGCCATCCAGGGTGTCTTGGCGAGTGAGACGCATGTCGGCGGCCAAGCCGTAGTGCACGCTGTGCGGGGTCATATGGCCGATGCCGCTGTGGCAGTGCTGGTCGTTGTACCAGGCAAAGAAGGTTTGACAGTGGGCCCGCGCGTCCTCGATACAGCCGAAACGTTGCGGGAATGCGGGCCGGTACTTCATGGTCTTGAACTGCGACTCCGAGAACGGGTTGTCGTCCGAGACGTGAGGCCGGCTGTGGCTCTTGGCCACATCGAGGTCGACCAGCAGGCTGGCCACCGTCTTGGAGCGCATGGCCGCCCCCCGGTCGGCGTGCAGGGTCAGCATGCCGGGCTGGACGTTGTGGCGCGAGACCGTGTCGGCGATGAGCTGCTGGGCCAGCTCGGAGCACTCGCGCGGGGCGATGAGCCAGCCCAAGACGAAGCGGCTGAAGATGTCCAGGATCACGTAGAGATGGAAACAGGTCCACTTCGCGGGCCCCTTGAGCTTGGTGATATCCCAGGACCAAACTTGGTTGGGGGCCGTGGCCAGCAGTTCGGGTTTGGTGTAGACCGGGTGGGTGAGCTGGTTGCGCCGCTCGCGGCTGGCGCCGTTGGCCGCCAATAGGCGGTACATGGTGCGCACCGAGCCGAGGTAGATACCCTCGCCAAGCAGCGTGGCGTGCACAGCCGCTGGCGCGGTGTCGGCAAAGCGTTCGCTGTTGAGGGTATCGAGCACCGTCTGTCGTTCATTGGCATCCAGGGCCAGGGGTGGGCCAGGACGCGGCGCCTGCGGCCGGGGCGGACCCATCACCGTGCGGCGGTGCACGTGGGCCTTCTGGCGTGCAGGCACGCCACGCCACAGACCCATGGCGCGACACGCCGCGCCGGCGCCCAGCGTGGGGGTGAGCTCCAACGCGGCGGCCATCAGGTGTTCCCGCGCTTGTCCGTGACTGCAAGCAGATCGAGCAGTGCCATAACTTTTTTTTGGACCTCGATCACCAACTGCGCCTTGTCCAGTTCGACGCGCAGCTTGTCGCGCTCGCGGGTGAGCTGGGCAATCTGCAGTGCGTCGATGCGCGCAGCAGCATCCACTTTTGGGCCGCGCTTTTGCGGCGCCAGTGCCGCCAGATCGGCAGCCTCGCGTTGGCGCCGCCAGGTGCTCAGGGACGATGAGTACACGCCCTCGCGGCGCATCAGCGCGCCGACTTCTCCGGGCAGGGTGCACAGATCGGCGGCCTGCAGAATGCGGCGCTTGTCGGCGTTGGTGAAGGTGCGGCGACGCGCGCGCGGCACCACCTCGGAGTCGCTGCCGGGGGGGATCGACGGCGGCGCCGATCCGGGCGCATCTTCAGTCGCCCTTCGGGCTCCTTGCAATGCGCCCGGATCAGAAGAAACCTCTACTGCGTGCATGGGGACCTTGGACTGCTGGTTGCTGTTCATACCTACCTCTTTACTCACTGATCTCTCGGGGGTAGGTGTCGCAGCTCATATTGGCACAGGGGGGGAGGTGCCCAGGTCGGCCCCATATTGGGGAAGGCGGGCAGGATGATGTTGGCGGCCAAAGATCCCAGGGCGGCCAGGCCGGCGAGCAGGAGCAGCAACTCGGCCGTCAACTGGGGTTGGAGCTCAGAGACTGAGAGTTTTTCTCCAAAGTCCTCAAGCTGGCACGCAACTGGCTTACGGATGAAGGATGACGACACGAACTCAACGCGACGAGGAGGAGGTAAAGGCAGGTCTGTTCGAGGACATGCCCCAGCCGCCTGCCGAGCAGACGCGGCATGCCCAGGCGAAGGCGGCGCTCAAGCCAGAAGGAGCGCCCAGGCTGCTGCAGCCCAACCGCTCGCAAATCGAGCTGCGAGCCTCGGACCTGGAGTCCTTGCTGCCCCCGGACCATCGGGCAAGACTGGTGTGGGGCTACGTGCAGCGCCAGAACCTGAGCCAGTTGCTCCAGGAGATCAAGGCCCGCGGCAGCAACGCAGGGCGTGCGGCGATCGACCCCCACATCCTGTTCGCGCTGTGGCTCTACGCCACGCTGGACGGCGTGGGCAGCGGACGCGAAGTCGCGCGGCTGAGCCAGGAGCACGATGCGTACCGGTAGATTTGCGGCGGTGTCACGGTGAACTACCACGCACTCAACGACTTCCGTGCGGGCAACGACAAACTGATGGACGAGCTGCTCACCGACAACGTGGCCGCCCTGGCCGCGGCCGGTGCGATCCGTCTGCAGCGGGTGGCGCAGGACGGCATGCGCGTGCGAGCCGATGCGGGTGCGGCCTCGTTCCGTCGCCGGGCCAGCCTGGACGAACACCTCAAAGAGGCCAGCGAGTTGGTGCAAACGCTCAAGACGCAGGCCCAGAGTGACCCCGGTCTGGCCAAGCGCCAGGCGCAGGCGGCCCAGCTGCGCGCGGCCCAACAGCGCGAAGAACGGATCACAGAGGCCCTCAAGCAACTGCCCGAAGTGGCCGCGACCAAGAAGCGCAACGGCGGTAAGACCGAAGACGCCAGGGTGAGCACCACCGATGCCGACGCGCGCGTCATGAAGATGGGTGACGGCGGTTTCCGACCGGCCTTCAATGTGCAGTTCGCCATCACCTGCGAAGAGCAGGGGAACGTGGGCATGGCGGTGCTCAACATCGGCAGCGACATGGCCCAGCTCTCCCCCATGGTCGAGCAAGTCCAGCAGCGTGTGGGGCGCAGCCCCGATGAGTGGCTGGTCGATGGCGGCTTCCCCGCGCACGAGCAGATCGACGCAGTGGCCGAGAAGACCGAGGTCTATGCGCCGGTGCCCGAACCCGGGGGGAAGAAAGACGACAAGGGCAACGAGGTCGAACAGGACAAGGACAAGCACCAGCCCAAGGCCGGGGACTCCGAGGCGGTTGCCCGATGGCGAGCGCGCATGGACAGCGAGCAGGCCAAGGAGATCTACAAACAGTGCGCGGCCACGGCCGAATGCGTCAACGCACAAGCGCGCAACCGGGGAATGCAGCAAATGCCGGTGCGTGGATTGCCCAAGGTGCGATCGGTGGTGGGCTTGTTCGTGTTGGCGCACAACCTGTTGCGCATGGCAGCGCTGGCGCCACAGCTCATTGGCTGGAGGAGCGGTGCGCCTGCGGTGCGCGCGCAGGCGGCATGAGAGGGGGAAAAAAGGCCCTGCAGACCCCAACAAGCCCTTTGCGTCAGGCGTCCAACCCCATCAAGGGAGCTGGAGGCGCTGTCGGATCTCGTCCGCAGCGCTTGCGCTCCAAAGCAGCGACCGCCATGGCGCTTGCGTTGGTTTCTGAAAAACTCTCAGCCTCTCAGGTGGCGGCTGCATCGTCGGCGTCGTCATTGAGGCATTCGATGCAAGCATCCAGTAGCTCATGCGGCGCGGCCACGCGCTCCAACCCCAAGCGCTCGTTCAGCGCGGTTTGCGCCGCCTTCCAGGCATGCTGTCCTTCGACACGCTTCGCATGGCCCACAGCGGTCGCTTCGACCAGCCGGCTGCGTGCATCTTCGCCCGCACCGACCGTCAGCCATCCCTGTGCCGCCAGCAGTTGCAGATTGCGCGTGAGCGTCGACGCATCCATCTGCATGCGCTTGGCCAGATTACTCGGCCGGATCGGGCCGAGTTTGACGACATGCGAGAGCAGCGCGTACTGCGTGTTCTTCAAGCCAACCTCGGCAACGTAGCGGTCGTAGTGCCGCGTCACCATGCGATCAACCTGACGCAGCTTCAGATTGGTACAACCCTGCGGCTTGATGACGTTCTTCATGTGATATATTGTATCTACAACTATTGCAGATACAAGTTTATGCAAGAAAGGAGTTGTCAATGACGGTCGATCAGGTCATCGAGCGTTGGAAAGCAGACGAAGCCACGGTGCGAGCCCGCTTGCGAGAACCCGATGCAGCACCTCAGGAGCAGGTCGCCGGGCTATCGGGTATGGAGGTTTTCGAGGCGATCTTTGCCGGCGAACTTCCACCGGCGCCGATCGGCGACACGCTCGACTTCGTGCCGATCCACATGGCGCCTGGCGAGGCGGTGTTCCAGGGGCGACCGCAACGCCGGCACTACAACCCCTTGGGCACGGTGCACGGCGGCTGGTTTGCGACCCTGCTCGACTCAGCCGTTGGCTGCGCGATACACGCCACCTTGCCTGCGGGCAAGGGCTTCACCACGCTGGAACTCAAGGTGAACATGGTTCGGCCCCTCAACGACGGCGTTCCGCTCGTGCGTGCCGAGGGCAAGGTGATTCATGCGGGGCGCCAAGTCGCCACGGCCGAGGGCCGCATCGTCGGCCCTGACGGCAAGTTGTACGCCCATGCGACCACGACCTGCCTGATCTTCAACCATCCCACCCTCACCGCAAGGAGCAATCATGAGTAAGCCTGAAATCGTCCTTTGTGCACCGGTCCGCACGCCGATCGGTACCTATGGCGGCGCGCTGAAGGACACTCCGGCGACCGAGCTGGGGGCAGCCGTAGTGCGCGAGACCCTCCGACGCGCCGGGCTGTCGCCCGAGGCCGTCGATACCGTGGTGCTGGGCCACGTGATCCAGGCCGGGGCCAAAATGAACCCGGCGCGACAAGCTGCCATTGGCGGCGGCCTGCCGGTGCGGGTACCTGCGCTAACCGTAAACCGTGTCTGCGGCTCGGGCGCGCAAGCCATCGCCAGTGCTGCGCTGGAGGTGGCTGCGGGCCACGCCAAGGCGGCAATCGCCGGAGGCATGGAGAACATGGACCAGGCCCCTTACCTCGTGCCGAGTGGGCGCTGGGGCAATCGAATGGGCGACGCGGCAATGCTGGACAGCCTGCTGCGCGATGGTCTCAACGATGCCTTCAGCGGACAGCACTCGGGCTGGCATACCGAGGATCTGGTCAGCCAGCGCGGCATCACCCGCGAAGACCAGGACCGCTGGGCGGCGCGCTCGCAACAGCGGTTCAGTGCAGCGCAGGCGGCAGGCAAGTTCGATGAGGAAATCGTTGCGATCGAACTGGCTGGCCGCAAGGGGCCGGTGAGATTCGACCGCGACGAATCCAACCGTCCGGAGACGACCATCGAGACGCTGGCCAAGCTCAAACCCGCTTTCCGCAAGGACGGCAGCATCACCGCCGGCAACGCGCCTGGACTCAACAGCGGCGCAGCCGCCCTGATCGTGGCGGAACGCGGCTTTGCCGAGCAGCACGGGCTGCAGCCTTGGGCGCGGCTAGTCGCGCAGGGCGTGGCTGCGGTCGAGCCAGGCATGTTCGGCATCGGCCCGGTGCCTGCGGTCAAGCTCGCCCTGGAGCGCGCTGGGTGGAAGCACAGCGACATCGAGCGCATCGAAATCAACGAGGCCTTCGCCGCGATCACGCTGGCCTGCCTGCGCGAACTGGATCTGGCGGAAGACATCGTCAACGTCGAAGGTGGCTCCATTGCGCATGGCCATGCCATCGGTGCCACCGGTGCCGTGCTGACCACCCGCCTGCTGCATTCAATGCGCCGCGACGGCCTGAAACGGGGTGTTGTCACGCTGTGCATCGGTGGCGGCCAGGGCATCGCATTGGCGCTCGAAGCGCTCTGATCACGGGTTCGATCATGGGCATCCTCTATCTCGAAGACTTCGCGCCGGGGCAGCGCTTCTCTGGCAACACGCGCATCCGCATTGAGGAGAACCGAGTCAAGACATTCGCCTCGGAGTTCGATCCTCAACCCTTTCATCTCGACGAAGCTGCTGCGAGTGCCTCGCTCTTCCGCGGCCTGGCCGCCAGTGGCTGGCACACCGCCGCGGTGACCATGCGCTTGCTCGTGGACAGCGCGTTCCAGCCGGCAGGCGGCATCGTCGGCGCCGGCTTCGACGAACTGCGCTGGCCGCGGCCGGTGCGGCCGGGCGACGAGTTGCACGTGGAAAGCGAGGTGTTGGAAGTTCGGCCGTCGAAGTCTCGACCGGAACAGGGCTTGATCAAGGTGCGCACGAACACCCTCAATCAGAACGGGGAAGTCGTCCAGACCTCCGTGGGCAATCTAGTGGTTCTGTGTCGACCAGCATTCGCGTAGGTTTTAACACGGAGGTGTTCCTGCTTACAGGCAGTACAGGCAGCCATGACTGGGTTTGAAACACCGGCATCACGCTGGCGGCGGGCGCTGCACTGATCCCCGCCTGACCCGGCAACTCGACATCAAGGCTGCGCCGGCCCTTTGCGGTTGCGCCCGCCAAGCTTGGGCAGCAGCATGCCCACCTGCTGCCGGTAGACGCGGTAGCGGTCGCCGAACTGCGCCACCAGGTCGCGCTCTTCGAACCAGATGCCGATCAGGATGTAGCCAGTGCAGGCCGCGGCGAACAGCAGGTGGCCGGCCGTCATGTGCGGCGTGGCCCAGAAGCCGAGCAAGAAGCCCAGATAGAGGGGGTGGCGCACGTGGCGGTAGAAGAGCGGCGTGTGGAACACCGGCTCGGGCAGTTTCTGGCCGCGCAAGTTGGCCCACACCTGGCGCAGGCCGAAAAGTTCGAAGTGGTTGATCAGGAAGGTGCTGATCAGCAGCACCGCCCACCCGAGGCCAAAGACGGCGAGCAACACACCGCGGCCGAGCGGGTCGGTGACCGACCACACCACCGGCTCGGCGATCGGCCGCCATTGCCACAGCAGCAAGGCGAGCACTGCGGTGGACGCCAGCACGAAGGTGCTTCGTTCGACCGATTCCGGCACGATGCGGGTCCACCAGCGCTTGAAGCCGCGCCGCGCCATCACGCTGTGCTGTACGGCAAAGAGGCCGAGCAGCCCGAGGTTGACCAGCACCGCTTCGAGCAGCGGCGCGGCGGCACCGCTGTCGATGGTCTTGGGCAACAGCGGCAGGTTGCCGACGAAGCCGATGGCGTAGGTGAAGGTGGCCAGAAAGAAAACGTAGGAGGCCAATCCGTAGAGGGCTGAAGGTGATGCCGAGCTCCCCGGCTTCTTTGGCCTCGTGGATCACCTTGGCGGCGTGCAGGAGCGCCTTGCTCGGGATGCAGCCGCGGTTGAGGCAGACGCCCCCGAGCCTTGCCCCTTCGTCCACGAGGGTGACTCTGAGGCCGCGGTCGGCGGCGTGGAGGGCGGCCGGGTAGCCGCCGGGGCCCCCGCCGATGACGAGCAATTGCGTTTCGCGAACGTCGGACATGCCAGCACTCCCCGGGTGGATCTTCCCACAGGCGTCATCGACGAGGTGGCAGAGATCGGAATCTTCCGCCGCCGCAGTGCCCACAGCGTGCCTCTTTCTTTCCTCAGAAGGCCGATCCACGTTTGCGAGTCCGCGGCAACGTGCTCATTGGGCTGGCCGACGTGCCTCTCTGACGCTGGTCTTCCTGTTCCTGAACCACGACGGTTGCCTGCCGCCGCTCGTGGCCGCTGAGATACCCCAGCACGTGCCACTTCTGTCGGCGACAGGTCGCTACGACCATCAACATGCGTCGGAACCGCTCCCGATGCGCGTGTGAAGATCGACCACGGCATCCGGCCGATCAAGCGGTAAGAAGTGTCCGCCGTTCTCCACGGTTTCCACCTGGGCCGTCGGAATCAGGCTGGAATCGTGCTCGCGCTCGCCGGGCCGAGCCCAATCCTTGTTGCCCCAGACGAGGAGCACCGGCAGGTTGATGTTTTTGTACGATCCGGTCGCCGCTTCCCAGCTCGCCGACTGACGGAGCAGGCGGATGAAGGCTCGGGAGTGGCCGGGCCGATTGCCAACCCGGTACATTTCCTTGAGGAGTGCGGGCGGGATGCTCTCGCGATTCGCGACGCCACCCCGGAGAACGGCCCGCATGATCACGAAGTTCCTGAGCCGCATGACCGTTTCACCGATCAGGGGGATGCCCGAGGTGACTGTGATCAGCCAGCCCAACGGAGAGCTGCGCGCCATCCCGCGACCCTTGGCGTAGTCGTACGGGTTGATTGCCACGACCCTGACAATTCGCGGGTTCCGCCGGCCGGCCAGGATCAGGGCGATCGCGCCGCCGATGGACACGCCGCTGAGCGTCACCTCGTGAAGGTCGAGGGCGTCGAGGAACTTCGCGACGGACTCGGCGAAGAATTCGGCATCGTATCGGGCCTCGGGGATGTCCGAATAACCGTGGCCGGGATAATCGAGCGCGTAGACCGTGAACCGCCCCGCCAGTTCCGGCACGACCTTCTCGAAGAGGTCGAGTTGGGTGCGCAGGGTGTGGAGGAGCACGAGATTCGGCCCCCGCCCGGCCTTGATGTAACGAAGCTTGCAGCCGCCGATGTCGACGTAGCCGATCGGGATATCCGGTGCCCAGCGCAGGGTTTTGGGCGTTTGCGGGACCGGGCGCAACGCTTCCGTGATCTGGGATACGAGCCACAGTCCGACGACCGGGCCGACGAACGCTGCGGCGAATAATTCGAAACCCATGAGCGACCCCCTTAAGTTAAGCGTCGACTTCGACGTCGCCCTGGATCTTGGCCTGGCAGGCCAGGATGTAACCCTCTGCCCGGTCTTGATCGGTCAGCGCATCCTCGGCGGCCATTGTTACCCGGCCCGAGACCAGCTTCACGCGACAGGAGGCGCACGTGCCGGAACGGCAGGCGTTGTCGATGGGGACACCGGCCGTATCGGCGGCGTCGAGGATCGTCGCATCGACCGGGACGGGCGCGGTCACGCCGGAAGCCAGGAAGAGAGCCCTGCCCGCGATCTCCGTTGATGTGGTCTCCTTTCCAGACGGACTGCGTTTGACCGTCCCGAACGCCTCCCGCTTGATTTGGGCAGGGGGGACACCGAGGGAGCCGAGTGCGGCGATGATCGCGTCCATCATCGGCAGCGGGCCGCACACGTGAACCTGTTGGGCGGCGAGGTTGGGCACGGCCGACGCGAGCAGGGCCGCATCGATTCGGCCGACGCGGCCGGACCACGGCTCGTCCCCCGGGGCGCTCATGGTGACGGTGACGGCGAGGTTGGGGTGGCGCGCCTGGAGCGCGGCCAGCTCCTCGCGGAAAATGAAGTCGCGCGGCGACCGGAACCCGAGGACGAGGTGCACCTCGCCCGGCCAGCACGTCTCGGCGAGGTAACGCACCGCGCTCATCAGTGGCGTGATTCCCACCCCGCCGCCGATCAGTACCACCCGGCCTGCCTCCTGGCCGCTGAAAAAGAACGTGCCGTTCGGCGCTTCGACCTCGACCTCGTCCCCGACCCCCAGTTCGTCGTGCAGCCACCGCGAGACCAGTCCCTGGCCTTCACGCTTGACCGTGATCTCTATCCGGTCGCTCCAGGTCGGCGACGACGCGATCGTGTAGGAGCGTTTGGTCGGGACTCCGCCGGGCGCGATATGGAGCGTCACGAACTGGCCGGGCAGGTAGTTAAACGGGAGTTCCCCGCCCGCGGGGGGAGTGAAGCGGAAAGTCTTCACCTCGTGCGCCTCGTCCACCACCTCCGAGAGCGTGAGTTTGCCCCGCCACCGGACCTCACCGGTGGCAGGGTCGTTCTTCACGAAGGCCGCGGGCTCTCCCCTGAGCCTTGAGGGTCGTGGCTCAAGCTCGACCCGCTCCTGCCGGCCGCCCGCGCTCGGGAAGCACTTGCCAAACGCCAGCAGCAACTTGGGCGGGCCGGCGAGCCGAATCTTCCTCCGCACCAAGGCCCACACCATGTTCCGCTCGGCCCTCAGGAACCCGACCCACGTTTGCGAGTCCGCGGTCACGCGGAGATCGGGCTGGCCGACGTGCCCCTCCTTAACACTGATCTTCTGCTGCTGGATCACGACCGTCACCTGGCGCTGCTCGTGGCCGGTGAAGGTGAAGTGGTAGGTGGCGTTCAGGCCGGCCGACTTGCCCGGCTGGAAGACGTTCGGCATCCCGTTCAGGAAGGCGTCGATGCTGTTCGGCCGCAGGCTGTTGCCCACGTGCTTGATCGTCTTGTGGGGGAAGCGCTTGGTGACGTGGTCCTCGGCGTCGGAGTTCTGGGTGACGTAGACCGTCTCCTCCCGCTCCTGGAGGGGTCGCACCACTTGGTCGAGGTGGGCCTTCCGATCGGCGAGGAACGGCCCGATCACGTCCTCCCCGGCCGGGCACACCGCCAGGCAGTACGCGGCCTTGTAGTTCGCGCCGTAGGACAGGCTCTGCCACATCGAGGCCGACTCGGAATCGCTGACCCGACCGCGGTAGTCGCGGGCGCTACTGCTGTCGGCCACTTGCTCGACCCAGTCGGTGAAGCCGCCCATGAACTCCCGGTAGTTGTGGGTATAGCAGGACGTGAAGTTGAAGCTCCCGTCCGGCGAGATGGCCCCCACGGGGCACGCGGCCACGCACAGCTTGCATTCCAGGCACGGGTTGTAGTTGATCGGCCGGCTGGACTCCGACACCTCGGCCCCAACCAGGATCGTCCCGAGCAGGATGAAGTTGCCGAACTTCTCGTGGATCACGTTGCGGTGGATGCCCATCATGCCCAGCCCCGCCGCGACCGCCACCGGCTTGTGCGACACGACCCAGATCTTGTTGGGGAAGCGGTGCATCTCCATGGGGAAGCCCATGGCCGGGTTCATTGCCCGGATGCCCCGGTCCTCAAGGGCTTGAACCACCTCCCGGGCGACGTGGTTGACCTCCTCGCCGCTGTGGTGGAACTCGGTGTTGGAGACCGACCGGGCCGGCGTCCGAACGGCCTCTCGGTTCATGCGGACCACGAAGCTGACGAGCGTCTTGGTGTGAGGGAACGCCTTGAGGATGTCCTCGCGCTGGTCGTCCAAAGCGGGTCGGCCGATCTCCACAAATCCCACGTCATCGGCACCGGCCTCGAGGACCAGTTGTTTCAACCAGCCGGCGTCCACCGACTCGTCCGCGGGCCGAATGCTGGGCACCGTCTTGAGGCGAACCCGCCGCACGGTCGGGTGATCGTTGAGGTTCATGGGCAGATCTCTTTGTATATACAACTATATGGCGAAGCTATCAGCCCGGAGCGGGCCCTTTCTTGACTCGCTTCACGGCTCGGTTCAACTGTTCCAGGAACCCGTCCCCAACAACCCTCCTGACCTGCTGTTGCGCCTCGCTCCAAGCCGGAATCGCCTTGTCCAGAAGCTCGCGTCCCTGTGATGTCAGACGGAAAGGCTGCGAGCGGCCATCCTCTTCGGGCACAACTTCGAGCCAGCCACGAGCTTTCATTCGTTCGACGTTGCGGCTGAGGGTCGAGACGTCGAGATGGAGATGTTCACAAACTTCAACGGGGCGAGCCGTTCCCATCATCGCGGCGGCGACCAGAATGTTCATCTGGCTCACCTTCAGGTCGAGCGGCCGCAGGGCGTCGTCGTAGATGTTCGTGACGACCCGGTTCAACAGCCGCAACTGCTTGGCGACGCAACTCGCGGCGATCTCCTCGATGGTGGCAGCGGGTTTTGTCATGGTCACACTCCTCTTTTAATTGTATATGCAATTGCCGCCGGCGTCAACGGCTCGCCTCCAGAAGGGATGAAAAGAGCTTCCCGGGTGAATCAAAAGGGGTCCTATCCCTTCCCGGCCACGACGATCAGCGCGGCGTCGCGGGCGACGTCGGCCGCGCCCGGCGTCCCCTGGATCACGGCCGTCACGACGGCCCCCTCCACCAGCAGGGAGACGGCGGGGGCGACCTTTGCCGCCGACCGCCCGACCGTCTGCTCGACGATGGCCCGCAGGATCTCGAAGAACCGCTGCTTGTACCCGCGGACGAACTCGGCCCCGGGGTGCTTCGGGTCGGCCAACACGATTGCGGCGTTCTGGAACGCACAGCCCCGGAAGCCCGGGGACTCGAACCACTCTTTCAGGGCGGCGAAGAACGCCCGGAGCGGGGTCCTCTTGCCGTGCCGCTCCATCGCACCGCGGAAGAACTCGAGGACGGTCTTCTCGCGGTGTTGGAGGACGGCCAGGATCAGGTCGTCCTTGGACGGGAAGTGGGTGTACAGGGTCATCTTGGCAACCCCGACCTCGGCGATCACCCGGTCGATGCCGACGGCCCGGACGCCGTGCTGGTAGAACAGCCGGTCGGCGGATTCCAGGAGACGCCGCCGGGCGGCGGACGTCGTGGCTCGTGCGCGTCCCATGCTGGGTTGTGCCGACCGGTCAGTGTGGTGTTCGGGTGCGCATAGGAATTTCAAACGGCATTTGGAAGGCCCCACTGACCATGGGTTGGCGGCCGATGCTGGCCTGGATGGCCTGGAACTGACGACTGCGACGCCGTCTTGTGATGATTCGGCCGGCCCCTCCGGTTCTGTTGGGGTTCGTTGGGTCTCGATATCAGGGTTGCCCCGGAGTCACTCGGCATCCAGCCTACATGCGGCGCAGCGCCATTCCGGCTGCCGCTGGCAGCGCAGCCTGGAGCGAGGTTTTTGTGAAGGCCGGCGCGGCTCCGCGGCTCAGGTGGCGAAGTCTTGCCCCGCCTCACGCGCCCGGCCCCTGGGCGGCGGCTGCGGATCCAGCCCCAGGTGGGTCAAGATCTTCTCGATCACCGGTCGCTCCAGGATCGCCGCGATGATCTTCAGCTCCCCAGCTTCGCAGTTCGGGCAGTGCTGCATGTCGATGTCGAAGACACGCTTGAGAAGCCGCGCCCAGCTGATCCGGTGCGGCCGGGCCTGAACCGCCTCGACCTCGCATTCGTCGGCAACTGCTACTTTGGTGGCCTGCTGCTCCTGCACCTCGGGTCCCGGCGGTACCACCAGCGGGCGCAGCTTGGCATTGGGTGCCAGCACGCCGTGGAACCTGATCAGGTGCAGCCTCGGCCGCGGCACCAGCGCTGCCAGTCGCTGCATGAACTCCAGCGGACTCATGACCAGATGCGTGGTGCCGTCGCGCCACGGCGTCTTGAGCTTGAGCTCCACCTGGCCGACGGTATTGAGTTGCACCCGCTCGTCGGACAACGCCGGCCGGGTGATGTAGCGGCACAACTGTTCCAGCCGCTTGGCTGGCGTGCGGTTCGACGCGGACCGCGGCGTGCAGACTGAAACCGTCGATGTCGGCACAGAGTTGCTGGCGTGCCATAGCCTCGCGCGGCAGCGCGCCCCTGAGCTTCAGCACCTTCTGCCCAGCGCGGGGGCCAAAGGCGATGCGGTAAGTGATGGCCGCGGCCTGCAGTGGCCGCGAGCCGTGCGCGCCTGCCTCGCCGTCGGCATCAGGCTCGGCCAGGTAGGTCTGCCCCATGTCCTCGACCAGCACACCCCGGCGAGTGAGCATCTTCATGAGCCGGGCGATGACGGTCTGCAGCAGCGCTTGCAGCGCGTCGTCGGTGGGCGCACTCGCCTCGATGAAGCTGGGCGCGCCGCCGTGGCCTACGTCGGCCTTGAGCCCGGCAGCGTCCAGCAGATGGCGCGTGAGCACGCGCTGCACCACCTGCAGCACCGGCGTGACCAGCTCAGGCTGCGCGGCCAGCAGCACGCGCAGCGGGATCGGCAGCGACAGCACCCACTGGCGCACCGGCACATGCGGCGATGACGTGGTCCACGAGTTGCGCTGCTGTCTGCGACATCCGGCGCGCGCCACATGACGGGCAGAACCCTCGCCGCTTGCAGCTGAACGCCAGCAGCTTGGTCAGTGGCCGCAGTCGCCGCAGCGCAGCCTGAGGAACCCATGGGCCAGGATGCCGCACTCTAGGAAGGCGTCGAACTCGTCTTTGACGAACTGCGGCAGAGCGGCGCCAGTGCTGGCCTCGGTGTGGGCGATGAAGCTGGCCGCGTGCTGCTGCACCAGACGGTACAGCGCGGTCTGCTCCGGGCGGTGGCGTTCGTAGTGGACCCGGCTGGCCTGGCCGGGTGACGAACCAGGCTGGCGGGCGGCGTGCACGGCATGCAGAGGGCTCGATGGGAGACCTCTACCGGCCTTGTGCGGGGTGTTTGTGCGCGCCGCCGGGCCTTCGCACGGCCCGTTGGGCGGGGAAAGTGCAAGAAATCCCTGTTTCGGGCTGCGGCTGGGTGGGCGTGAGGGGTTGGCTCAATTGAGGTCACGGATTCAGGTGTTGAGTTGCGGGTTGGATGACGTGTGCATACCCTCAGGCTGGCGTTGCCACCGAACGGAGCCGACGCTCGATGCCGATCGCGGCGATCAAGGCAAGAATCAGCAACGGCACCACGGCCAAGTTGAGCGTGGCCCAGCCAAAGCGGTCATAGAGCCAGCCCGCCGATAGCGTCGCGAGCGCCACCAGGCCGAAAATCGAGAATTCGTTGATCGCCTGGACCTTCATCTGCTCCGACGGGCGATACGTCTGGGTGAGCAGCGCCGTACCGCCGATAAAGGCGAAGTTCCAGCCGACACCGAGCAGGATCAAGGCGGACAGGAAGTGCAGAAACTCGACGCCAAGCAGCGCGATCGCGACATGCCCGAGCAGCAGGATGAAGCCGAGTTGCATGATTCGGGGCGCGCCGTAGCGCTTGATCAGGTTACCGGTGATGAACGACGGCGCGAACATCGCGACGACGTGCCACTGAATCACTGATGTGACGCTGGTCGAGGACAGTCCGCACCCGATCATCGCCAGCGGGGTCGCGGTCATCACCATGATCATCACGGCATAGCCGACCGCTGCACCCAGAACCGAAGCTTGCAGCACCGGCTGCGCGAGAATCTCGCGCAAGGGCCGCGCCGCACCTCCGGCCGCAACGACCACGGGCTTGAGCCGCACGCACGCCAGCAGCGTCAGGGCGATCAGGCTGAGTGCGGCTTGGGCGACGTATGATCCGACGAACAATCCGCTGGCGAACCAGTCTCGCCCCCACTGGCCCAGTTGCGGCCCGAGGAAGGCAGCAACGACACCGCCCGCGACCACCCAGGCGATGGCCTTGCTGACGTGAGCCGAATCGACTGCCTCTGCGGCGGCGAACCGGTAATAGTTGGCGAAACCCTGGTAACAGCCCAGCAGCAGATGGCCCAGCACGAAGAGCTCGAACGAGTGGCGCTGCAATCCGAGCGCGGCAATCATGCTGCCGGAGACCCCGAGCGCAGCGCCGATCAGGAAACCCGTACGCCGTCCAAAGCGGCGCATCAGCATGGCCGCGGGCAGTGACGCGATCGCCACCCCGATGACCATGACGGCAATAGGCAGCGTCGCAAGACTCTTGTCGGGCGCAAGCGCACTTCCAAGAATCGCCGCCAGCGCCATTGACATGACGATGGCCGACATCATCATGGCCTGACTTGATGCAAGAAGCAGAACGTTGCGGCTGCCTTGAAACAGCAGAACGTTGCGAATGCCTTGAAACATCTGTTTCCCCTCGATCGTTCGAGCGCTCAAAACACCAGCACCTTGTCCGCCTCGGCGGTCCATTGGGCGAGCTCGCCCATCGTCGAACGCTTGGCGCCATCGACCATGTCTTGGTCGGTCAGCCCGCGCGCATCCATGCAGGTGCCGCACAAGGCCACGTCACCCTTGCGCAGGATCTTTCCGAGCATGAGTTGGACGTTGTAATAGCCCTCAGGGACCTTCTGGCCGGACTTGGCGCAGCCGACCGCATCGGCCATCAGGAAGACCCGCACCCGCTGATCTTCACGGCCGGCGAGCGCCCCGGCGAGCCGCAGCGCGTTGTAGGCCCGCTCATTGCCGTAGGGCGCGTCATTGATGATGAAAAGCGTGCTGGACATGGCATTGCTCCTTGGTCTTGCATTGAAGTGGATGACGGGCGAGCGGCAGTCGGTGGCCCATCAGCGCTTGTCCGCTGCCTCTACCGGGAGGCCGGCTGCTTCCCATTCGCTGACGCCGTCGAGAATCTTGCGAACCCGGTAACCCTTCGCCGCGAGCAGGGCCACGGCCTCATCCGAGAGCAGGCAGAACGGGCCGCGGCAGTACGCGACGATCTCCTTGTCGAGCGGCAATTCGGTGAGCCGACGTTCGAGCTCGGCGACCGGCATCGAGCGGGCGAAAGGCAGGTGCGCAGTCTCGTACTCGTTTTGCGGACGCACGTCGATCACAACGATTTCGCCGCGCTGTGCGCGCTCCAAGAGGGCTTGACGACCAACAGCCGCAAGCCGGGAGGGATCGGACACCATCTGACCAAGCGCGACGCGCAACTCGACCAGATGCTCTTCGGCCACCTCGCGCAACATGACCCAAAGCCGGGCGACATCCGGGCCACTGAGCCGGTAGATCACGAACTTGCCGTCTCGGCGCGATGCCACCAGGCGCGCCTCTTTCAAGGCTTTTAGGTGCGCACTGGTGAGCTTGACGTCTACGGCTAGCTCGCCGGCTAGCGTCTCGACGGTTTTCTCGCCTTGAGCCAGCAATTCAAGCAGTTCCAGCCGCTTCGGGCTGGATACCGCCTTGCCGATTCGGGCTACCTGTTCGTAGAGCAGGTCTTTCAAGAGTCTTTGTTCCATGCGAAGATTCTAACGATCGCGCGAATGTTGTCAAGACGTTCAGCACAGAGACGCTTTTAGGACCAATGACGCGGTGACTGGGAGACCGGGCTGCGACGCGGTTCCGACCGCGTTGATCACCCCAGTTCGCACCGGACTCGCTACGCAATTGCATAGATTTCGTTTTATCTATAACAAGGAGTAGGATATAATACTCATCCCTCTTGGCAACACGGAGTCCGTGCTTGAGCTTTCTCGCGCTGTTCATCAGCCTGCCCACCAAGGCATCGACCGGCCGCATGCGCGTCTGGCGCTCCGTCAAGGCGCTGGGCTGCGCGACGCTGCGCGATGGGGTCTATCTGCTGCCCGACTCGGCCGACAGTGCCGCGGCGCTGGACGAAGCGGCGGCGCAGTCGGTCGAGGCCGGGGGCAGCGGCGAGGTCTATCGACTCTCGGGGTGTGACGAAGCTCAGGAAGCCGCGCTGCGCGCCCTGTTCGACCGGGGCGAGGAGTACGCGGGCATCGTCGAGGAGATCAAAGGGCTCGGACGGAGCCTGGCATCCCTAGACGGCGCAGCCGCCGCGCGCAAGCTCCAGCCGCTCGTGCGCCGCTTCGAGCAGGTGGCGCGCATCGACTTCTTCCCCGGCGAGGCGCAGCGGCAGACCTTGAGCCTGCTCGACGACCTGCGCGACGCGCTCACCCGCCGGCTTTCTCCCGACGAGCCGACCCCTCGGCAGGCCGACATTCCGCGACTGGAGCGGGCCGACTATCGGGGCCGTGTCTGGGCCACGCGGGCCCGTCCGTGGGTGGACCGGCTCGCCTCGGCCTGGCTGATCCGCCGGTTTGTCGACCCGAAGGCCCGCATCGTCTGGCTGGCGAGTCCTGCCGACTGCAAAGCCGATTGGCTCGGCTTCGATTTCGACGGTGCGACGTTCAGCCACGTGGGGACGAAGGTCACCTTCGAGACGCTGCTGGCGAGTTTTGGCCTGGAGGACGCCCCGGCGCTGACGCGCTTGGGCGAACTGGTGCATTGCCTGGACGTGGGCGGTCTGCCGGTACCGGAAGCGCCGGGCATCGAGCAGCTGCTCGCGGGCCTGAGGGCATCCGAATCCGACGACGACGCGCTGCTCGTTCGCGCGTGCGAAGTTTTTGATTGGCTGTTGAAGAGTTACGAGGAAAAAACAACGTGAACACCCTGACCCGTCCTGAGACGGATGCCACGACTGAAGCCGTCCCTCCAGCGATGAGCTACCTGCAGCTCTTCGTGCGCTTCCTCAAGTTCGGCTTGCTCGCATGGGGCGGGCCGGTGGCTCAGATCGGCATGTTGCGCAGCGAGCTCGTGGACGAGGAACGCTGGATCTCCAGCGAACGCTTCAACAAGCTGCTTGCGGTGATGCAGGTGCTGCCCGGACCCGAAGCCCACGAATTGTGCGTTCATTTGGGCATCCGAGCAAAGGGGCGGCTGGGGGGCGTACTGGCGGGACTCGGGTTCATGCTGCCGGGGTTCTTGCTGATGTTCGCGCTGTCCTGGTTGTACTTCCAGATTGACATCGCAGGCACCGCGCTGGGCGCTGCGTTCCTTGGCATGCAGGCGGCCGTGATCGCCCTGATCGTGCGCGCCGTGCACCGCATCGGCGAGCACATCCTGCTCGATCGCTGGTTGTGGGCCATTGCCATCGCTTGCGCGCTGGCAGCCATGGGTGGTGTCGACTTCTGGATCACCCTGCCGGCGGGTGGCCTTGTGTACGCCCTGCTCGTGCTCAAGCATCGGGCCTTAGCACTGCTCGTGACGCTGGCAGCGGTGGCGCTGGCCACGGCCGTGGCTCTGTGGACTGCGCCGACAGCGAAGCTGGTGGAAACGGTCGTTCAGGGCCAAGCCTCGGTGCTGCTCATCTTCGCGGCGGGCCTGAAGGCCGGCTTGCTCACCTTCGGTGGTGCCTACACAGCGATTCCGTTCATTCGCGACGACGCCGTCGGGCGCGGGTGGCTGACCGATGGGCAGTTCCTGGACGGCCTGGCGCTGTCCGGTGTGCTGCCGGCACCGCTCATCATCTTCGCCACGTTCGTCGGCTATGCGGCGGGGGGGCCGATCGGGGCGGTGGCCATGACGGCGGGGATCTTTCTTCCGGCCTTTGCGTTCTCGCTGATTTTCTACGACCGGCTGGAGGCGGTGGTGGACAACAAACGGCTGCACGCCTTTCTGAACGGTGTAGCGGCCGGGGTAGTCGGCCTGATCGGCGCAACCACCATCGACTTGGCGCGGGTCACTGCCGAACGCGTGCCATCGCTGACGGCGGGCATATCGATCTTCGCCGCGGCCCTGGCATTCCTTTATTTCTGGAAGAACAAGCTCAACGTCGTCGTCGTGATCCTCGCGGCGGGACTGGCGGGGTGGCTGGTGTTTCCGGGCCAAGGCTGAACCTGATCGAGTCAGCCTTCGTCGCGCCGTTTCCGATCCACCTTGCTGAGGAAGCCAAGATGCCTTACGAACTGAAGTCCCTTTCATGCGATCCGGCCAAACTCACCGGCCTGTCCGAGAAACTCATCGTCAGCCATTGGGAGAACAACTACGGCGGCGCTGTCAAGCGTCTCAACGCCATCGAGCAAGAGCTGGCGCAATTGAACTGGGGAGCGGCGCCGGTGTTCGAGATCAACGGCCTCAAGCGCGAGGAGATGATCGCCAGCGGTTCCATGATCCTGCACGAGGTGTACTTCGATTCCCTCGGTGGCGCGGGAGGCGACCCGGGCGGGACGCTGAAGGCGGCCATCGAGCGCGATTTCGGCTCCATGGACGCCTGGCGCGCCCAATTCACGGCCATGGGCAAGGCCCAGGGCGGCGGCTCCGGCTGGACCCTGTTGGTGTGGAGTCCGCGCCGCGGGCGTCTCGTGAACGCCTGGGCCGCCGACCACGCCCACAACCTGGCCGGTGCCACGCCGCTGATCGCCCTCGACATGTACGAGCACAGCTACCACATGGACTTCGGCGCCAAGGCCGGGGCTTACGTGGACGCCTTCATGCAAAACCTGTCCTGGACCACCGCCGAGGCGGCTTTCACCCGATTGGGAGCCTGAACATGGACCGCACCATCAAACCCGAAACCCTGAAGAACGAACTGGCCGGCAAGCTGATTCTCGACGTGCGCCGTCCCGCCGATCGCGAGGCCGCGCCCGCGCACCTGCCCGGCGCGCAATGGAAGAATCCGGAACAACTCGCCGAGTGGGCCGACAGCCTACCGAAGGAGCAGGGCATCGTGCTGTATTGCGCGCGCGGTGGTTCGGTGTCCAACAGCGTGGTCGATGCCTTGCAAGGCAAGGGGCCCAAGGCCCGCTTCATCGAAGGCGGCATCGAGGGCTGGAAGGCGGCGGGCGGCGAGGTCGTCGGCCCAAGAAGTGGATCACCCTCGAACGTCCCAAGATCGACCGCATCGCCTGCCCCTGGCTGATCGCGCGCTTCATCGATCCGACAGCCGAGTTTCTGTACGTGCCTGCCGCCGACGTGCTGCGCATGGCAGAAGAAACCGGCGCCATTCCCTACGACATCCCGGGCGTGGAATACGGCCATCGCGGTGAACTGTGCAGCTTCGATACCTTCTTGGACAGGCACGATCTCAAGGATCCTGCGCTGCGGCAGCTCGCCGTGATCGTGCGCGGTGCCGACACCGACCGCCTCGATCTCGCCCCGCAGTGCGCCAACCTGCTCGCGCGCGAGCGGCCCCTGGACAGCAAGCAGATGCGGCTGGATCTGGCCAGCCCGAGCGTGCACGAGTGCGGCAAGCTCTGGGAGTACGCGGTGTATGTCACCGATGTGGACTACCCGCTGGAATCTATCGCCCAACTCTACCGTGACCGGGCCGCAGTGGGCAAGGCCGCCAGCCATGCCAACCAGACCACGCTGTACCTGACAAATGCTGCGAGCATGGTCGCGGCCTGGGCACTGCGCGCACATCGGCTTGCGGCTGGCGAATGAATGGCAAGCCGCACGCTCGAGGCAATGCAATTACGCTGGCGCTCCCAGCAGCCGCGCCAGCAAGGCGCCTTGCACCGGCGCGCCCAGCGGCACGAACACGCGCACCGGGTTGCCTTGGGCCACCTGCACCGGCACGCCGTCGGGGTTGTGCATGGCTTCGAGCTGCACGATGCGGTTGCCGCTGGGATGGATGACCTCGATCTGGTCGCCCACGGCGAAGCGGTTTTTGGTCTCGACTTCGGCCCAGCCGTCGGCGCGCACGCCCAGCACCTCGCCCACGTAGTGGCTGCGCTGCAGCTGCGAGTGGCCGCTGAGGTAGTTTTGGTAGTCTTGCGCCGGGCGGCGCTCGAGCAGGCCGCCGGTGTAGCCGCGGTTGGCTAGGCCCTCGAGCTGCAGCAGCAGGTCGGGGTCGAAGGGGCGGCCCGCCATGGCGTCGTCGATGGCGCGTCTATACACCTGAGCGGTGCGTGCCACGTAGTACAGGCTCTTGGTGCGGCCCTCGATCTTGAGCGAATCGACGCCGATTTGGCACAGCCTCTGTACGTGCTCGACGGCGCGCAAGTCTTTGCTGTTCATGATGTAGGTGCCGTGCTCGTCTTCCATGATCGGCATGAGCTCGCCGGGGCGGCCTTTTTCTTCGAGCAGATAGATCTGGTCGGCAGCCGGGTGCCGCTGCCCGCTGCCGCAGGTGGCAAAGGCGGTTTCGGCCTCGGCTTGGGCTTGGCCAAAGTCGAAGTCGGCCCCCATGCGCGCCAGCGCAACCGCCTCGCCCGTGACCGGATCGAGCTGCGCGGCCTGGGTGCCGTACTCCCAGCGGCAGGCGTTGGTGCAGGTGCCTTGGTTGGGGTCGCGGCGGTTGAAGTAGCCGCTCAGCAGGCAGCGGCCCGAGTACGCGATGCACAGCGCGCCGTGCACGAACACCTCGAGCTCGACTTCGGGGCACTCGTTGCGGATGGCCTCGACTTCGTCTAGGCTCAGTTCGCGGCTCAGGATGATGCGCGTCACGCCCACCCGGTGCCAGAACTTGACCGCGGCCCAGTTGGTGCTGTTGGCCTGCACCGACAGATGGATCGGCACCTCGGGCCATTTTTCGCGCACCTGCATGATCAGGCCGGCGTCGGCCATGATGAGCGCGTCGGGCTTGAGCGCGATGATGGGCTCGATGTCGCGCAGGTAGGTGCGCACCTTGTCGTTGTGCGCGATCAGGTTGCTGGTGACGAAGAGCTTTTTGCCGCGCGCACGCGCCTCGGCCATGCCTTGCGCGAGTTGCTCGAGGCGAAATTCGTTGTTGCGCGCGCGCAAGCTGTAGCGCGGCTGGCCGGCATAGACGGCGTCGGCGCCGAAGTCGTAGGCGGCGCGCATTTTTTCCAGCGAGCCGGCCGGCAGCAGCAGTTCAGGGGCTTTGAGGGTCATGGGGCGTATTTTCGGCGCTTTCGCTATTCCCTGCTGCGCGCCGACCTGCTGCGCGCCGCCCTGCCCGCCCCAGCCCTGCCTTCGGCCGCCTTGCCAGTGCCAGCCGCCTACAACTCTAGGGCCGCCAACTCTTCGTCGCTAAACACGCGCGAGCGGGTGTGGAAGGCGCGCCCGAGCGGCCCCTCGAGCGAGAAGGTGCCGCCCGTGCCCTCGATCACGTCGATGACCAGTTGGGTGTGCTTCCACGTCTGGTACTGCGTCGTGCTGATGTAAAACGGGCAGCCGCCGATGTCGCCCAAGTGCACATCGCCGGCCCCGATGGTGAGTTCGCCCAGCAGGTAACAGTTGGCGGCGCTGTTGTCGCAGCAGCCGCCCGACTGGTGAAACATCAGCCCTGGCCCGTGCAGGGCCTTGAGTTGCTCGATCAGCTCCAGCGCGGCTGGGGTGGCGATCACTTTATCTACCATGGCGGGCTCCTGTAAAAGGCAGATGATGAGAAAGCAGTGCTGCCATGCCACGCCCTCACATCGTATTTCAACCATGGCCGCCTGCCCATGCCGGGCCTATAGACCGCATTCACCTATAGGCCTTGGCATCGGGCAGGGGCTCATCGCATCACATGGCGCCTTCGAAGATGGCCTCGATCTCGGTTTGCGTGGCGCTGCGGGGGTTGGTGAAACCGCATGCGTCCTTCATGGCGTTGGCGGCCAAGGTGGGAATGTCTGCCCGCTTGACCCCCAGTTCGCCCAAGCTCTTGGGGATGCCAATGTCGCTCGAGAGTTTGCGTATGGCTGCCAAGCAAGCCTGCGCACCGGCTTGGGCATCCAAACCTTGCACGTTCTCGCCCATGGCTTGGGCCACGTCGCGCAACCGCGCTGCGGATGTTTTGACGTTGAAAGCCTCTACGTGCGGCAGCAACAAGGCGTTGCAGACCCCATGCGGCAAATCGTAAAAACCACCCAGTTGGTGCGACATGGCGTGCACATAACCCAAGGAGGCGTTGTTGAAGGCCATGCCGGCCAAAAACTGCGCATAAGCCATTTGCTCGCGCGCGTGCAGATCGTCACCTTTTGCCACAGCCGTGCGCAAATGCCGCGCAATCAATTCCACCGCTTTCAAGGCACAGGCGTCGGTAATGGGCGTGGCCGCCGTGGACACGTAGGCCTCCACCGCGTGGGTCAGCGCATCCATGCCGGTGGCCGCCGTGAGCGCCTTGGGCTTGGCCAGCATCAGATCGGGGTCGTTGACCGACAGGATGGGGGTTACGTTGCGATCCACAATCGCCATTTTGATGTGGGTTTCTTCGTCGGTGATGATGCAAAACCGGGTCATCTCGCTGGCGGTGCCGGCCGTGGTGTTGATGGCCACCAGCGGCAACTGGGGCTTGACCGAGCGGTCCACGCCCTCGTAGTCGGATATTTCACCGCCATTGGTGGCGCACAAAGCGATGCCTTTGGCGCAATCGTGCGAGGAACCGCCGCCCAACGACACCACACAGTCGCACTGGTTGGCACGCAGCAGCGCCAAACCGGCGCGCACATTGCCCTTGGTTGGGTTGGGTTGTGCGCCATCAAACACCACGGTGGCAATCTGCAGCTCGTTGAGCAGCTTGGCCACTTTGTCTGCGAGCCCGAGCTTGTTGAGCATGGCGTCGGTGACGATCAAGGCCTTGCGATAGCCCAAACCCTTGACAGCCTGCATGGCTTCGCCCAATGAACCACTGCCCATCAAATTGACAGCTGGCATGAAAAATGTGGAAGTCATGTTGAATCTCCTTGAATGATTGAATTGTGAATTGACAGAATTGACCGGAAATCAGAAAAACCCCAGCTTGTTTTCGCTGTAGCTCACCAGCAGGTTTTTGGTCTGCTGGTAGTGGTCGAGCATGACTTTGTGGGTCTCGCGCCCGATGCCGGATTCTTTGTAGCCACCGAATGCGGCGTGCGCCGGGTAGGCGTGGTAGCAGTTGGTCCAGACCCGGCCGGCCTTGATGGCGCGGCCCATGCGGTAGGCCACATTGCCGTTGCGGCTCCAAACCCCGGCACCCAAGCCATAGAGGGTGTCGTTGGCAATGGCCAGCGCCTCGGCTTCGTCTTTGAAGGTGGTCACGGCCAGCACCGGGCCAAAGATTTCTTCTTGGAAGATGCGCATCTTGTTGTGGCCCTTGAACAGCGTGGGCTGCACGTAATAGCCGCCGGCCAGCTCGCCGCTCATCTGCGCCTGCGCACCGCCGATCAGCACCTGCGCACCCTCTTGCCGCCCCAGATCGAGGTAGCTGGTGATCTTGGTCAGTTGCTCTTTGGAGGCTTGGGCGCCCAGCATGGTCTCGGTGTCGAGCGGGTTGCCCTGCTTGATCGCCGCCATGCGCTTGAGGCAGCGCTCGATGAACGCGTCGTAGATCGATTCGTGGATCAGGGCGCGCGAGGGGCAGGTGCAGACCTCGCCTTGGTTGAAGGCAAACAGCACCAGCCCTTCGATCGCTTTGTCGAGGAAGGCGTCGTCGTGCGCCATGACATCGGCAAAGAACACGTTGGGCGATTTGCCGCCCAGCTCGAGCGTGGCCGGGATCAGGTTGTTGGCCGCCGCCTGCGCGATCACGCGCCCGGTGCTGGTGGAGCCGGTGAAGGCGATTTTGGCGATGCGCTTGCTCTGCGCCAGCGGCAAGCCGGCTTCGCGCCCGTAGCCGTTGACGATGTTGAGCACCCCGGGCGGCAGCAGGTCGGCAATCAGCCCGGCCAAGATCAAGATCGAGACAGGGGTCGATTCGGCCGGCTTGAGCACCACGCAGTTGCCCGCGGCCAGCGCCGGCGCCAGTTTCCAAGCCGCCATCAGAATGGGGAAGTTCCACGGGATGATCTGCCCGACCACGCCCAGCGGCTCGTGCAGGTGATAGGCCACGGTCTGGCTGTCGATCTCGCTGATGGCGCCCTCTTGCGCCCGGATGCAACCGGCGAAGTAGCGGAAATGGTCCACCGCCAGCGGGATGTCGGCGTTGAGCGTCTCGCGCATCGGCTTGCCGTTGTCCACGGTTTCGGCGTAGGCCAGCAGCTCGAGGTTGCTCTCGATGCGGTCGGCGATCTTGAGCAAAATGTTTGAGCGTTCGGTTACCGAGGCTTGGCCCCAAGCGCCGGCGGCGGCGTGGGCGGCGTCGAGGGCGCGCTCGATGTCGCGGGCGTTGGAGCGCGCCACCCGGGTATAGACCTTGCCGCTGATGGGCGTGATGACGTCGAAATACTGACCGTCGGCCGGGGCGGTCCATTTGCCGCCGATGAAGTTGTCGTACTGTGGCTGGTAGGCGATTTTGGCGCCTGGGCTGCCTGGGGCTGCGTAAATCATGGTGTCTTCCTCTGTACGGGGGTTGCAAACAATTGCCGATGTGGCGACGACCTATAACCACGTTTCGTGCCAACCCGGATTTATTTTCTAAGCCATTGATTTGATTGCGCGCACCACCGCAACAGCGATCTGCAGCAGCGGCCCTGCACGCAGGGCGCCGGTTGCAAAACGCGACACCTGTCACAAAACCGGACAGGTGTCGGCGCAGCCGCGCAATAAACCTTGCGCCAGGCCCGTCTAGTGCCTATACTGGCGGCCAGACCTTCAAAAGCAGCGCCCAGGAGACAACATGCGCGCACCCCTGCAGGCATTGGCTCTGCGCACTTGCCGGCAACATTTGCTGGAACACGGTGTCTGCCCGCCCGGCGCCTTGGGCGAGCGGTTGGCGCGCTCGTGGCAGCGCAGCTTGGCTGCGGGCCTGCTGCCCGTGGCGCGGGCCTTGCCCGACCCCTTGGGCCAGACGCAGTTGCGCGACTTGCGCGCCAGCCAGCACGAGTTGCTGGCGCATGCGCTGCCGGCGATGGAGTATTTGTTCGAGCAAGTGCGGCTGGCGCAAGGCATGGTGATTCTGGCCGATGCGGGTGGCACCTTGCTGCACACCTTGGGCGAGGGGCGGTTTTTGAGCAAGGCCGAGCGTGTGGCGCTGTCGGCCGGGGCCACTTGGCACGAAGCGCAGCGCGGCACCAACGCCATCGGCACCGCCTTGGCCGAGGGCGAGGCGGTCGAAATCCAAGGGGCCGAGCACTACCTAGAGCACAACGCTTTCTTGAGTTGCGCCGCCGCCCCGATCGCCTCTGGCACCGGGCGCCTGCTCGGGGTGCTCGACATCTCGGCCGAACACGGGCGCTGGAACCCCTACAGCTTGGGGCTGGTGAACACCGCCGCGCGCAACGTCGAAAACCGCCTGCTCTGCACCCTGCACCCGGGCCAGACGCGGCTGCACCTGCACCCGCGCGCCGAGGGCATCGGCTCGCTGGGCGAAGGCATTGTGGTCGTCGCCGACGACGGCTGCCTGATCGCTGCCAACCGCAGCGCCTGCGCGTGGCTGCGGCTCGACGCCCGGCAACTGGGTACGCCGCCGACCCGGCTCGAGCATTGGCTGCCACTCGATCTGGCGCAGCTGCACGCCCTGCATCAGCGCCAGCCACAGCAGCCCTTGGCGCTGCGGCTGCACGATGGACGCACCCTGTATGGCCAACTGCACCCCGGTGCGGCGGCGCTGGGCTTGCGGTCGCCCACACGGCCGCCTGCATTGAGTCCGGCAGTGCCGAATGCCCCGAATGCCACAATGGTGGGCTTACCCGGTGGAACGGCCCACGCACCCACCGACGCCCTAGCCCGCCTCGACAGCGGCGACAGCGGCTGGCGCAGCGCCTGCGCCAAGGTGCGCCGCATCCTCGACAAACCGATCCCGCTGCTGATTCAGGGCGAATCCGGCGTCGGCAAAGAGTGGCTGGCACGCGCCGCCCACGCCAGCGGGCCCCGGCACGAGCGGCCGTTCGTGGCCCTCAACTGCGCCGCCTTGCCCGAGGGGCTGATCGAGGCCGAGCTGTTTGGCCATGCCCCCGGCGCCTTCACCGGTGCCCGGCGCGAGGGCCGCACCGGGCTGCTGCGCCAAGCCCACGGCGGCACCCTGCTGCTAGACGAAATCGGCGACATGCCGCTGGCCACCCAAACCCGGCTGCTGCGCGTGCTGCAAGAGCGCGAAGTCACGCCGCTGGGCTCGCACAAGGCCGAGCCGCTGGATTTTTTTCTGATCAGCGCCAGCCACCGGCCGCTGCGGCTCGAGGTCGAGGCCGGCCGCTTTCGCGCCGATCTGTACTGGCGCATCAACGGCCTCATGGTCGAACTGCCGCCGCTGCGCCAGCGCAGCGATTTCGAGGCCCTGAGCGCCACCCTGCTGCAAGGCATCGAGCCCGGCCGCACTTTGGCGCTGAGCGCAGCGTTGCTTCAGGCTTTCAAGCAGTACCCATGGCCCGGCAACCTGCGCCAGTACGCCAACGTGCTGCGCACCGCCTGCGCCATGCTGGAGCCGCACGAGCACACGCTCGATTGGCAGCACCTGCCCGACGACCTGCGTGCCGAGCTGCAGGCCAGCCCTGCCCCTGCGCCAGCCCATGCCCCAGCAAGCCCGGCAGCGGCCAGCGCCAAAGCCACCGCGCCCACCACCCTTGGCCCGCTGCCCCACAGCCTGATCCAGCTCGAGCAGGCCGCCGTGCAGCAAGCGCTGCACAACAGCGGCGGCAACGTGGCCCAAGCCGCGCGCACGCTGGGCATCAGCCGCCAGACCCTGTACCGCAAGCTGCAGGGCTTGCGCGGCTGAGCGCTGCGCAAGCCGCAACCCAAAAGCACTCAAGCCCTCAGGGTGCGGGCGCGGGCCCCACAGGTGGGCCCGCTGGCGGTTTTCAGACCGCCACTTCTTTGGCCGCCTCAGCGTATTCTTCGATCTGATCGAAATTCAGGTATTTGTAGATCGCGGCGCCGTCTTGGTTGACCACGCCCATGGCCGCGTGGTATTCGGCCACGGTGGGGATGCGGCCCAGCTTGGAGGCGATGGCGGCCAACTCGGCCGAGGCCAGAAAGACATTGGCGTTCTTGCCCAGCCGGTTGGGGAAGTTGCGCGTGCTGGTCGAGATCACCGTGGCGCCCTCGCGCACCTGCGCTTGGTTGCCCATGCACAGGCTGCAGCCGGGCATTTCGGTGCGCGCACCGGCGGCGCCGAAGTTGGCGTAGTGGCCCTCTTTCATCAGCTCGCTGGCGTCCATCTTGGTGGGTGGGGCCACCCAGAGCTTGACCGGGATGTCGCGCTGGCCGCCGAGCAGCTTGGCCGCGGCGCGGAAGTGCCCGATGTTGGTCATGCACGAGCCGATGAAGGCCTCGTCGATCGGCGTGCCGGCCACGTCCGACAGCACTTTGGCGTCGTCCGGGTCGTTGGGGCAGCACAGGATCGGCTCTTTGATTTCGGCCAGATCGATCTCGATCACGGCGGCGTATTCGGCGTCGGCGTCGGCGCGCAGCAGCTTGGGCTGCTCGAGCCACTGCTGCACGCGCTCGATGCGCCGCGCCAGCGTCTTGGCGTCTTGGTAGCCGTCGGCGATCATGTTCTTCATCAGCACGATGTTGCTGTTGAGGTATTCGATCACCGGCTCGGGGTTGAGCTGGATCGTGCAGCCGGCGGCCGAGCGCTCGGCGCTGGCGTCGGACAACTCAAACGCCTGCTCGACCTTGAGCTCGGGCAAGCCTTCGATTTCGAGGATGCGGCCCGAGAAGATGTTTTTCTTGCCCGATTTGGCCACCGTCAGCAGTCCGGCCTTGATGGCGTAGAGCGGGATGGCGTGCACCAAGTCGCGCAGCGTCACGCCGGGTTGCATCTGGCCCTTGAAGCGCACCAGCACCGATTCGGGCATGTCCAGCGGCATGACGCCGGTGGCGGCGCCAAAGGCCACCAGACCGGAGCCGGCCGGGAAGCTGATGCCGATCGGGAAGCGGGTGTGCGAGTCGCCCCCAGTGCCCACGGTGTCGGGCAGCAGCAGGCGGTTGAGCCAGCTGTGGATCACGCCGTCGCCGGGGCGCAGCGCCACGCCGCCGCGGCTGCTGATGAAGGGCGGCAGCTCGCGGTGCATTTTGGCGTCCACCGGTTTCGGGTAGGCGGCCGTGTGGCAGAACGACTGCATCACCAGATCGGCCGAAAAACCCAGGCAAGCGAGGTCTTTGAGTTCGTCGCGCGTCATCGGGCCGGTGGTGTCTTGGCTGCCGACGGTGGTCATGCGCGGTTCGCAGTAGGTGCCGGGGCGCACGCCTTGGCCTTCGGGCAGGCCCACGGCGCGACCGACCATTTTTTGCGCCAGCGTAAAGCCCTTGCCGCTGTTCACCGGCGCCTTGGGCAGGCGGAAGGCGGTGGCGGCCGGCAGACCCAGAAAATCGCGTGCCTTGGCGGTGAGCGAGCGCCCGATGATCAGGTTGATGCG
Organism: Serpentinimonas maccroryi; assembly: GCF_000828915.1. Classification (NCBI taxonomy): domain Bacteria; kingdom Pseudomonadati; phylum Pseudomonadota; class Betaproteobacteria; order Burkholderiales; family Comamonadaceae; genus Serpentinimonas; species Serpentinimonas maccroryi. The sequence continues at coordinate 1,765,391 of NZ_AP014569.1, forward strand.
GCCGCCGGCGCGCACTTCGTCGAACAGCACCTCGCTCTTGAGCTGGAACTCGGCCACGGTGGCGCCGTTTTTCACGATCTGGCCGGCGTAGGGCAGGATGTCGATCACGTCGCCCATCTCGAGCTGGCTGACATCGACCTCGATCGGCAGCGAGCCCGAGTCTTCTTGGGTGTTGAAAAAGATCGGGGCAATTTTGCCGCCCAGCGTCACACCGCCAAAGCGCTTGTTGGGCACGAAGGGGATGTCTTGGCCGGTGGCCCAGACCACCGAGTTGGTGGCCGATTTGCGGCTCGAGCCGGTGCCCACCACGTCGCCTACGTAGGCCACGAGGTGGCCTTTTTTCTTGAGGTCTTCGATGAACTGCATCGGGCCGCGCTTGCCGTCTTCTTCGGGCCTGAAGGCCGCGTCGGGGCGGGTGTTTTTGAGCATCGCCAAGTAGTGCAGCGGGATGTCGGGGCGGCTCCAGGCGTCGGGCGCGGGCGAGAGGTCGTCGGTGTTGGTTTCGCCGGGCACCTTGAACACGGTGACGGTGATTTTTTGTGGCACTTCGGGGCGGCTGGTGAACCACTCGGCAGCGGCCCAGCTCTGCATCACGGCTTGGGCGTGGGCGTTGCCGGCCTTGGCCTTGGTGGCCACGTCGTTGAAGAAATCAAACATCAGCAGCGTCTTCTTGAGCCCTGCGGCGGCCACGGGCGCCACCTCGGGGTCGTCGAGGAGCTCGATCAGCGGGTGCACGTTGTAGCCGCCCACCATGGTGCCCAGCAGCTCGGTGGCCTTGGCCTTGCCGATCAGGCCGACTACGAGCTCGCCATGCGCCACCGCGGCTAGGAAGCTGGCCTTGACCTTGGCGGCGTCGTCCACACCCGGCGGCACGCGGTGCGTGAGCAGGTCGAGCAGGAATTCGGCTTCGCCGGCCGGCGGGTTTTTGATCAGCTCGATCAGCTCCGACACCTGTTTGGCGTCCAGTGGCAGCGGCGGGATGCCGAGCGCGGCGCGTTCGGCGGCGTGTTGACGGTAGGCTTGCAACATGGCGGGGGCTCCAGTAAAAAAAGGATCAATTACAAAGGGTTCATTGGCCGGCTGGCCGCTGCGCGATGCCGAGCAGGTCGGGGCCGGGGTTGCGCAGCATGGCGGCAGCCACCGCCTGCTGCAGCGCGTTGCTGCAGTCGTCGAGCAGGCGCCGATTCGGGCGCTGGCCGAGCAGCATGGATTTGTTGGCGAGCTGGATCCAGACCGCACCTTGGGCGCGGTCTTCGAGCCGGATGGCACCGGTGCTGGTCTCGACCGGGCGCAGCAGGTAGCGCTGGCCCCCACTTTGCAGCACGAAGTGGCCAGCAGCTTGCGGGGCCGCCTCGATGCGCACGCTGCGGCCGTGCGAGCAGGTCTTGCTGCCCACGTGCACCAGCGCCGCCGTGGCCAGCTCGCGCTCGCTCAACGGGGTGTCGGCCGGGGTGCCGGCCTGCACCGTGGGCACGCTGCGGCTGCCTTGGGCCTGTGCGGGGAGGCTTGTGGCCAGCGCGGAGGCGACCAACCCCAGCCCCAGCAGCGCACTCGACCACGACACCAGCCGGTTGCGCGTGCGGCTGGGCAGCGCACGCGACGGGTTTGGAACAGCGTTCTTGTGCATGATGGGCTCCTGCGGTACAAGGGTTTAAGGGCTCGATCGCTGCCCGGCCAGCGGCGCTGCGAAAAACGGCTGCAACTCCGCATCGAGCGCAGCGCCGGCTTGCTGCGCGCGCTCCAGTATCTGCCAATAGTAGCGGTAACTGGCGCGGTCGTGCAATTGACCCCGGTGCGAGATGGGTGCCCAATCGGCCGCCTGCGCGGCCAAGATAATCGCCGTGGCGCGCTCGACCTCGTCGGTGGGCGGGGCAAAGGCTTGCAAAATGGGCTCGATCTGCTGCGGGTGGATGCTCCACATGCGGCTGTAGCCAAACTCGTGCGCCGCCGTGTGCGCGGCGTGGCGCAGCGCGGGCAGGTCGTTGATCTCGGTCACCACGCAGTGCGACGGCACCTTGCCGTGGGCGTGACAGGCGCTGGCGATTTCGAGCTTGGCGCGGCGCACCAGTGGGTGGCTGAACTGGTCCGGCAGCCCCATCGCACTCGCCGGAATCGCGCCGCCATGCGCCGAGACAAAATCCATCAGACCAAAGCTGATCGATTCGACCCGCGGCTGCGCCGCAATCTCAAACGCGCGTTGCAGCGCCAGCGGCGATTCGATCAGCACGTGCAGCGGCAAAGCCGCGCCGCCAGCGGCGTCCAGCGCCTGCAGAGCGCGCTGCACATCGGCCACGCCTTCGACCTTGGGCAGCATCAGGTAGGCCAGCCGCTCGTGCGCCCGCCCGACGATGCACTCGATGTCGGCCCCGAAGGCCGCGTGCCCCACCGGGTGCACCCGCACCCCCACGCGCGGCGGCACCGGCGCCGCCAGATCGAGGCCTTGCAGCAGCTCGACCACCAAGGCCGCGTGCTCGGCCTCGCCTCCTACCGGGGCGCCGTCTTCGCAGTCGAGCGTGACGTCGAACACGCAGCGGCCGTGGCGCTGGCTGTACTCGGCTTGCAGCGCCAAGCTCTTGCGCATGCGCGCCGGCACGCCGCTGTAATGGTCACACACCGGCAGCAGGCGCTGGCCGGCTTGCGGGCCCATCAACAGGTCGCGTGGGTGCATGGAGCGCTGCCGCACGTGTTACAGCAGGTGGTTTACAGCAGATGCCGCACGCCGTCTTGCTCGCCCTGCAGCTCGGCCAGGGTCTTGTTGATGCACTCTTGGCTGAAGGCGTCGATGGGCAGCCCTGGCACGATCTGGTAGTCTCCGCCCGAGCAGGTCACGGGGTAGCCGAACACCACTTCTTTGGGGATGCCGTATTCGCCATTGGAGGGCACGCCCATGGTCACCCAGGCGCCGTGGGTGCCCAGCGCCCAGTCGCGCATGTGGTCGATGGCCGCGTTGGCCGCCGAGGCCGCCGACGACAGGCCGCGCGCCTCGATGATCGCCGCGCCACGCTTGCCCACGGTGGGCAAGAACACGTCTTTGTTCCAGACTTGGTCGTTGATCAGGTCTTTGACCGAAGCGCCGTCGATGGTGGCAAAGCGGTAGTCGGCGTACATGGTCGGGCTGTGGTTGCCCCACACCGCCAGGTTTTTGATCGAGGCCACCGGCTTTCCGGTTTTGGCGGCCAGTTGGCTCAGAGCGCGGTTGTGGTCCAGGCGCAGCATGGCGGTGAAGTTGCGCGCTGGCAGGTCGGGGGCCGACTTCATGGCGATGTAGGCGTTGGTGTTGGCTGGGTTGCCCACCACCAGCACTTTCACGTTGCGCGAAGCGGCATCGTTGAGCGCCCGGCCTTGGGCGGTGAAGATCTGGGCGTTGGCCGCTAGCAAGTCGGCGCGTTCCATGCCCGGGCCGCGTGGGCGCGCGCCCACCAGCAGCGCGTAGTCGGTGTCTTTGAAGGCCGATTTGGCCTCGCTGTGGGCTTGCATGCCAGCCAGCAGCGGGAAGGCGCAGTCGTCGAGCTCCATCATCACACCCTTGAGCGCTTTTTGGGCTTTTTCGTCGGGGATTTCGAGCAGCTGCAGGATTACGGGCTGGTCTTTGCCCAGCATTTCACCGGAAGCGATGCGAAACAGCAGGGCATAACCAATCTGGCCAGCGGCACCGGTGACGGCCACGCGTACGGGCTTCTTGCTCATGAATACACTCCAAAATAATGCACAGGTTGAAAAAAAGCGCTCGACTTTTGTGAGTGTACCCCGACTTGCCCTGCGCGTCAATTTGTCTTATGTCTTATATAAGATAAACTCGGGGCAGACACACCATGAACACCGACCTCAGCCCCCTCGCCACCCCGAGCCCCGCCCCCGAGCCGGCCGGGCCGCAGGTTGCGCCCGCCTTCAGCCCTTTGTACCAGCAAATCAAGGCGTTGCTGCTGCGCAGCCTGCAAAGCGGCGAGTGGAAGCCGGGCGAACCGATCCCGAGCGAGGTCGATCTGGCCACCCGTTTTCGCGTCAGCCAAGGCACGGTGCGCAAAGCCATCGACGAGTTGGCCGCCGAAAACCTGCTACTGCGGCGCCAAGGCAAGGGCACCTTCGTGGCCACCCACGCCGAGCAGCGCACCCAGTTTCGTTTTTTGCGCCTGCACTCCGACCTTGGCCATCTGGACCCCAGCGGCCCGGCGCAGCGGCGCATCCTGTCGTGCCAGCGGCTGCGCGCACCGGCCGACGTCGGGCTGGCCTTGGGCTTGCGCGCCGGCGACACCGTGGTGCAGGTGCAGCGCGTGCTGTCGTTTCAAGACGTGCCCACCATTTTGGAGCAGCTCTGGCTGCCCGGCGACCCCTTCAAGGGCCTCACGCTCAAGGTGCTGACCGAGCACCAAGGCCCCATGTACGCCCTGTTCGAGAGCGAATTCGGCGTGCGCATGGTGCGCGCCGACGAGCGCATCAAGGCCGTGGCGGCCGATGCCGAGGCCGCGGCCGGCTTGGCGCTGGCGCCGGGCACGCCGCTGCTCAGCGTCGAGCGCTTGGCCTACACCTACCACGACCAGCCCATGGAGCTGCGCCGCGGCCTGTACCGCACCGAACACCACCACTACCGCAACCAACTTAGCTAGTCCCAAAGATAACCATAGACCCGCAGCGCAGATGTTGCGTTGCAATAGAATCCGAAAGAGATGCGTCAGGGTTTTCGTGCACATTCAGGCCCAGCCGCTGCATCGAACACCCCCCCGCTGCACCCGCCCCACCCGCCCCACCTGCCCCACCCCCCACCACAGGTTCTTCATACCATGGCTGAATCGCGCACCACACCGCGGCCCGAGTTTCGCAACATCAACGCCCTGACCGATCTGCCCAGCTACCGCCTGCCCGCTGCGGGCTGGGTCTCGATCCTGCACCGCATCAGCGGCTTGCTGATGTTTCTGCTGCTGCCCTTCATCGTCTGGATGTTCGACACCTCGCTCTCGTCCGAGCTCTCCTTTGGCGTCTTTGCCTCGGCCTTCACCGCCGGCATCGGCTTTGTGCCGGCGTGGTTCGTCAAGCTGGTGGTGCTGGGGCTGATCTGGGCCTTCTTGCACCACCTGTTTGCCGGCCTGCGCCACATCTACATGGACGCCACCCACAGCGTGGACAAAGCCTTTGGCAAGTCCTCGGCCGTGGCCACGCTGGTGCTCAGCTTGGCCCTCACGGCCGCGCTCGGCGCCAAGCTGTTTGGCCTGTACTGATCCCTCACAAAAGCCACCCCTTAGGAGCCCATAAAAATGCCTGTCAACTACGGTTCCCGGCGCAACGTCAGCGGCGCCCATTACGGCTTGCGCGACTGGCTGATGCAGCGCGTCACAGCCGCCCTCATGGCTTTGTTCACCCTGCTGCTGCTGGCGCAGGTGCTGCTGGTCAGCGGCCCGATCGGCTACGAAGACTGGGCCGGCATCTTTGCCCAAACGTGGATGAAGTTCCTGACCTACGCCCTGATCGTCGCCCTCATCTGGCACGCCTGGGTGGGCGTGCGCGACATCTGGATGGATTACGTCAAACCGGCTGGCTTGCGTCTGGCCCTGCATGTGTTCACGCTCGTCTGGCTGGTAGGCTGCGCCGGCTGGGCCTTCCAAGTGCTCTGGAGACTTTGATTCATGACTGCCCTCACATCCTCTTTGCCCAAGCGCCGCTTTGACGTCATCATCATCGGCGCCGGCGGCTCGGGCATGCGCGCCTCGCTGCAACTGGCGCGCGCCGGCTTCAATGTGGCGGTGCTGAGCAAGGTGTTCCCCACGCGCTCGCACACCGTGGCGGCACAAGGCGGCATCGGCGCCTCGCTGGGCAACATGAGCGAAGACAACTGGCACTACCACTTCTACGACACCGTCAAGGGTTCCGACTGGCTCGGCGACCAAGACGCGATCGAGTTCATGTGCCGCGAAGCGCCCAAAGTGGTCTATGAGCTCGAGCACTTCGGCATGCCCTTCGACCGCAACCCCGACGGCACCATCTACCAGCGCCCCTTTGGCGGCCACACCGCCAACTACGGCGAAAAACCGGTGCAGCGCGCCTGCGCCGCCGCCGACCGCACCGGCCACGCCATGCTGCACACCCTGTACCAGCAAAACGTGGCCGCGCGCACCACCTTCTTCGTCGAGTGGATGGCGCTCGACTTGGTGCGCAACGCCGACGGCGACGTGCTGGGCGTGACCGCGCTCGAGATGGAAACCGGCGACACCTACCTGCTGCAAGCCAAGACCACGCTGCTGGCCACCGGCGGCGCCGGGCGCATTTTTGCCGCCTCCACCAACGCCTTCATCAACACCGGCGACGGGTTGGGCATGGCGGCGCGCGCCGGCATCCCGCTGCAAGACATGGAGTTCTGGCAGTTCCACCCCACCGGCGTGGCCGGCGCCGGCGTGCTGCTCACCGAAGGCTGCCGTGGCGAAGGCGCGATTTTGCGCAACGCCCAAGGCGAGCGCTTCATGGAGCGCTACGCGCCCACGCTCAAAGACTTGGCCCCGCGCGACTTCGTCAGCCGCTGCATGGACCAAGAAATCAAAGAAGGCCGGGGCTGTGGCCCGAACAAAGACTACATCAACCTCGACATGACGCACTTGGGTGGCGACACCATCCTCAAGCGCCTGCCCTCGGTGTTCGAGATCGGCCACAACTTTGCCAACGTGGACATCACCAAAGAGCCGATCCCAGTCGTGCCCACCATCCACTACCAGATGGGCGGCATCCCGACCACCATCAACGGCCAGGTGCTGGTGCCCGACGCCAGCGGCGGCCAGCGCGTGGTCAACGGCCTGTACGCCGTGGGCGAATGCGCGTGTGTGTCGGTGCACGGCGCGAACCGGCTCGGCACCAACTCGCTGCTCGATCTGCTGGTGTTTGGCCGCGCCGCCGGCAACCACATCGTCGACACGCTGGAGCGCAAAGCCGAGTTTGCCGACCTGCCACGCGACGCCGCCGACCGCTCGCTCGCCCGCTTGGCGCGGCTCGATGCCTGCACCGAGGGCGAATACGCGCAAATCGTGGCCGACGACCTGCGCAACACCATGCAGCAGCACGCCGGGGTGTTTCGCACCCAGGCCAGCATGAACGAAGGCGTGCGCAAAGTGGCCGCCTTGCGCCAGCGCGTGCAAGCCATTGGCCTCAAAGACAAATCCAAGGTCTTCAACACCGCCCGCATCGAGGCGCTGGAAGTCGAAAACCTGATCGAAGCCGCGCAAGCCACCATGACTTCGGCCGCCGCGCGCACCGAGTGCCGCGGTGCCCACACCGTCAACGACTACGAGCGCGCCGCCGACGACGCCGAGCACCCGCTGGGCCGCAACGACCGCGACTGGCTCAAGCACAGCCTGTGGCACAGCGCCGACAATGCGCTCAGCTACAAGCCGGTCAACCTCAAGCCACTCACGGTGGCCTCGGTTCCGCCCAAAGTCCGCACCTTCTAAAGCCGACGACGCACGCCTCCGGAGCACCAGAAAATGGCCTTACGCACCTTCAAAATCTACCGCTACGACCCCGAGCGCGACGCCAAGCCCTATATGCAAACCCTGCAGGTGGAGCTGAGCGGGCACGAGCGCATGCTGCTCGACGCGCTCATGAAGCTCAAGCAGGTTGACCCCACGCTCTCGTTTCGGCGCTCGTGCCGCGAAGGCGTGTGCGGCTCCGACGCCATGAACATCAATGGCAAGAACGGCCTGGCCTGCCTGAGCAACATGAACACGCTCAAAGGCGAGATCGTGCTCAAGCCCCTGCCGGGCCTGCCGGTGGTGCGCGACTTGATCGTCGATATGACGCAGTTTTTCCAGCAGTACCACAGCATCAAGCCCTATTTGGTCAACACCAGCCAGCCGCCCGAGACCGAGCGCCTGCAATCGCCCGAAGAGCGCGACGAGCTCAACGGCCTGTACGAGTGCATCCTCTGCGCCTCGTGCTCCACCAGCTGCCCGAGCTTCTGGTGGAACCCCGATAAATTCGTCGGCCCCGCCGGTCTGCTGCAGGCCTACCGCTTCCTGGCCGACAGCCGCGACCAGGCCACGGCCGAGCGGCTCGACAACCTCGAAGACCCGTACCGCTTGTTCCGCTGCCACACCATCATGAACTGCGTCGATGTCTGCCCCAAGAGCCTGAACCCGACCAAGGCCATCGGCAAAATCAAGGAGATGATGGTGCGCCGCGCCATCTGAGCTTTAGACCAACCGACCATGTCCGCCCCCGACGACCACGCCCCCATCGACGAGCGCGCGCTTAGCAAGCTGCGCTGGCGCTGTCGGCGTGGTTTGCTCGAAAACGACCTGCTGCTGGAGCGGTTTTTTGCCCGCATGGGCGACCGCATCAGCGTGAGCCAAGAGCGCGCCCTGTTGGCGCTCATGGACTTGTCCGACCCCGATCTGCTCGACCTGCTGCTGGCGCGCAAGCCCCCCGGCCCCGAGCAAAGCAGCGCCGACATCCTCGAGATGCTGCAACAGTTGCGCCCCACGGCGCAGCAGGTCTAGCCCGCTGCCCGCCCTCGGTTTTAGCCCCCTTCTTTACTCCCCCACTTCTCACAAGGATGCCGCATGAAACTCGCTGACCACAAAGCCACCCTGTCCTTCAGCAACGGCGCGCCGAGCATGGAGCTGCCTGTCTATGCGGGCACCATCGGCCCCAACGTGATCGACATCCGCAAGCTCTATGGCCAGACCGGGATGTTCACCTACGACCCCGGCTTCCTCTCGACCGCCTCGTGCCAGTCGGCCATCACCTACATCGACGGCGACAAGGGCGAGCTGCTCTACCGCGGCTACCCGATCGAGCAGATCGCCACCCAGTGCGACTACCTTGACACCTGCTACCTGCTGCTCAACGGCGAACTGCCCAACGAGCCCGAGCGCAACGGCTTTCACAAGCTCATCCTGAACCACACCATGGTCAATGAGCAGATGCAGTTCTTTTTGCGCGGCTTCAGGCGCGACGCGCACCCCATGGCGGTGCTCACCGGCCTCATCGGCGCCCTTTCGGCCTTCTACCACGACAGCACCGACATCAACAACCCCGAGCACCGGCGCATTGCCGCCATCCGCCTGATCGCCAAAATGCCCACCCTGGTGGCCATGGCCTACAAATACGGCGTCGGCCAGCCCTATATGTACCCGCGCAACGAACTCTCGTATGCCGGCAACTTCCTGCGCATGATGTTTGGCACCCCGTGCGAAGACTACGTCGTCAACCCGGTGCTCGAGCGCGCGCTCGATCGCATCTTCATCCTGCACGCCGACCACGAACAAAACGCCTCGACCTCGACCGTGCGCCTGTGCGGCAGCTCGGGCACCAACCCCTTTGCCGCCATCGCCGCCGGCGTCGCCTGCCTGTGGGGCCCGGCCCACGGCGGCGCCAACGAGGCCTGCCTGAACATGCTCGAAGACATCCAAGCCAAGGGCGGGGTGGCCAAGGTGGGCGAGTTCATGAACCAGGTCAAGGACAAAAACTCGGGCGTCAAGCTCATGGGCTTTGGCCACCGCGTCTATAAAAACTACGACCCGCGCGCCAAAATGATGCAGGAAACCTGCAACGAGGTGCTGGGCGAGCTCGGGCTCGAGAACGACCCGCTGTTCAAACTGGCCAAAGAGCTGGAAAAAATCGCCCTCGAAGACGACTACTTCGTGCAGCGCAAGCTCTACCCCAACGTCGATTTCTACTCCGGCATCGTGCAGCGCGCCATCGGCATCCCGGTCAAGCTCTTTACCGGCATCTTTGCGCTCGCGCGCACCGTGGGCTGGATCGCCCAGCTCAACGAGATGATCGGCGACCCGGAATACAAAATCGGCCGCCCGCGTCAGCTCTTCACCGGCTCGACCCGGCGCGACGTGCCCACGCTCGGGCAGCGCTGAACGTGGCCAGACGGAAGGAGGGTGCGCAGCGAAAAGCGTGCGGGTGCAGTGCTTGATTGCATGCCCTGACGCCATCTCTGCTATCCCCTTCCCTCTGCTACCCCCTCCCCGCTCCGATCCAGTCAGCGAATTGCGCAACGGTCAGGATGGGAATGTGAAATTGCTCCCGAACGGCCTGAATGTCGGCGTCGCCACTGACCAGCGCATCGGCTTGGCCGACGGCAGCCAGCACCAAAAAGACGCTGTCGTCTGCGTCGCGGATGTCGGGTAGGCCGTCCGGCATGGTGTCGATCTTGACGGTCTCGACGTAGGGCAAGAACTCGGCCAGCAGCGTTTCTTGCTCGTCGCGGGTCAGCTTGAACTTGGGGTAGGCGAGCACCCGCAGCAACTCGCTGACCGTGTCGTGACTGGCCAAAGCGACAAAGCGTTTGGCCTGCCAGGCTTGCCGCAACCAAGCGCAGTTGCCGCGCGCAAAGATCAGGGCCGAGACCAGGCAGTTGGTGTCGAGGACTACGCGCGGCACGCTCATGCGCGCTTTCTCGCCCAAGCGATCGCGTCAGCCACATCGTCCGGCGCGATGCCAAGTTCCTGCAGCTTGGCCCGTACCGCGTCCGCTTGCTGCATGCGCACCGGTGTCAGCACGATCTTGCCGTTCTGAACCGTGACGTCGTAGTAGTCCGCCTCACCCGCCGTCTGGACGATGGCCTTGGGCAGGGTGACCTGGTTCTTGCTCGTGCGCTTGGCCAGCATGACAGCCCCTCTGAAAGTAATGAAGTAAGGAATAACATTCTAGCAGCCCGTCGGACTTACCGGGTTCAAATTCTCTCCAGAACGCAGTATCCTTGCTTTATCGTAGTTTTTAGACTACAATCGCTGGCATGATCGAGCTCAAGCAGACCGAAACCTTCTGCAAATGGTTTGCCAAGCTCCGGGATGAGCGGGCGACAACGGCCATTTCCTTGCGCTTGGCGCGGCTGGCCTACGGACACACTGGCGACGCCGAGCCGGTAGGTAACGGTGTCAGCGAGCTTCGCATCCACTACGGCCCCGGCTACCGGGTGTATTTCCAACGGCGCGGTGACACGATCTACTTGCTGCTCTGCGGGGGTGACAAGAAATCGCAGGCCCGCGACATCAAGACTGCGCTGCGCCTAGCTGATGAATGGAGCGAGTGACCATGAGCAAAAAACTGACCACCTTCGACCCCGCCGAGCATCTGAAATCCGACCAGGCCATCGCCGACTTCATGGCCGGTGCGCTCGAGACCAACGACCCCGGTTTCATCGCCCACGCGCTGGGCATCGTGGCCCGCGCCAAGGGTATGGCGCAGATCGCCAGCCAGACCGGGCTGTCGCGCGAACAGCTCTACCGCTCGTTTAGCGCCGAAGGCAACCCGACGCTGCGCACGACGCTGGCCGTGATGAAGGCGCTCGGCATTGAGCTGTCGGCAAAACCTGCCGCCCCTGCCGCCGTTCGTTGACGCGCAGACCCCGCAGCACAGCCCCTACCCCTCAAGGCAGGGCCCGAAACCCCAGTTGCTGGCGTGCTGGCGCGCTCTGGCGCTGCGGCGTGTGGGTGAAAAAATCGCCCGCTGCGCTGATGCCATCACGCAGCGGCAAAATGGCCATAAACTTGCCCGCCAGCTCGGGTTGGGGGCGGCCGGCGCGGGTCTGCCACATCTGCTCAAACTGCTCGCGGCTGAAGCTGCGGTTGCCCAGCGAGGGGTCGGCCAGCCAGACCGTGTGTTCATCGATGCCGCGGATGACCGAAAAATGCTCGCTGCGCCGGTGGTGCAGATAGACCACCACCGGCATGCGCAAACGGCTCAACTGCGCCCAGTCGGCTGCCAGACCCTGGCCCCGAAACCCAAACTGCGGCAGCACCCGCGCCATATCGGCAAAGCTGGCCATGCCGTCGCCTTGGTCGAGCGCCTGGAGGATTTGGGCCTCGGTCAAGTTCTGGCCGTAGAACGCATTGAGCAGCGTTGCCAGCGAGGCCGCGCCGCAGGAATAATCGAGGTCTTGCTTGACGATGCGCGCGTCGCGCAGCGACTTCCAACTGCGCACCGGCACGAACCCGGCGGCACTGTGGGTGTGCAGCAGCACCCCTTCGGGGCTGGGCTGTCAGGGCGGGGGGCTGGCGGGCGGCTGCGCCCAAGCAGCAGCCCACAGCAGTGCCGCGCCCAAGGCCAAAATGGCCTTTAGGGCTACAACGAAACGCTTAAAAACACCCGGTCTCGCCACCTGAGGTGCTCGGCCATTGGTGCAGGCAAGAGGGGCGCTAAGGCCCGTACCCAGCAAACACCGCTTCAGTTTCGTCATGGCAATCTCCCTGTGCGCTTCAATGGCCCTGATCCTGCCTCAAGCAGCGCCCGCAGCCCTCGTGGGGGTGTGCTGCGCTTACTGCGCCATGGCGCCCGGCGCAAACAGCAGGAAAATCGCGGCCCCGATCAGTCCGGTGGCCAACATCGCCGGCAGCAGCGACAGCGCGATGCCGCCGATGCAGTAGCCCAGGCTGGCTTTGGGGATGGCCCCCGAGAGCGCGTTGGCACCGACCCAGACCGCGTACAGCCACAGCGGCAGCGTGAGCAGATACGGCACACCGACGGCCACCAAGACCGCACCGAGCACGTTGGACACCAGCCAGGACGCCGCCATGAGGTTGAACAAGTCGCCCTGCCCGTCCCAGCGCGCACCCCGGCGCAGCCACCAGCGCAGCACCGCGTGGATGATCAGGAATGCGACCCAAACCGACAGCAGCATGGACACCAGCGCCAGCGCCAAGGGCATCCCGGGCATCCCGGGCATCCCGGGCATCTCGGGCGTGCCGGCGCGCAAGGCCGGATCGAGCCCAACCAGCAGGCCGATCAGGCTGATGCCCGCCAGCGCCTGCCAGCGCGGGAAGGCAAAACGCTCAAAGGGCAGAGCGCGCAGGAGGAAGAGGGAGAGGGCGGTCTTGACAACTCCCGCACTGCATCCGCGCACATTGCCCCCTTCGGCGAGCAGAGTTCCATCCGGCGAAATGATGAGGTCGTAGGTTCCCGATAGGCCTTTGCCATTATCGATCATGCCGATGACTCTCAGATTACCTGAATGAGCGTCATCACGAACAACCTCGACCTCTGTTTGATAAAAGTTTTGACCATTCGGATCGCCTTGTGAATCGGTCTCAGGTTGCTGATTACCGACTCGCTGGCTGAGTTCGGCGTATGGCATCAAGCGATACTTTGCCAATTTACCTCTGAGGATAAGCAACAGTTCGTCTTTATTCATTTCCATTTCCCTGTAGCCCCGGAGTTCAACATCATATCGACCCCGGGTTCAGCCATCTTTACGGCCTGAAGAACGGTGTATTCGGAAGCGGGATTCGGAAAGCGCCGCCAGAGCCGGAGACGCCAGGGCGCCATGCATTGAATTGAATATGAGGGAGCCTCCCTAAACTGCCGAAGGAATGGTGCGCTGAATGATGTGCAATTCTAACTGCGGCAAAACGTCCTGCATGAAGAACGATCGGCGCGAACCATAGGAACGCCCCCTTGGTCTCCTCCATCTCCTGCGGCGACAGCACGGCCACCCGCAGCGGCTCGTGGCCGGGCACGAACAGCGCTTGCATGTCGGCCGCACTGAAGGGCTCCGGTGGCGTCAGCGCCAGCACGGCAGGCAGCTCGGGCAGCTCTGCCGGCAGGGTGCCTGCCACCGCCTGCGCGGGCAATTCTGCCTGCGCGGGCGGTGCGTGCAGCTCAGCCACGAGCTCAGCTACCGCTACCGCCTGCACCGGCTGCAGCGCCAGCGCGCTCGGCGCTTCTGCGCCCAAGCCCTCAGCCGCCAGCGCCGGCCCCGCCAACATCCCAGTGGCCGCCAAGGCCAACAGTGTTTGCTTCATCCGCATCATGATATACTCCAGTTGCGTTTCGATGACAAAACCCGCCTCGGTCTCACCCGAGGCACTCTTTGGCCTTGCGTCAACAAGGCCAAACCTTTGTGGCGTGCGCTGCCTGCAGCGCACGCCCACAATTTTTTTCCCTTCCGCAGCCCCTCGCATCTCAGCCCCCGGTCGCCCGGCGGTTGCCGCTGCGCGCTGCGCCCTGGAAGGGAAAATAGGGGTCAGACCACGTTTTCCCTCGCACGGCCGCGTGCAGGCTGAACCCGTCGATGTCGGCGCACAGGGGCTGGCGCGATGTGGCCTCCTGCGGCATCGCACCTCGCAGAGTCAGCATCTTCTGCCCGGCGCGGGGCCCGAAGGCGATGCGGTAAGTGATGGCCGCAGCCTGCAGTGGTCGCAGGGTGCGTGCCTCGTCACCGTCGCCATCGGGCTCGGCCAGGTAGGTCTGGCCCATGTCCTCGACCAGCACGCCCCGGCGCGTGAGCATCTTCATCAGCCGGGCGATGATGGTCTGCAGCAGCGCGTGCAGTTCGTCTTCGGTGGGCACACCCGCCTCGATGAAGCTGGGCGCGCCGTCGGCGCCGCACCGGTACACGCCGTCCAGCACCAGGCCGTGAAGGTGGATGTTGAGGTTGGCCGCAGAGCCAAAGCGCTGGATCAGCGTGACGGCGCCGCCGTGGCCTTCGGCGGCCTTCAGCCCGGCGCGGTCCAGCAAATGGCGCGTGACCACGCGCTGCACCACCTGCAGCACCGGCGTGACCAGCTCGGGCTGCGCGGCCAGCAGCAGGCGCAGCGGGATCGGCAGCGACAGCACCCACTGCCGCACCGGCACATGCGGGATGACGTGATCCACCCGCTGCGCCGAGGTCTGCGACATGCGCCGCGCGCCGCATGAGGGGCAGAACCCGCGCCGCTTGCAGCTGAAGGCCAGCAGCTTGTCGTGGCCGCACTCCCCGCAGCGCAGCCTCAGAAAGCCGTGGGCCAGGATGCCGCACTCGAGGAAGGCATCGAACTCGCCCTTGATGAACTGCGGCAACTGCCATCCGGTGCTGGCTTCGGTGTGCGCGATGAAGCTGGCCGCGTGCTGCTGCACCAGGCGGTACAGCGTGGTCTGCTCGGGGCGGTGGCGCTCGTAGTGGACCGGGGGTGCCATCGGGCGCCCTCTGGGGCTGTCGGCCGACGGCTTGCACGCATGGCTCCCGAGGGTGGTGACCTCGGACGGTCTTAAGCCGCGCACGGCGTCGCAATCGCCCTGCCAGGCGCCTACCTGCGGGTGCCTACTTCCAGGTACCGTAAGCGTGGTGAAGCGCGCCCGCCCGGGCGCGGTGACTTGCTCAGGCTGGGGGCGGCGTGTGAAGTGCCGGAGAGCGCTGCGCGTCGCGCCATTGCCGTGATGTGCGAGGCGGCACAAGGTCTGGACAAGGCGCTGGATGACGCTGGGGTGAGAAGGGCCACGCGCAGGGTCATCGCGGCGGCGGTTGCGGGCAATGTGGCGCGTTGCCTGGGCGGTGGGCCTGGTGCTCTCGCGCCAGCGCCAGATGCTGGACTGCAACGGCGATCTGCTGGCCATATTCGGCGCCACGCGCGAGCAGATCATCGCAGCACTCGTTCGAAGTCCTCTACCCCACGGCCTGCCCGCCGTCGAGCAGCGCGAGCGTGCTGTCCCACACGCGCGCCCAGATCGGCTCGTGCACGCCGTAGCGCGGCCAGATCGTGCAGTTGGTGAAGCCGATCTTCCAGACGCGCGGCTGCTCGCCGGCGGCGATGCGGCGGCGGTCGATCTCGGCGGCGACGCGTGCGATGGCGGCGTCGTCGATCAGCACGGCTTCACGAATCGCGACATCCGATCCCGACTGACAGGCACACGCTGGCTACGTGCGTGCGCCGATGACCCGAAGAACGCCAGCGCCAAGGTCGGCCGATGCTTCCGACGCCTGCATGCCCACGGACTGATCGCCAAGATCCCGCGCACCAGGCGCTGGCGGGTCACCGACTACGGGCGCAAGGTCATGGGCACGACGATGTACCTGCGCGAGCACCACTTCCAGAACGTCTACGCCGCTGTCGTGCACTGAACATCTTCGCAGGAAACAAGGAACTCACAGCAAAAGAGTCTATACCCGGGGCGCGCCGTTGCGTAGTGTGTGCAACTTTCGTTCTCACATCTTGTAGCCGATGGCGTAGAAGATGCTGATGGAGGCATCCCCGCCACCGCAGGACGATGTGGAATTGCAGGTTTCCCCGACGCAGTCCACGCGCACCTGTTCCAGCCCCGCATCGCGGTACCACTTCGCGATGTCCCCGCGATCGAAGCCCATCCACCGGTCGTTGTGCTCGGTGCGCAGGTATTCGTGCTCGTGGGCGTCCAGGTCCGTGATGACGAGCGCGCCACCCTTCTTGAGCTTTTGCGCAGCGTGGTGGATCGCGACGGCGGGGTGCTCGACATGGTGCAGGTACATGTTGGCGAACACATAGTCGAGGCTGTTGTCCTCGATGGGTAGCGACTCGGATTCGCCGACCTCGCATTGCAGGGCGGGGTTGCCGCCCATCTTTTTCCTGAGTTCGTCCAGCATCGATGGCGATTCATCGATGGCGATGACCCGGGCACCGTGCTGGAGCAGTGCTTCGGTGATGAAGCCCGTCCCCGCACCCAGATCGGCGGCAACGGCCCCGGGCTTGATTTCCGCCACGGTGAGCGCCTTGCGCCTCACGTTCTCGGAGAAGAAACCCTTGCGCATGGTGTCCCATTCGGTTGCTACGTCTTCGAAGTAGTTCTTGCTGCCCATGGCATGCTCCTTTGAGTGATTAACCTTTGATGCAGCAACGCTTGCGGCTCACGCTGGCGTCGCTCTTGTCGATGGAGAGGTAGATGGCGTCGGTCTGAGGGTCGGCGTGTTGCCACTCGTAGTAGCTACCCATGTCGATCTTCGACAGTTTCTGCACCTCGGTCAGGGCCAGCAGGGGCGAGCCCTTGTAGAGCAGCAGCCGTGTGGTGCGCTGCATTTCGTCGAACATGTCCGTCATGCCCGCGTCGGCCAGAAAGCGGTCGAGCCTGCCAAAGTCGTCCTTCGTGGTCCACGGGTTGAAGGTGATGAAGGTCGGTCGCACCCGCGCACCGGTGCCTTTGAGGATGGCCAGGCCTTGCTGCATGTCGGCCACGCTCATTCCCTTGTTGACGGCTTCCAGCACCGCGTCGTCGGGGAACTCGCATGCCGTGGTGAACTCCACGCAGCCCAGCTCTCTCAGTTCATGCACCGCAGCTTCGTAGCGGATGACGTCATCGAGCCGCACCGTCACATCGAAGGGCATGCCGGGATGCCGGGATGCCATGGCGCGGACGATCTGCAGGCCCCGCTGGCCGGTGCTGAAGAAATCCGCATCGACGAAAGTGATGTGCTCCGCGCCCAGGGCCACGACCCGATCGATGTCCATGTCGATAGCCACGGGCTCATGCTTGACCACCCGGCGCTCGTACGCAGCATACACGGAGCAGTAGGAGCAAGGATGGGCACAGCCCCGCATGGTCTCGATGTTGCCCACGACGAGACCGTTCTTGCGGGCATAGAGGTCCAGCGCCGGCAGGCCGCTGCGGTCCGGCGGCAGGTCGGACACCCGCTTGAGGCACTTGGCCGGCTTGGGCGAGCGCCCGTCCCACAAATGGGCCACCTCATCCAGTCCGTCGTCCTCGGCAAGCCGTTGGGCGATATCGCACAGCACCGGCTCATATTCGCCCAGCACCACACGGCAATCCTCGTCCAGAATGAATGTTTCCGGCTGCACCGTGGCATATTGATTATAGAAGATGATTGGCCCCCGAAAACCTTTCTTTCGAATGGTCAGGGCTTCCCGGATGGTGGGCTGTATGGCGGCGAAGATGGGAACGGAAAAGGCCACCGCATCGGCGCCCTCCCAGTTCAGCGGCATGTCCTGAAAACGGTCCACGACGTCCACGGCATGTCCCGCCTGCCTGATATGGGCCGCAGGGGAGGCCAGTCCGAGGGGCTGAAAGTCACCTTCGTCCAGGGAAACAAGCACCATTTTGACGGCAGAATTCATCGGTATTTCTCCAGTGTCACGCCAATGCGTGATGGCCGTTTCAACAGCAATCGCCGCCGGGCTGGCAGGCGGGGGTTTGCGTCGATTTGTTAGAGCCGCCGATGAATATGAAACTCTGGCTCATCGGGCCGTCCAGGAGGCTTTGGTAGGTCTTGTCGCATACGCTGGTCCGGCTGCCGCGCAGGTATTCATGCTTGTCGTCATCGTGGACGCGGCTGAATGGGCCGCGGTAAATGACTTCTTTGCCGCCGTATATACAGGGACCGGTCACGGGTTTCACCGCCGTCAAGGTGACGGACCGGAATTCAATGCCCTCCAGAACCTGCCAGGCTTCGTCGGTCCATTTGTCGAATGCGAGATCGGTAAATCCCGTGTCGGTGAATACACGCATGAACTCCTGTTCCTGGAATGCGCCCGAAATGCAGTCGGCCCACAGATCGGGGTTCTCCTGCAGGTTCTGCGGCACCTCTTTGTCGCTGACGACGTCGGCGATGGCCACGCGGCCCCCTGGCTTGAGGACGCGGTGGATCTCGCGGATGAGCTGCTGGCGCTCGTCCTTGCCGACCAAGTTCAGCACGCAATTGGAGATCACCAGGTCCACGGAACCGTCCGTGACCGCCGGCGGCGTCTGCCGCAGCCAGTCCTCGTATCGCGCCATGGAGTCACGGTTCGTGATGGGATTGCTGGCGATGAATTTCTCGACCTGCTCGAGGTCGGTTTTCAAATCCTGTATCCGGCATTTAATGAAATCCACCGGCCGAGTGCCGAATGCGATGGCCATGGGGTTTCGGTATTTCCTGGCCAACGCCAGCATGTCGTCGTTGACATCCACACCGATCACGTGTCCGCTCGGGCCGACTAATTGACTGGCCATATAGCACATCTTTCCGGTGCCGGAGCCGAGGTCCAATACGACGTCACCGCTGCGGACATAACGTGACGGGTCTCCGCAGCCATAATCCCGCTCGATGATTTCCTTGGGCAATGCTTCCAATAATCTGGGGTCATAGCTGGTGGGGCAGCATAGATTGGGTTTCGCGATGCGCGCACCTTCAGTATAACGGTCGCGCACAGCGCCCTCCAGGATAGCAGCGTTCTGCATGGGAAATCCTCCGGTTGGAATTGAGTGTCACATCCCCCCACTGGCGGCTGCCCCAGCAGCACCAAAGCTTCCACCAATCACCGCACCAGTCGCAACGTTGCCAAGGAACCTATGGGTATTCCAAGCATGATTTCCACGCCAAACACCAAGCGCAAATCCGCCACCGCCGACCGCCCCGCCAACCAAGCCACCAACAGCAAACGGCGCCAACGCCCCCTTGGTCTCCTCCATCTCCTGCGGCGACAGCACGGCCACCCGCAGCGGCTCATGGCCGGGCACGAACAGCGCTTGCAAGTCGGCCGCGCTGAAGGGCTCTGGTGGCGTCAGCGCCAGCACGGGCAGCTCTGCCGGCAGGGAGCCTGCCGCCACCAGCGCGGGCAATTCTGCCAGCGCCGGCTGTGTGGGCCGCTCAGCCACCAGCTCAGCCACCGCTACCGCTTGCACAGGTTGCAGCGCCAGCACGCCCGGCACTTCTGCGTACAAACCCTCAGCCGCCAGCGCCGGCCCCGCCAACATCCCCGTGGCCGCCAAGGCCAGTGCCCACCTCAGTACCATCCGCTTCATCTTCATCATGATAAACTCCAATTGCATTTTGATGACAAAAAACCGCCTCGGTCTCACCCGAGGCTCCCTTTGGCCCTGCGTCAACAAGGCCAAACCCTTTGAGGCGTGCGCTGTCTGCAGCGCACGCACTCCATTTTTCCCCTGCTTGAAGCTCCGCCTGCCTTCAACCCCCAGTCGCCCGGCGGTTGCCGCTGCGCGCTGCCGCTGCGCCCTGGAAGGTGTAGAGCCAGTTGAGCCGGAACTCGGCCCCGCCGCGCCCCGAGGCATTGAGCTTGAGGGTGCCGTTGAGGGTGTTGCCGCGCGCTATGCCGTAGCCCACTGCCAGCACTAGGTCGGTGGCACTGCGGTCGCTGCCTTGGCGCACGCCGTCGCGCCGGGCAGTGCTGCGGTGCGTCCATTGCACGCCGGTGCTCAGGGTGACGCGGTCGTTCACAGCAAAGCCGACCGATGGGTGCAGCAAGACCAGGTTGCCGGGCTGTAGCTGTTCGCCGCCGTCGCGCCGGCTGCGGTTGAGGCGGTAGGCGCCGGTGAGCGAGAACACGATCGGGTCGATCGCGGTGTAGGTGGTCAGCCCGAGCGTGAGCGCACGCGCATGGGCGTTGGCGGCGCGCTGGCGCTCGAGCACGGCCAGCTCGGCAAAGCCGAGCAGCGCCGGGCCGTTGCGGTCGGGCCGAAACTGGTGGTTCAGGCCCAGCCAGAGGTCGGCCAGACGCCCTTCGCTGTGGCTGCGGCTGATCTGGCCGGGCTCGCTGCTGCGCTGGCGGCTTTGCAGTGCGCTCAGGCGGCCATAGATTTCGGTGTGCTCGCTCAGGCCGTAGCGCAGCCCGAGGCTGGCGACGAAGGTGTCGGAGTTGTCGATCCGCTCGCCGATGGCGGTGGGCAGCAGGACGAAGGTGGCGGCGCCAGTCTGCACTTCGATCGGCTCGCCCGTGGCCACGCCTTGGCGCTCGAGGTTGGCGTAGGTCAGCCCCAAATCCAAGCGCCACTGGCCGCGCTCGGTGATCAGGTCTTCGACCGTCAGAGGCAGATCGGCCCAAGCCGCAGGCGCGGCCAGCAGACCCATGACAAGACATAGCGCACGCCAATTCATAGCACTCCCTGTACCGTTGTTTTTGACAGCGCTACTCTACCCCCCCCCGCGATTTTGCAAGGGGGAAATTGTAACAATTTGTAATAAATGGTCCAACCAAAGGTGCGCAGCAAGCCCCGCGCTGAAGCACTAAAATCAGCCCATCGCCCGGCCCCAAGCGCCGGCCACCACCCCCTCACCAGCGCAACCATGGGACGCACCCTCTACGACAAAATCTGGGACGAGCACGTCGTCCACACCGAAGCCGACGGCACCGCGTTGCTCTACATCGACCGCCATCTGGTGCACGAAGTCACCAGCCCGCAAGCCTTCGAGGGCTTGCGTGAGTCCGGGCGCAAGGTCTGGCGCGCGAGTTCGGTCGTGGCCACCGCCGACCACAACACCCCCACCCACGGCTGGGAGCACGGCTACGAGGGCATCGCCGACCCGATCAGCAAAGAGCAGATCGTCACCCTCAACACCAACATCGCCGAGTTCGGCGCCGCCGCCTTCTTCCCCTTCATGCACCCGCGCCAAGGCATCGTGCACGTGGTGGGCCCCGAAAACGGCGCCACCCTGCCGGGCATGACCGTGGTCTGCGGCGACTCGCACACCTCGACCCACGGCGCTTTTGGCGCGCTGGCGCACGGCATCGGCACCAGCGAAGTCGAGCACGTGCTGGCCACGCAGACGCTGCTGGCCAAAAAAGCGCGCAACCTGCTCATCCGCGTCGAGGGCCAACTGCCCCGCGGTTGCGGCGCCAAAGACATCGTGCTGGCCATCATCGGCCGCATCGGCACGGCGGGCGGCACCGGCTACACGATCGAGTTTGGCGGCAGCGCCATCCGCGCGCTGTCGATCGAAGGCCGCATGACGGTCTGCAACATGGCGATCGAGGCCGGTGCCCGCGCCGGCTTGGTGGCGGTGGACGACAAAACCATCGCCTACCTCAAAGGGCGCCCACTGGCCCCCAGTGGTTTGGAGTGGGAGCAAGCGGCGGCCTACTGGCGCACCCTGCAGTCCGACCCGGACGCGATGTTCGACGCCGTGGTCGAGCTCGACGCGGCCCAGATCGCGCCCCAAGTGACGTGGGGCACCTCGCCCGAGATGGTGCTGCCGATCACGGGCAATGTGCCCGACCCCGACCAAATCAAAGACGCCAACCAGCGCGCCGCCACCGAGCGCGCGCTGCACTACATGGGCCTGCAACCGGGCAAGGCGCTGGCCGATATCCATGTGGACAAGGTGTTCATCGGTTCGTGCACCAACAGCCGCATCGAAGACTTGCGCCAAGCCGCCGAGGTGGTGCAAAAGCTGGGACGGAAGGTGGCGCGCAACGTGCGTCAGGCGCTGGTGGTGCCGGGCTCGGGCCTGGTTAAGGCGCAGGCCGAACGCGAAGGGCTGCACGAGATTTTTCGCGCTGCCGGCTTTGAGTGGCGCGAACCCGGTTGCAGCATGTGCTTGGCGATGAACGCCGACCGGCTCGAACCCGGCGAGCGCTGCGCCAGCACCAGCAACCGCAACTTTGAAGGCCGCCAAGGCGCCGGTGGGCGCACGCACCTCGTCAGCCCAGCCATGGCGGCGGCGGCGGCCATCCACGGCCACTTCGTCGATATCCGTACCCTCGCCTGAATTCTTTTCCAGGAGTTTTGCCATGAAAACCTTCCTCACCCTGCTGCTGTTGAGCGCCAGTTTGGCCTTGGGCGGCTGCGCCACCGTCGCCGGCATCGGCAAAGACGTGCAACGCGGCGGCCAGATCATCCAGGACGCCGCCCGCTAGGCCGCGCCCACACCCCTTTACGCTCTCCGATGCAAGCCTTCACCGTACACCAGGGCTTGGTGGCCCCGATCGACCGCGAAAACGTCGATACCGACGCCATCATCCCCAAGCAGTTCCTCAAATCCATCCGCAAGACCGGCTTTGGCCCGAATCTGTTCGACGAGTGGCGCTACCTCGACGTCGGCCAGCCGGGGCAAGACCCGGCCAGCCGGCGCCCCAACCCCGACTTCGTGCTGAACCAGCCGCGCTACGCCGGGGCGTCGATTTTGCTGGCGCGCAAAAACTTTGGCTGTGGCTCCAGCCGCGAGCACGCGCCCTGGGCGATCGAGCAGTACGGTTTTCGGGCCCTGATCGCGCCCAGCTTTGCCGACATCTTCTTCAACAACTGCTTCAAAAACGGTCTGCTGCCGATCGTGCTGCCCGAAGCCACCGTGGCCAGTTTGTTCGACGCCGTGCACGCCTTTGCCGGCTACCGCCTGACCATCGACCTGCCGCGCCAGTGCATCGTGCTGCCGCAAGGCGAAGAGATCGCCTTCGAGGTCAACCCCTTTCGCAAGCACTGTCTGCTCAACGGCCTAGACGACATCGGCCTGACGCTGCGCCACGCCGACACCATCCGCACCTTCGAGGTCCAGCGCTTGGCGGCCAAACCGTGGTTGGCGCGCACTTGGCTGGGCTGAGGCCAGCACCTGCAACCCGATCGGCTGACCCGCGCCGCCGCCCTTTGGCCCCGACCGCCTTACTCGACCCACCCAGCGCCCACGCCCGGGCCTCACGCCTTCCAGCTCACACCCCATGAAAATCGCAGTCCTCCCCGGTGACGGCATCGGCACCGAAATCGTCGCCCAAGCGATCAGCGTGTTGCAGGCTCTGGCTTTGCCGTTCGAGTTCGAGCACGCCGCCGTGGGCGGTGCCGCCTACGAGGCGCACGGCCACCCGCTGCCCGAGGCCACGCTCAAGCTGGCGCAGCAGGCCGACGCGGTGCTGTTCGGCGCCGTGGGCGACTGGAAATACGACCGGCTCGAGCGCCACCTGCGGCCCGAGCAAGCCATTCTGGGGCTGCGCAAGCACCTGGGGCTGTTTGCCAACTTCCGCCCCGCCATCTGCTACCCGCAGCTGGTCGATGCCTCCAGCCTCAAGCCCGAGCTGGTGGCCGGGCTCGACATCCTGATCATCCGCGAGCTCACCGGCGACATCTACTTCGGCCAACCGCGCGGCCGCCGCAGCGCCCCAGACGGCCCCTTTGCCGGCAGCGAAGAAGCCTTCGACACCATGCGCTACAGCCGGCCCGAGATCGAGCGCATTGCCCACGTGGCCTTCAAGGCCGCGCGCCAGCGCAACAAAAAGGTCACCAGCGTGGACAAGGCCAACGTGCTCGAGACCTTCCAGTTCTGGAAAGACGTGGTCAGCGCCGTGCACGCCGACTACCCCGACGTGGCGCTGGAGCACATGTATGTCGATAACGCCGCCATGCAGTTGGTCAAGCGCCCCAAGGCTTTTGACGTGATCGTCACCGGAAATATGTTTGGCGACATTTTGTCCGACGAGGCCTCGATGCTCACCGGCTCGATCGGCATGCTGCCCTCGGCAAGCCTGAACGAGCGTGGCCAAGGCCTGTACGAGCCCAGCCACGGCAGCGCGCCCGACATCGCCGGGCAAGGCGTGGCCAACCCGCTGGCCACGATTTTGAGCGCGGCCATGATGCTGCGCTTCTCGCTCGGCCAGCCCGAGGCGGCGGCGCGCATCGAGGCCGCAGTGCAAACCGTGCTCGAGCAAGGCCTGCGCACGCCCGACATCATGGCCCCCGGCTGCACCCGCGTCGGCACGGCGCAGATGGGCGCGGCGGTGCGGGCGGCGCTGGGCTGATCCAAGCTCCCTAATTCCAGCCAGCTCCACCGGTGTTAGTCTCTATGCAAATGCTGCCGCAGTGGCTGTACCCTTGGGTGCCCAGCATCGTGCTCGGTGCGCAGATCACCCTGCTCATCGTGGGTGCGTGGCTGCTGCGCGCCCTGTTTGGGCGCTTGGTGCGGAGTACCAGCACGCGCCATGGGCTGCCACCCGAGTTTACGTTTGTCGCCTTGCTCGCGGGCAAGATCGTGATCTACGGTGCCGCCCTGTTGCTGGTGCTCGACCGCCTGGGGGTTTCGGCCACCGTGCTCTGGACCGCGTTCACCGGCTTTGCGGCCGTGGCGGCGGTGGCCTTTTTTGCCGCCTGGAGCGTGCTGTCCAACATTTTTTGCAGTTTTTTGATCTTTGTTACCGGCATCGTGCGCTTGCACGACCACATCGAAGTCGTGGAAAACGGCCAAACCGCTGGGCTCAGGGGCCAAGTGATCGACATCAATCTGATCTACACCACGGTGCAGGAACACAGCGCCGACGGCTCGGGCTCGACCCTGAAGTTTCCCAACAGCATGTTTTTTCAACGCATCACGCGCACTTGGCCGGGCGAGCCGCCCGCGCCAGTGGTCGCGCCCACGGGCGCCGGTGCCGCCTCCCAGCCGCCCAGCGGCGGCGCTACGCCCTAATTGCACCCCCCGGGGGACGGCGGCGCCAGCGCCTCCAGACCCACGCATAAATCACGCCGTTGAACCCCAGCACCAGCGCCCCGAGCAGGTATTGCAGCTCGCGCGTCAGGCCAGCGGGGTAGATCACGGCCAGCAAGTAGTGCTCGATGAAGCCGCCCGGGGCCATGCCGGCCTGGCCGGCCTGGAGCCGGAAATGGTTTTCGATGTCGGTGAGCGGGCACGGCGCCCCGGCGATCATGACAAAAAACGCCCAAGCCGCGCACGGCAGCTGCAGCCACGGCACCCAGCGCCACCACAGCGCCAGCACGGCTCCGAACACCGAAAAAACAATGTAGAGCAGGTGGACGCTCATGACCGCTTCGGCCGCGATTTGGTACCACATGGCAGTTTTGCTCCAGACGAAAGAGGCCATCAAAACCCGCGGGCGCTGTGGCGCAACGCAAACTGCGCTGTCAACGCCCCAGAGCACCGCAGCGGTCGCCATCGGCTAGAATGTACGACCATGTTTGCCGCCCAATCGTTCACCTCGAACCACACCACCGCCACTCCGGCGCGGGTGTGTGGGCGCGCAATCGTTAAAACCACGACCGGCTAAACCCCAGCCCGGTTCGTCGCGCGCCCCCACCCGGCCAGACGAGCCGGGCAGGACGGTACCCGGGGTCTGGATCCGTATTTCTGCAACCTGAAAGGGCGTTCGTCATGAGCAAGTTGGTAGGTCTGGTGGGCTGGCGCGGCATGGTCGGCTCGGTGTTGATGGATCGCATGACGGCCGAGGGCGACTTCGCGCACATCGACCCGGTGTTCTTTTCCACCTCCAACGCCGGCGGCGCCGCCCCGGCGCAGGCCCAAAGCCAGCGCACACTGCAAGACGCCAACGACGTGGCGGCCTTGGCGCGCTGCGACATCGTCCTCACCTGCCAAGGCGGAGACTACACCAAAGCCGTGTACCCGCGTCTGCGCGCCAGCGGCTGGCGCGGGCACTGGATCGACGCCGCCTCGGCGCTGCGCATGGAACCCGAGACCGTGATCGTGCTCGACCCGGTCAACGAGGGCCTGATCCGCCAGCGCTTGGCTGCCGGCGGGCGCGACTGGATCGGCGGCAACTGCACCAACTCGATTTTGCTCATGGGCCTGTGCGGCTTGTTCCGCGCCGATCTGGTGGAGTGGGTCAGCTCGATGACCTACCAAGCGGCCTCGGGCGGCGGCGCCAACCACATGCGCGAACTGCTGCAAGGCATGGGCGTGTGCCACGCCGCCGTGGCCGCCGACTTGGCCAACCCAGCCAGCGCCATCCTGGACATCGACCGCAAAGTGGCGCAGGCCATCCGAGATGATGTGCCGCGCGAATACTTCGGTGCCCCGCTGGCCGGTGGCCTGATCCCGTGGATCGACGCGCAACTCGACAACGGCCAGTCCAAAGAAGAATGGAAAGGCCAGGCCGAGGTCAACAAAATCCTGGGCACGGCCCAGACCATCCCGGTCGATGGCCTGTGCGTGCGCATCGGCGCCATGCGCTGCCACAGCCTGGCCCTCACGCTCAAGCTCAAGCAAGACCTGCCGCTGGCCGAAATCGAGGCCCTGATTCGGGGCGGCAACCCCTGGGTCAAATGGGTTCCCAACGAGCGCCCGGCCAGCGTGGCCGAGCTTACGCCAGCAGCCATCACCGGCGGCTTGCAGGTGGGCGTGGGCCGGGTGCGCAAGCTCAACATGGGGCCGCAGTACCTGTCGGCCTTCGTGATCGGCGACCAACTGCTGTGGGGCGCGGCCGAGCCACTGCGGCGCATGCTGCGCATTCTGCTAGCGGCCTAAGGGCATGGCGGCAAGGAGAATATAAAATCTGTTGCACCAGTGCAACGCAAATCCCCTGCTTGGATGCCATTTGGGCCCCAGATTTGCTTCGCTCTGCTTCTGAGCTTGTGTGTGCAAGCGCTTGATGTTATGGTCGAATATCTTTGAAAATGACAGAGGTGTCTGTGCCGAATTGCCCTTCAAAAATGCACCCCACGGGACCTGTTGCCTTGGCCACCGACAAACCACCTGCGCCACCCCATCGGCTGCGCTGGCGCTCGGTGGCGAGCGCGGCGGCCTTGGTGGCGGCCTTGGCGGTGCCGGCCAGCCAAGCTTGGGCCGTGGCGCTGGGAAGGGTGACGGTGCAATCGCAACTGGGTGAGCCGCTGCGCGCCGAAATCGACTTGCCCCAGCTCAGCGCCCAAGACGCCGCCACCTTGCAAGCCAGCGTGGCGGCGCCCGAGCGCTTTCAGGCGCTCAACCTGAGCTTTAACCCGGCCTTGGCCGATTTGCGCTTTCAACTGGTCACGCTGCCCGACGGCCGCAGTGTCTTGCGCCTGAGCAGCACCGCCGCCATCAACGAACCCTTCCTCGATTTGCTGGTGCAAGCCAACTGGGCCAATGGGCAGTTGCTGCGTAGCTACACCCTGTTGTTCGACCCGCCCAATTTGCGCCCGGCTCCGGCTCCGGCGCCACAGCCGCCGGTTGCGGTTGCACCTCCAGCACCTCCCGCGCCAGCGCCCGCGCCCTTGGTGACCCAGGTGCGTCCGGCCGTGCCGCTGCCCCCAGCCGTCCCTGCCGCCGCCGCACCTGCACGACCCCGCGCCCAAGCGCCTGCCGCCGACCCCACCCCCGCGTCGATCACGGTTCGGCGTGGCGATACCGCCGGCCGCATCGCGCAGGCGCACCTGCCCGGCGGGGTGTCGCTCGATCAGATGTTGGTGGCGCTGCTGCGCGCCAACCCACAAGCGTTCATCGGCGACAATGTCAACCGGCTGCGCGCTGGCGCGGTGCTCGACCTGCCCAGCGCCGAAGCGGCCAACGCCACCCCCGCCCCTGAGGCGCGCCGCATCGTACAAGCCCACAGCCAAGATTTCAACGAGTTTCGGCGTCGCTTGGCCGCATTGGCCCCGGCTCAAGCAGCACCCAAAGCCACCCGCGCCGCTGCCGGTGCGGTGCAAGCCGAAGTCACCGATCCACGACCCGCCGCCGCCGTGCAAGACCGCCTGACGCTCGAGCGCGGCGCCTTGCCCGGAGCCGCTGCCGACCAGTTGGCCCAAGCGCGGCAACAGCAGGCCACGCAGCAGCAAATCACCGAAGTCGAGCGCAACCTGCAAGAGCTCGAGCGTCTGCGCCAAGCTGCGCAGGCCCCTGCCCCGGCCCCTGCAGCGCCGGCCGCTGCCGACGCCACACCAGCTGCGGCCGAAACCGCGGCGGCACCCACACCCGCCGCACCAGTCCTCGAGGCCCCGGCATTGGCTGCACCGCCTGTTCCTCCAGCCCCGGTTGCCGCACCCCCAGCCCCTGCTGCCCCACCAGCGCCTGCGCCGGCCGAAGTGGCTGCGCCCGGTTTGCTTCAGACCCTCAGCACCCACCCCTTGGCGCTGCCCGCAGCGGGTGGTGCCGCAGCCTTGCTGCTGCTGGGGCTGCTGGCCGCGCGCATCCGCAGCCGCCGACAGCAAAATCAAGCCGCTTTGGCTGACCGGGACGATCCGCAATCGGAATCCGAGAACGATGCGCTGGCCGATGCGCCGACCGATGCGCAAGCGACCTCGATGATGTATTCGCCCAGTCAGCTCGATGCGGGCGGCGACGTCGATGCCGTGGCCGAGGCCGAGGTGTACCTGGCTTATGGCCGCGAAAAGCAGGCCGAAGACATTTTGCTCGAATCCATCCGTCTGCATCCGGATAGACTGCCTGCACACCTCAAGCTGCTCGAAATTTACGGTCAACGGCGCGACTTGCCCGCTTTCAACGCCGCAGCCCAAACCTTATACCAAGTGAGCGGGGGCACGGGCGACGCCTGGGAGCAGGCGCGCGAGGCCGGCCAGCTGCTCGACCCCGACAACCCCTTCTACCAACTGGTTCCCAGCAGCGCCCCTCCAGCCAGCGCCCTTCTAGGCAGCGCCACGTCAGAGGCAGACAGCCCGTCATCGGTGGTGCCAGATTTTGATTTGGGATTTGCCGAATCCAAATCCGACACTCTTCTCTCTGAACCCGCATCCCACTCCGGCCCTGCAACAACTTCTGGCCCCGCCTCGCGGCAAGCCATGGATGCGGCCGATGAGGAGCTCGAGTCCCTGCTCGCAGGCACCCGAAAACCCACCACCCCCACAACCGACTTGGCTTTCGATTTCGACTTCGACACCACACCGAAGCCCGCACCGTCGCCTGCGGCAGATACGCCAACCACTGCAGCTTTGCCGAGCGCCATTGCTGCACATGAAATCGACTTCGATCTCGACCTTAGCGACTTCAATACCCCTACACCCAAACAGCCCCCCATCACCCCGAGCGAACCGCCCACCTCAACCCCCGAACCCAACTTGGCTGCCACCTTGCCCAGCAGCGTGCAAGATCTGTCGCTGGACCTCGATCTCGACCTCGAACCCTCAGGGGCCGACCCGCTCGAGACCAAGCTGTCGCTGGCGCAAGAGTTCGACGCCATCGGCGATACCGACGGCGCGCGCTCGCTGGCGCAAGAAGTCGAGTCCGAGGCCACCGGGGCGCTCAAAGAGCGGGCTCGGGCCTTTTTGGCGCAGTTGGGCTAAGCGCCCCCAAGTCCCCGCTGGCACCCCCCCCTTCAGAAAGCCCACGCCTTTGCGCCTCGCGCTCGGACTCAGCTACTCGGGCAGCGCCTACCAGGGCTGGCAGAGCCAAGCCAGCGGCCAGACGGTGCAAGACCACTTGCAGGCCGCACTGGCGACCTTCACCGCCGCCCCGGCCGTGAGCACCCTGTGCGCCGGGCGCACCGACGCCGGCGTGCACGCCCTGATGCAGGTGGTGCACTTCGACACCCCAATCGAGCGCCCGCTGCACGCTTGGGTGCGCGGCTGCAACCGCTACCTGCCGCCCGACATCGCCATCCAGTGGGCGCAGGTGGTGCCCGCCAGCTTTCATGCCCGTGCCAGCGCGCTGGCGCGGCGTTACGTCTATGTGCTGCTCGAATCGGCTGTGCGCCCGAGCTTGGAACACGGCCGCGCCGGCTGGGTGTTTCGGCCGCTGTCGCTGCCCGCTCTGCAGGCGGCGGCGGCGCACCTGCTGGGCCGGCACGACTTCACCAGCTTTCGCGCCTCCAGCTGCCAGGCGCTCTCGCCCGTCAAGCACCTGCGCCGGCTCGATATTTCGCGCCACGGCGCCTACTGGCGCTTCGAGTTCGAGGCCGACGCCTTTTTGCACCACATGGTGCGCAACCTCATGGGCTGCCTGCTGGCCGTGGGCCAGGGTTTGCACGCGCCCGACTGGATCGCGGACGTGCTGGCGGCGCGCAGCCGCGCCGTCGCTGCGCCCACCTTCGCCCCCGACGGGCTGTATTTTCTGGGCCCGGTCTATGCGCCGCACTGGGACCTGCCAGACCGGGTGCCGGGGCTGGATTGGTTGCCCCAAAGCCCCTAGTTGTCGCTTGCATCCCCGCTTGCATCCACCCCTGCCCCCAACCTTGCTGCCACCGCAGATAGCGCCCCCATGCCGCACCGCACCCGCATCAAAATCTGTGGCCTCACCCGCCCGTCTGACCTGCACTGCGCCGCCGCCGCCGGGGCCGACGCCGTGGGCTTCGTGCTCTACCCGCCCAGCGTGCGCGCGCTCACGCCGGCGCAGGCGGGCGCGCTGGCGCGGCTGCTGCCACCCTTTGTCACGCCGGTGCTGCTCTACGTCAACCCCAGCGCCGCCGAGGTGCAGGCCGGTTTGGCAGAGGTGCCCCACGCGCTGCTGCAGTTTCATGGCGACGAATCGCCCGCCCAATGCCAGGCGCTGGCCCAAGGCCGGCCCTATCTGCGCGCAGCGCGCATCCCGCTGAGCGCCGACGCGGCGCGCTTCGATCTTCTAGAATACGCCGAACTGCACGCCGGCGCACAAGCGCTGTTGCTCGACGCCCAAGTGCCGGGCTACGGCGGCGCCGGGCACTCTTTTGACTGGACGGCATTCGATTGGTCACATCCCGCACTAAACGCCAGCTCTCGCCTCGTTTTGTCTGGTGGACTCACGCCTGCAAACGTGGCCGATGGCGTGCGCCTGCTGCGCCCGTGGGCGGTTGATGTGAGCTCCGGCGTCGAGGCCGCGCGCGGCATCAAGTGCCCCGATTTGATCGCCCGCTTCGTCGCCGCCGTGCGCTTGGCCGATACGGCCCTTGCCGCACCCCAGCCCCTCACATCCCCACCGTCATGTCCACCGCCACCGCCACCGCCCTAGCACCCACCAGCAGCCCCCCCTACCAGCAACCCGACGCCAGCGGCCACTTCGGCCCCTACGGCGGCAGCTTTGTCAGCGAAACGCTCACCCACGCCCTGTCCGAGTTGCGCGAGGCATACGCCCGCACCCAGCACGATCCCGAGTTCCAGCGCGAATTCCGCTACGAACTGGCGCACTTCGTCGGCCGGCCCTCACCCATCTACCACGCGGCGCGCACCAGCCGCGAGCTGGGCGGGGCGCAGATCTTCCTCAAGCGCGAAGACCTCAACCACACCGGCGCGCACAAAATCAACAACGTCATCGGCCAAGCCATGCTGGCGCGGCGCATGGGCAAAGCGCGCATCATTGCCGAGACCGGCGCCGGCCAGCACGGTGTCGCCACCGCCACCATCTGCGCCCGCTACGGGCTCGAGTGCGTGATTTATATGGGCGCCGAAGACCTCAAGCGCCAACTGCCCAACGTCTATCGCATGAAGCTGCTGGGCGCCACCGTGGTGCCGGTGACATCGGGCAGCCAGACCCTCAAAGACGCGCTCAACGAAGCCATGCGCGACTGGGTCACGAACGTCGAGCACACCTTCTACCTCATCGGCACCGTGGCCGGGCCGCACCCCTACCCGATGATGGTGCGCGATTTCCAGTGCGTGATCGGCGAAGAATGCTTGCAGCAGATGCCCACCCTGCTGTACGAGCTCGGCCTGCCGGGCAACGGCGCCGAATTGCAACCCGATGTGGTGCTGGCCTGCGTGGGCGGCGGCAGCAACGCGATCGGGATTTTCCACCCCTACATCGACCACCCGCACACGCGCCTGATCGGCGTCGAGGCCGCCGGTGAAGGGCTCGAGAGCGGCCGCCACGCCGCCTCGCTGCAAAAGGGGCTGCCCGGCGTGCTGCACGGCAACCGCAGCTACGTGCTGCAAGACGAAGACGGCCAGATCATCGAGACCCACAGCGTCAGCGCCGGGCTGGACTACCCCGGCGTCGGCCCTGAGCACGCCTGGCTCAAAGACAGCGGCCGCGCCAGCTACGTGGGCATCACCGACGCGCAGGCGCTGGCCGCCTTCCACCGCCTGTGCCGCCACGAGGGCATCATCCCGGCGCTCGAATCCAGCCACGCGCTGGCCTACGCCTTCGAACTTGCTCCCACCCTGCGCCCAGATCAATCGATCCTCGTCAACCTCTCGGGCCGTGGCGACAAAGACCTAGCCACCGTATCCGAACTCGCCGGAGTGAGCGCATGAGCCGCATCGAAGCCACCTTCAGCCGCCTGCAAAGCCAGCGCCGCAAAGCCCTCATCCCCTACGTGACGGCGGGCTTCCCACAAGCCGACGGCACGCCCGCCCTGATGCAGGCGCTGGTGCAGGGCGGGGCCGACATCATCGAGCTCGGCGTGCCGTTCTCTGACCCGATGGCCGACGGCCCAGTGATCCAGCAAGCCGGCGAACGGGCGCTGCGCGCCGGCGTCGGGCTGGTGCAGGTGCTCGATATGGTGCGCGCCTTTCGCACCCACGACCGCCTCACGCCCGTGGTGCTGATGGGCTACGCCAACCCGGTGGAGCGCTACGAGCTCAAGCGCGGCGCCGGCGCCTTTGCGCGCGACGCCGCTGCCGCCGGCGTCGATGGCGTGCTGATCGTCGATTACCCGCCCGAGGAATGCCAAGCCTTTGCCGCCGCCCTGAAGGCGCAGGGGCTGGACCTGATCTTTTTGCTCGCCCCCACCAGCAGCGAGGCACGCATGGCCGAAGTCGGGCGCGTGGCCAGCGGCTACGTCTATTACGTGTCGCTCAAGGGCGTGACCGGGGCCGGGCACCTCGACACCGCCGCCGTAGAGGCGATGCTGCCGCGCATCCGCCGGCACGTGCACTTGCCCATAGGCGTGGGCTTTGGTATCCGAGACGCCGCCAGCGCCTGCGCCGTGGGCCGCAGCGCCGACGCCGTGGTGATCGGCACCCGGCTGATCCAGTTGCTCGACAGCGCGCCCCCCGAACAGGCCGGGGCTGTGGCCCGCGCCTTCATGGCCGAGTTGCGGCAGGCGCTCGACGGGCTCGAGGGCGGCGGCGCTGGCGGCCCTGTCACGCTTGCGCCGGCGGGCAATCGGGGATAATCAGCGCCGTCGTAGCCCCCAGATCAGCAAGGAAAACCCGCATGTCCTGGCTCGAAAAACTGCTCCCGCCCAAAATCAAGCGCGCCGACCCGGCCGAGCGCCGCAGCATGCCCGAGGGGCTGTGGCTCAAGTGCCCCAGCTGCGAGGCCGTGCTCTACAAAAGCGACCTCGAGAAAAACCTCAACGTCTGCCCACACTGCGCGCACCACCACCGCATCGGGGCGCGGGCGCGCCTCAACGCCTTTTTGGATGCCCAAGGCCGCTACGAAATCGGGCAAGAGGTGCTGCCCGTCGATGCGCTCAAGTTCAAGGACAGCCGCAAATACCCCGAGCGACTCAAAGAAGCACTCGAGGCCACCGGCGAGACCGACGCCCTGATCGTCATCGGCGGCGCGGTGCAGGGGCTAGATCTGGTGGCGGCGTGTTTCGAGTTTGACTTCATGGGCGGCTCGATGGGCTCGGTGGTGGGCGAGCGCTTCGTGCGCGGTGTCGAGACGGCGATCGAGCAAAAAGTGCCCTTCGTCTGCTTTACCGCCACCGGCGGCGCGCGCATGCAAGAGGGGCTGCTCAGCCTCATGCAGATGGCCAAGACCAACGCCGCCCTGACGCGGCTGGCCAAAAAGGGCCTGCCCTACCTCAGCGTGCTCACCGACCCGACCATGGGCGGCGTCAGCGCCGGCTTCGCCTTTGTCGGCGACGTGGTGATCGCCGAGCCCAAGGCGCTGATCGGCTTTGCCGGCCCGCGGGTGATCGAAAGCACGGTGCGCGTCAAGCTGCCCGAGGGCTTTCAGCGCGCCGAGTTTTTGCTCAACAAAGGGGCGCTGGACCTGATCTGCGACCGGCGCGAGCTGCGCTCCACGGTAGCCAACCTGCTGGCCATGCTGCAGCGCCAGAGCGCGGATGCGGTGCAGGCGGGTTGAACCCAGCGGTCGGCTTCAGAGGCCGATAGGCTATTGAGCGTATTTGATGTGGCGCGCATAGGAGCCGCCGGCAAGACGCAATGATCCTGCCCTTAAGGCAACAGACTGAGTGCCTGCATGTAGCGCGGGCTCACCATCAGCTCGTCCCACAGCGGCGCGGGCGCAGCGGGCAGCAGCTCGAGGCGGCGCTGCTCGCTCAGGGCGCTGGGCTGCCAGTGGCCTTCGATCTGGGCGCGGCTCAGGCCGTCGATGAGTTCGTCGATCGGCGCGCCGTCGTCCACCACGCTCTGGTTGCACAGCAGCACCAAGTCGCAGCCGGCGTGCAGCGCGGCCAGCGCGGCCTCGGTGCTGCCGATCTCGCGCCCGTCGAGGCGGCGCGCCCCGGCCATGCTCAGGTCGTCGCTGAACACGGCGCCGCCAAAACCCAGCTGCTGGCGCAAAATGCCCTCGATCCAGCGCGCTGAGAATCCGGCCGGGCGCGCATCCACCTGGCTATAGACCACGTGCGCGGGCATGACGGCGTCCAGGCTGGCTTGCAACCAGCCGTAGGGGGCGGCGTCGGCCACCAGGATGGCCTCGAGGCTGCGCTCATCCACGGGAATCTCGTGGTGCGAATCGGCTGCCACATAGCCGTGGCCAGGAAAGTGCTTGCCGCAGTTGCGCATGCCCGCTTGCAGCAGGCCGTGCATGAGCGCCTGAGCCAGCACGCTGACCACGCGCGCATCGGCGCCCAAGGCGCGGTCGCCGATCACGGCGCTGCCGCCGTGGTCGAGGTCCAGCACCGGGGTGAAGCTCAGATCGACGCCGCAGGCACGCAGTTCGGCCGCCAGCACGTAGCCGCAAGCGGTGGCGGCGCGGCAGGCGGAGAGCGCGGCGGCGCCGGGTGGTTGCGCCACTTCACCCAGCCACATCTGGCCCAGCGCGCGCATGGGAGGCAGGTGCGTAAAGCCGTCGCTGCGAAAGCGTTGCACGCGCCCGCCTTCGTGGTCGACGCAGATCAGCAGGTCGGGGCGCACTTTTTTGATCTGCCGGCACAGCTTGGCGAGTTGGGCGCGGTTCTCCCAGTTGCGGCCAAACAGAATCACGCCGCCCACCAGTGGGTGTGCAAGGCGCTGGCGCTCGGTTTTGTTCAGCCGGGTACCGGCGACGTCGATGATCAGGGGGGCGTGTTGCATGGGTTGTGCTCCACCACCACGAAGCTGGTGGCATAGTCGGTTTCGTCGCTTAAAGTCACGTGGGCGCGCAGGGCGCGCGCCGCAAACCAGTCGTTGAGGGCGCCTTGCAGCTGCACACTGGGCTGGCCGCTGGGCAGGTTCAAGATTTCGCAATCGCGCCAGCGCATGGGGAGGTGCAGCCCTAGGCCGATGGCTTTGCTAAAGGCTTCTTTGGCGCTAAAGCGCGTGGCCAAGTAGCGCAGGCCGCGCTCGGGGCTGCGCGCGCTGCGCTGTTGCCAAACGGCCAGCTCGTGCGGTCCGAGCACGCGCTGGGCAAAGCGCGGCCCGTGGCGTGCCAGCGCGGCGCCGATGCGCCGGATGTCGCAGACGTCGGTGCCGATGCCGTAGATCATGGCCGGGGGGTGGCCGGGGTGGCCTGGGCGGCCTGGGCGGCTGGGCTGGCCGCGGCCTCATCGATGCAGCGCAGGTAGTCGCACACCGTGGCGCTGTAGCCGAGCTCGAGCGCATCGGCGATCAGGGCGTGGCCGATCGAGACTTCGCGCACGCCGGGCACCTGGCGCAAAAAATCGCTCAGGTTGGCGCGGTTCAGGTCGTGCCCAGCGTTCACTTCCAGCCCGGCAGCCTGCGCGGCTTGGGCGGCGGCGGCGTAGCGCTGCAGCTGCGCCTGCAGCGCGGTGCTAGCCTTGCCATCGAGCGGGCAGTCAGCGGCTGAGTGCGCCGCCGCATAGGGCTCGGTGTAGAGCTCGACCCGGTCGGCCCCGAGGGCGCGGGCGGCCGCCATCTGCCCGGGCTCGGCGTCCATGAACAGGCTCACGCGCGCGCCCAGCGCCTGCGCCTGCGCGATCACCGGGCGCAGCCGCTCGGCATCGGTCGGCAGGCTCCAGCCGTGGTCGCTGGTGTACTGGCCCACGCTGTCGGGCACGAAGGTGAGTTGGTGCAGCGGCAGGCCGCGTGCGCGCAACTCGCGCGCCACCTCGAGCAGGTTGTGAAAAGGGTTGCCCTCGATGTTGTACTCGCGCTGCGGCCAGCCTTGCAGCAGTTCGGCGAGCTCGAACACATCGTGGCGGCGGATGTGGCGCTCGTCGGGCCGCGGGTGCACGGTGATGCCGTGCGCCCCGGCTTGCAGGCAGGCCTGCGCGGCACGCAGCACGCTCGGGATGCCTAGGTGCCGGCTGTTGCGCAGCAGCGCTACCTTGTTCAGGTTGACCGACAAGGCGCAAGGCGGGGGGCTGGCAGCAGGGCGCATGGGGCAATCGGCAATAAAGGGATGAGGAATGAAAAAATGCGCAGCGGCTCTAGCCCTCAGCGGCACCAAGGCCGCACCGCACGGACTGAACACAGATTTGCTGTGGGGTTTTGGCAAGGCATCGTGCAGGGCTCATCCGGGCAGCGCCACCCGGTGGCCCGCCAAGCGCTGCACCTGCTGCGCCCAGCGCCGGGTCTGGAACTCGCGCACCCCGCTATGGTAGTGCAAGGCGGCGCGCAACTGGCGCCGCAAGGCCCCGCTGCGGTCTTGCTGGCACAAGGGCAGCAGCGCCGGCCACACCGCGCCTGTCTGCAAGGCCGCGTGCAGCGCCAGCCAATAGTCTGCGCTGCACGATGCGGTAGCGAAATCGGCACCGGCGGCAGCAGCGGGGGCATTGAGGGAAGCACGGCCCTCCTCCTGCACCCGCCCCTGCACCCGTTCCTGCATCTGCTCTTGCGCCAACACCCCATCCAGCCCCTCGTGCTGCCCGCCATCCGGCGCCGCCACCTCGTGCAAGCCGCCCTGCGCCTGCAATTGGTAGCGCCGCTCGGGCTGCAGCGGTTGCAGGCTGGCGCTGTCGTGGTCTAGGGCCGGCAACCAGCCCAGCTCACCCAGCAGCAGCAGCTCGAAAGCGCGCAGCACCCCGGCCTGCGGCGCGCCGGCGGCCAGCAGGGCCAGCGCCTGCGCGTAGTGGTCGAACAGCGCCGGGTGCGGGTCTTCGCGCGCCAGCAGCTTGAGCAGCAGCTCGTTGAGGTAGTAGCCCGCCAGCAAGGCCTCGCCGGGGGGCAGCAGCTGCCCGCCCGGCCAGTGCGCAGCCTTGAGGGTGCGCACCTCGGTCGCGCCGCCCCAGCTCAGGCGCAGCGGCCACAGCGCCAGCAGCACCGAGCGAAACTGCGAAGTCGGGCGCTTCACGCCCTTGGCCACCAGCGCCACGCGGCCGTGGTGGCGGCTGAACACCTCGAGGATCAGGCTCGACTCGCTCCAGTCGTGGCGGTGCAGCACAAAGGCCGGTTCCTCGTGCACCCGGCTGGCCTTGGCCGCTGCCGCGCGCGCCATGGCGGCGCTCACTCGTAGCCGAAGGAGCGCACGCGGGCCTCGTTGTCGGCCCAGCCCGAACGCACCTTGACCCACAGCTGCAAAAACACCTTGCAGTCCCAGAGTTTTTCCAGCTCTTGGCGCGCTTCGCTGCCGATGCGCTTGAGCTTTTCGCCGCCCTCGCCGATCACCATGCCCTTGTGCCCCTCGCGCTCGACCACGATGGTGGCGGCGATGCGGCGCAGCGTGCCCTCTTGCTCGAACTGGTCGATCAGCACCGTGCTGGTGTAGGGCAGTTCGTCACCGGTGAGCCTAAAGAGCTTTTCGCGCACCATTTCGGCCGCCATGAAGCGCTCGCTGCGGTCGGTCAGGGCGTCGGCTTCGTGCAGCCAGTCTTGCTGCGGCAGGTATTTTTCTACGATCGCCAGCAGGCGCTGCACGTCGCGCGTGCTCTTGGCCGACATCGGCACGTATTCGGCAAAGGGGTGGCGCTGCTGCATCTGCAACAGCCACGGCGCCAAGTCGGCGCGGTTGGCCACGGCATCGAGCTTGTTGGCCAGCAGCAGCGTGGGCACCTGCGGCGGCAGCAGCGCCAGCACCTGCGCATCGGCGGGCCCAAAGCGCCCGGCCTCGAGCACGAACACGATCAGATCGACGTCGGCCACGGTACCGAGCACGGTTTTATTGAGGCTGCGGTTGAGCGCGTTGCTGTGCCGGGTCTGGAAGCCTGGCGTGTCAACGAACACAAACTGGCTCGCCCCTTGCGTGAGCACGCCGGTGATGCGGTGGCGCGTGGTCTGCGCTTTGGCTGATGTGATGCTCACTTTTTGCCCGACCAGCGCGTTGAGCAGCGTCGATTTGCCCACATTGGGCCGCCCGACGATGGCCACCAGCCCGCAGCGGCGCGGCGCCTCCACACCCGCGCTGGCACCCGGTGCGATGGCGTCTGCCGCTGCGTCTGCCAATCCCTCTGCCGCAGCGCCAGCCACACCCTCCGCAGCCACACCGCCCGGAACCAGCGGCTGATTGGCAAGAGCGGCAGCCGGGTCTGGGGCCGCTGCGGCCTTGGGCAGCTTGCCCAAAGCCTGCGCCAACATGGCCTCGAGTTCTGCGGCGCTCTGGGACTCGGCAGCGGTGGCTGGGGCTGAATCTGGCGTGGAGGCTGGGGGCTTGCTGGGTTTCATGGCCTGGTGTTTTGGAGTTGTTGCAGCAGCTGCGCGGCAGCGGCCTGCTCGGCGGCGCGGCGCGAGCTGCCCTGGCCGCGCGCGCTCTGGCCGGTCTCGTTGATCTGGCACTGCACCTCGAAGGTCTGCAGGTGCGCTTGGCCGCGCGTCGCCGCCACGGTGTAGAGCGGCAGCTGCATTTTGCGCCCCTGCAACCACTCTTGCAGGGCGGTTTTGGCGTCTTTGCCGTGCGCGCCTTGGCCCGGACGCAGGTCGATGCCCGCATACAAGCGGCGGACCAGCGCCTCGGCAGCGGCAAAGCCGGCGTCGAGGTACACAGCACCCAGCAGCGCCTCGAGCGCATCGGCCAAAATCGAGGCCCGCTGGCGGCCACCAGAGCGCGCCTCGCCCTCGCCCAGGCGCAGCAGCTCGGGCAAGCCCAGCGCCAGCGCCAGCCGGTGCAGCGTGTCTTGCTTGACCAGGTTGGCGCGGGTGCGCGAGAGCTCGCCCTCGTTGTGGCTGTCCAGGTGTTGGTAGAGCAAGGTGGTGACGGCCAAGCTGAGCACCGAGTCGCCCAGCAGCTCGAGGCGCTCGTTGTGTTCGGCGGAAAAGCTGCGGTGCGTGAGGGCGCGCAGCAGCAAGGCGGGGTGGGTGAAGCGGTGCCCGATGCGCTCTTGCAGCGCCAGCAGCGCCGCCGGGGCAGCTTGGGCAGCTGGGGGCGCTGGGGCCGCCGTGCCCGTGTCGCTGGCGGGCATCAGTGGCTGCTTCCCCGGTATTTGAGCACCAGGTAAGCTGGCCCAAACAGGGGGATTTCTTCGTCGTAGGCGAACTCCACCAGCAGGCGGTCGTTGGCGCGCGTGATGACCAGATCGGCGCCCGTGACGGCGTCGAAATAGCCCACCGTGCGCGTGCGCTCAAAGGCCGTTCGCACCTCCGCCGGAGTTTGCCCGGCAAGCGCGGCTTGCTGCACGGCGCGCTGAATCGACTGGTATTCGATCACCGTGGGCACCACCCGCGCGGCCAGAACCCCCAGCGCCGCCACCACCACACCGATCAAGACAATACCCAGAAAACTAACCCCACGCTGATGACGCTTCATGAGCCGACTCCGTTGCCATGCAAAAGGTGCATCTTAATCAATCGCCGCGCGCCGGGTTCACTCAAAGCCCCCGATGCGGCTCAAATCGCCAAAATTCATCCAAACGAAAAAGGCTTTGCCCACGATATTGGCCTCGGGCACAAAGCCCCAGAAGCGCGAATCGAGCGAGTTGTCGCGGTTGTCGCCGAGCACAAAAAAGTACCCGGCTGGCACGGTGCAGGTCACGCCTTCGATGGTGTAGCGGCACAGCTCGCGGTGCGGGAAATCGCCCACAGCGGGGATGAAGGCCGGGCGGTCGGCGTCGTTGAGGGTGCGAAAGCGGCGCTCGCCCAGGGTCTCGGCGTACTGCTGCGAGTAGCGCATCGATTCTGGGTCGTAGAACTGCGGCAGCGCCTCGCGCGGCACCTCGACGCCGTTGATCGACAAGCGCTTGTCGAGGAAGGCCACTTCGTCGCCGGGCACGGCCACCACGCGCTTGATGTAGTCTAGGTTGGGCTGCGGCGGGAAGCGAAACACCATCACGTCGCCGCGCGCGGGGGGGTTGTTGGGCAGGATTTTGGTGTGGATCACCGGCAGGCGCACGCCATAGTGGAATTTGTTGACCAAGATCAGGTCGCCCACGTGCAGCGTGGGCAGCATCGAGCCCGAGGGGATTTTGAACGGCTCAAACAAAAACGAGCGCAGCAAAAAGACGATCAAAATCACCGGAAACAGCCCGGCGGTCCAATCCAGCCACCACGGCTGCAACAGGAGTTTGTGCCGCGCCGCCTCCACATCGACGTTATCGCCCTTGATTCCCAGCCGCTCAAACTCGGCCATGCGGCGCTGGTGTTCGGCCTCGAAGCGCTGCGCGGCGGCGCGGCGCTGGGGCAAAAAATGCCAGCGCTCGGCCACCCAATAAACCCCGGTCACCGCCGTGGCCAGCAGCAGCAGCAGCGAAAAATTGCCCTGCACCAGCCCCAGGTACCAGGCCAGCCCGTAGCCACCAAAGGCCGCCAGCACCACCCCGGTGAGGGCGGCCATGCTCGATTCCCGGCTCATTCGTCCACCTGCAAAATGGCCAGAAACGCCTCTTGCGGCACCTCGACCGAACCGATCTGTTTCATGCGTTTTTTGCCCGCTTTTTGTTTTTCGAGCAGCTTGCGCTTGCGCGAGATGTCGCCGCCGTAGCATTTGGCGATCACGTTTTTGCGCAGCGCCTTGACCGTTTCGCGGGCGATGATGTTGGCCCCGATGGCCGCCTGAATGGCGACGTCGAACTGCTGGCGGCTGATGATCTCGCGCATCTTGGCCACCACCGCGCGCGCGCGAAACTGCGACTGGCTGCGGTGCACGATGATCGACAGCGCATCGACCTTGTCGCCGTTGAGCATGATGTCCACCTTGACCACGTCAGAGGCGCGGTACTCTTTGAACTCGTAGTCCATGCTGGCGTAGCCGCGGCTGACCGATTTGAGCTTGTCAAAGAAGTCGAGCACAATCTCGCCCAGCGGCAGCTCGTAGGTGAGCATGACCTGCTTGCCGTGGTAAGCCATGTTGAGCTGCACGCCGCGCTTCTGGTTCGCCAGCGTCATGACCGCGCCCACGTACTCTTGCGGCATGTACAGGTGCACGGTGACGATGGGCTCGCGGATTTCCTGGATGCGCCCGACTTCGGGCATCTTGGCCGGGTTTTCGATCTCCAGCAGCTCGCCATCGCCGCGCAGCACCTGATAGACCACGCTGGGCGCGGTGGTGATCAGGTCTTGGTCGAATTCGCGCTCGAGCCGCTCTTGCACGATTTCCATGTGCAGCAGGCCCAGAAAACCGCAGCGGAAACCAAAACCCAGCGCCTGCGAGACTTCGGGCTCGTAGTGCAGCGCGGCGTCGTTGAGCTGCAACTTTTCGAGCGCGTCGCGCAGCTCCTCGTATTCGCTGGCTTCGCTCGGGTACAGGCCGGCAAAAACCTGCGGCTGCACCTCTTTGAAGCCCGGCAGCGGCTCGGTGGCCAGTTGCAGGTTGGCGCCGCTGCTGCTCTTGATGGCGGTGAGCGTGTCGCCCACCTTGGCCGCCTTGAGCTCGCGGATGCCGGCGATCACGTAACCCACCTCGCCGGCACACAACGCCTGGCGCGGCTGGTTGGCGGGGGTGAACACGCCCAGCTTCTCGCTGCTATAGACTGCGCCCGTGGCCATGAGCTTGATGCGGTCGCCGCGGTTCAGGCGGCCATCGACCACCCGCACCAGCATCACCACGCCGACGTAGTTGTCGAACCACGAGTCGATGATCATGGCGCGCAAGGCCGCCTCGGGCTGGCCGCGCGGCGGCGGCACCTTGGCCACCACCAGCTCCAGAATCTCGTCGATGCCCATGCCGGTTTTGGCCGAGCAGGGGATGGCCTCGGTGGCGTCGATGCCGATCACCTCCTCGATCTCTTGCCGCGCCGCGTCCGGGTCGGCCTGCGGCAGGTCCATTTTGTTGAGCACCGGCAGCACCTCCACGCCCAGCTCGAGCGCGGTGTAGCAGTTGGCCACCGTTTGCGCCTCCACCCCTTGGCTGGCATCGACCACCAGCAGCGCGCCCTCGCAGGCGCTGAGCGAGCGGCTGACTTCGTAAGAGAAATCGACGTGCCCGGGGGTGTCGATCAGGTTCAGGTTGTAGGTTTGGCCGTCGCGCGCGGTGTATTGCAGCGCCGCCGTCTGCGCCTTGATGGTGATGCCGCGCTCTTTTTCCAAGTCCATCGAATCCAGCACCTGCGCGCTCATTTCGCGGTCGCTCAAGCCGCCGCAGCGGGCGATCAAGCGGTCGGCCAACGTGCTTTTGCCGTGGTCGATGTGGGCGATGATGGAAAAATTGCGGATGTGCTTCATGAAAGGGGCAAACAAAACGGGCGCGCACTGGCTGGCGCGCCCGAGGCCTGCTGCAAAAGGGGCAGGTCAACCCGCCATTTTACGTTACGGGCGGATGATGGCGTATTGGGTCCAGTCGCCGCGGCGCACCAGCACGTGCACGGGGCGGTTCTGGGGCACGGCAGCGGCAGCGGCCTCGAACTCGCGCACGCTGGCCACCGGGCGGTTGCCAACGGCCAAAATCACGTCCTCGGCTTGCAGGCCGGCCCGAGCCGCCGCGCCGCTGGCCGCCGCCACCCAGACCCCGCCGTCGATGCGCAGGCTGCGCCGCTCGGCCGCCGTGGCCTCGCGCAAGTTCAGGCCCAGGCGCTGCGCCGCCGGGGTGGCTGTAGGTGGCTCGGCGTCGCGCTCGCCGGCGCGGGCGGTGCGTTCGTCCTCAAAGGCCGCCACGGTCACGGTCAGGGTGCGCTCGGCCCCTTGGCGCCACACCCGCACCGGCACCCG
Organism: Serpentinimonas maccroryi; assembly: GCF_000828915.1. Classification (NCBI taxonomy): domain Bacteria; kingdom Pseudomonadati; phylum Pseudomonadota; class Betaproteobacteria; order Burkholderiales; family Comamonadaceae; genus Serpentinimonas; species Serpentinimonas maccroryi. The sequence goes on from NZ_AP014569.1 coordinate 1,808,492, forward strand.
GGAGCCGGGCGCGGTGCCGGCCACGATGCGCGGCAGGTCGGTCGAGCGTTCTACCGCTTTGCCATCGAAACTCAAAATCACGTCGCCGGGCTCGATACCACCGCGAGCCGCCGGCGAGTTGTTTTCCACGCCCCGGATCAAGGCCCCGGTGGCGCGCTGCAGGCGCAGCGCTTCGGCCGTCTCGCGGTCCACGGCGGCGATCGCTACGCCGATGCGCCCGCGCGTGACGCGGCCGGTGGCGCGCAGCTGGTCGGCAACCACCATCGCTTCGTCGATCGGAATGGCAAAGGAGATGCCCTGAAAGCCGCCCGAGCGGCTGTAGATCATGCTGTTGATGCCCACCACCTCGCCACGCATGTTGATCAGGGGGCCGCCCGAGTTGCCGGGGTTGATGGCCACGTCGGTCTGGATGAAGGGCAGGAACTCGCCTGTTTCGCGCTGCTTGGCGCTGACAATGCCGGCGGTGACGGTGTTTTCAAGCCCAAAGGGCGAACCGATGGCCATGACCCACTCGCCCACGCGCAGCCGCGTCACGTCGCCGATGCGCACCGTGGGCAGCCGGGTGGCCTCGATTTTGACCACCGCCACGTCGGTGCGCCGGTCGGACCCGACCACGCGGGCGGTGAATTCGCGCTCGTCGTTGAGCGTCACCACGACCTCGCTGGCGCCCTCGACCACGTGCGCGTTGGTGAGGATGAAGCCGTCGGGCGTGAGGATGAAGCCCGAACCGACGCCACGCGGGCGCTCGATCTCGGGCCCGTCTTGCGGGCCTTGGGGGCCGCGCGGTGACATGCCGGGGGGCAGCGGGATGCCAAAGCGGCGAAAGAACTCCTGCATTTGGTCTTCGGGCGAGCCGCCGCGGCGCACGCGCTCCACGGTGCGGATGTTGACCACCGCCGGCCCGACCAGATCGACCAGCACCGTGAAATCGGGCAGGCCGCGCACCTCCACCGGGGGGGCACTGGCTGGGACCACGGTAGCTGCGCTGCGTGCGGGCACGGCCTGCGCCATGGCACCCAAGGGCAGCGGGCCGCTTGAGGTGCCGGAGGCAACGGGCGTGCCAGGCTGCGCCTCCACCGTCTGTGACTGCGCCAGCCACAACACGGCCACCAAACCGAGTGCAGCCGCGCTGGCTGCCAAGTAACGCCGGGTGCTTTGGGTAAGGATCTTCATGGTAGGGGGTACTCCGTCGGTCAGGGCTGGTTCATTTTGCCCCAGATGCGGCAAATCGCGGTGCAGCGCCTAAGAATGGGGGTGCCACAGCGGATATTCAAGCCTCAGCGCAGCCGCTCGAGCGCTTGGATGTGCAACAACAGCGTCTCGGGCGGCACCTCGCCCATCGCAGTCACCCAATGATCGCCCACACGGCGCGTCAACGAATGGGTGGCGCCTTCAGCCTGCACCGACTCGCGCGTGTGCCGCTGCGGGTTGAAGGTTTCAATGAACAGCGACACCGACGCCAAGCCGTCCGAAAAAACCCACTGGGCAATCGGGGCGGCGTTCGGATCCTGTCGCAGATTGAATACCATGGGTTGAAAACCGGGCACATCGTGGCGCATGCGCCAGCGCTGATCGAGTGCCGTGCTGGGGCGTTGCACCGAATGCACGATGCGGTAGCCGTTGGTCTGCTCAAACTGGCGCGCCAACAGCTCAAGGCGCACAGGGGCATCGAGCTGCAGCTCGGTAAACGCCACCTGCTCCAGCACGCGCCCTTGGGGGCTGCGGGTTTGCATTTTGAGCATCAAGCCGGTGCGCTGCTCAGACCAGACGCGGTAGCCAAAGCGCAGCCCGTCGGCGGCGACAAAGTCCACCACCGTGGCCTCCAGCCCCGCTACGCGCTCGCTGCCGACCACGCGCACGCTGTAAAACGAGTCGATGCGCGGGTTGGTCGGGCGCAGCCAATCGGGGAACTGGCGCAGGGCGTCGCGCCGGTCTTTGTGCACCAGCTTTTGGACCGGGAAAAAAATCGCCACTTCGTCGTTGCGCCGCATGGTGATGCGCGGCGCACCAGTCAAGGCCTCGATGCGCTCCAGCTGCTGGCGCCCATCGCACACGTGCCAGATTTTGGAAGAGGCGATTTCGGTGCCGTTGGAAAACACAAAGGTGCCCGTGTACGAGCGGTTGCGCGTGGCCATGTGCAGGCGCTCGAGCCAGTGCAGAACCGACTGCTGCTGCGCGGCGTTGCCCGGACTGGCACTGCTGGCGGGGGCGTTGGCTTGGGGTGCAGCCGCTGTGGGCGCCGCGCTCTGCGCGTACACCGCAGATGCACCCAGAGCCAGCCACAAAGCAACGGTCCGACGTGCAAACCCTGTTGCCCTTGAGTCCGAAGCGCGTTGCGTATTCATCAATTAGCGGGCCGATCGTAGGTGGCGTTGCGCATGAAGCCCACCGGCACGTGCAAGGCGTTGAGGCTGCCGTGGTGGCGGTGCGCCGCCATCAGGGCCTCGAACTGCGGGTCGCGCCAGACCAAACCGTGGGCCGTGGCCACGGTCTGCAAGTCAGCGGGCTGCGCGGCCGCATCGGGCGCGGCGGCCACCAACGGGGCCGGGGATTGCGCCCATTGCTGGCCGGCGTCTGGGGTGGCGGCACCGGGCAGCAACGACCACGACAGGGCAGCCACCGCCGCCACCGAGGCCAATCCGGACACCATTTTCCAGCGAAACACGGCGTCGTTGGCGGCGTGCTGGGCGGTAGGCAGCGGCACAGCGGGTTGCTGCGCGCGGGGTTGCTCGGGCTGGATGGGCGCTTGGGGCTGCGGGCTCGTTTCGGGTTGCACGTGTGCTGCGGGCTGCTGGGGCGCCGCCGCAATCGGGTTCCAGGCGGGGGCCGGCTCGGCGGCTAGGCGCGCCAACACGGCATTGGCAAAGTCTGGGCTGGCGGGCGGGTGCGCCGGCTCACCGCGCAGCGCCTCGCCGATCCAGTGGTGCAGCGACCAGTCGGCACACAGGTCGGCGTCGAGAGCGGCATCGAGCTCGGCATCAAGAGCGGTATCGAGATCAGAACCGCGCTCAGCGCCCAGTACGGGCCGCTGGCGCCCCGGCGTGGCGAGGGCCCGGGCCACGCGCTCGGGCGGGCACTCGCCGTCCACCAAGGCCGACAACCATTCGCGCGCGGTTGCTGGGTCGGCATCTGGCGCCGCCGCGTTTGCGGCGCCAGAGCCCGTCGGGCCAGCTGGGTTGAGCGCGTCGGCTTGGGCGGGGTGCTCGGCCTTGTGGGCGTTGGAGCGGGGCATGGTCTGCATGGTACTGCGCTTTCACATTCAGGGTTGGCCGCTTCACCAGCGCTTGCCCGACTGGCGTTCCAGCATGGGCTTGATGCGCGCCGAAATGGCTTCGCGGGCGCGGAAAATGCGCGAGCGCACCGTGCCGATGGGGCAGTCCAGCGCTTGCGCAATTTCCTCGTAGCTGAGGCCTTCGATCTCGCGCAGGGCAATGGCCTGCCCCAATTCTTTGGGCAGCGCCTCCATCGCGTCGTTCACGGCTTGGGCGATTTCTTTGCTCGCCAGCAACGACTCGGGCGTTTCGGCATCGGCTACTTGCCCATTTAGTTCGAGTTCTGGTGCGGAAGTTTCATCGTCTTCGTTGCGCATCAGCGAACTCATCAGCACCACCGGGTCGCGCTTGAGCTCCATGAGCTGTTTTTTGGCGGTGTTGACCGCGATCCGATACAGCCAGGTGTAAAACTGGGCCTCGCCGCGAAACTGGCCCAGCGCCCGGTAGGCACGGATAAAGGTCTCTTGCGCGATGTCCTGCACCAAGTCGGAGTCGCGCACCATGCGCCCGATCAGGCGCTCGACGCGGCGCTGGTATTTGACCACCAGCAAACCGTAGGCGCGTTGATCCCCGGCCAGCGTGCGCTGCACCAGCAACAAATCGGCGTTAACGGGGAGGGATTCGAGTTCGGTCATGGTGATCGGTGAGGGCGAGTCAATATACCCGATCGCTGCTCTGGTTTGGCCCCAAGGTGCGCGCAAGCGCTGGCGCATTTGTAAGTTTGTGCAGCACTCGGCCTCTCAGGGTTGGCGCTGATGGTGCACAGCGGCGCGAAGTGCCTGCCATTGCCCCGGGTTTTGGCTGCGCTCGAGCCAGACCCAGCCGCGCAGGCCGCTGGCGCTGTGCCAATGCAACAGCAGCAGGCCCTGCAGATCGAGCACGCAGCGCAACTCGGTCAGCTCGAGGCCACGCCGCCACGCGGGGCTAAACCAGCGCCACTGTCCGCGCGCACCGGGGCTGCGGTTACGCGCACCGGGCGGCACGGGCTCCCACACCAGCTCGCCTTGCACCGGCTGGCGCAAGCGCCACAGGCACCAAGCCAGCAGCGCGACACCCACAGCCAAGCTGACCCACCAGGCCGGTGGCGCCACGTGCGCGGGGGCCAGCGTCAGCCAAAGCAACAAACCCGCAGCCCACGCCAGCGCCAGCCCAGCCAGCGCCGCGTATTCGGCCTTGGGCGCCCCGGCGGGGTAAGAGACCGCTGGCGGGCCTTGCATGGCGGGGGTGCTTATGAAGGACGCGGTGGTCGATGAATCGGCGGCAAATGGGGATGCCGCCGCCTACACCAGACGACGCCGCATCAGGCCAAGCACGAACGAAAGCCCATCAGATGCGCTTGAACACCAGCGAACCGTTGGTGCCGCCGAAGCCGAAGTTGTTCTTCAGGGCCACGTCGATCTTGCGCTCGCGCGCCGTGTGGGCGCAGTAATCGAGGTCGCACTCGGGGTCGGGCTCGTGCAGGTTGATGGTCGGGGGGGCCACCTGGTGGTGCAGCGCCAGCACCGTGAACACGCTCTCGATGCCGCCGGCGCCGCCGAGCAGGTGCCCGGTCATGGACTTGGTGGAGCTGATCAGCACCTGGCGCGCATGATCGCCCAGAGCCGCCTTGATGGCGTTGCTCTCGTTGATGTCGCCCAGCGGCGTGGAGGTGCCGTGGGCGTTGAGGTAGTCCACCTGGTCGGGGTTGAGGCCGGCGTTGCGCAGCGCCGACAGCATGGCGCGGCGCGGGCCGTCCATGTTGGGGGCGGTCATGTGGCCGGCGTCGGCGCTCATGCCGTAACCCGCCACTTCGGCGTAGATTTTGGCCCCACGGGCGCGGGCGTGCTCGTAGGCTTCGAGCACCAGCACGCCGGCGCCTTCGCCCAGCACGAAGCCGTCGCGCCCGCGGTCCCAAGGGCGCGAGGCGGCGGTGGGGTCGTCGTTGCGGGTCGAGAGCGCGCGCATGGCCGCAAAGCCGCCGATGCCCAGCGGCGACACGGTGGCCTCGGAGCCGCCGGCCACCACCACGTCGGCGTCGCCGTATTCGATCTTGCGCGCCGCCTCACCGATGCAGTGCAAGCCGGTGGTGCAGGCCGTGACCACCGCGAGGTTGGGGCCCTTGAAGCCAAAGCGCATCGACACATGGCCCGAGATCATGTTGATGATCGAGGCCGGGACGAAAAAGGGCGAAATGCGGCGCGGCCCGCGCTGCATCAGGTCGGCGTGGGTCTGCTCGATCAGCGGCAGTCCGCCGATGCCCGAACCGATCACGCAGCCAATGCGGCAGGCTTGCTCCTCATCCAGCTCTTCCCCGGTGGGCAAGCCGGCGTCGGCCACGGCCTGCGCGGCGGCGGCGATGCCGTAGTGGATGAAGGTGTCCATGGTGCGCGCTTCTTTGGCACCGATGTAGGCTTCGAGGTCGAAGCCGCGCACTTCGCCTGCAATTTGGCAGGCAAAGGCAGAGGCATCGAACTTGGTGATGGGGCCGATGCCGGAGCGGCCTGCGAGCACGCTGGCCCACGCCTCGGGCACCGTGTTGCCCACGGGGCTGATGCAGCCCAGACCGGTCACGACGACGCGACGGCGGCTCATAGGCAACTCAGCCTTTCTGATGCGCCAGCGCGTAATCGACGGCGTGCTGAACGGTGGTGATTTTTTCGGCGTCTTCGTCCGGGATCTCGATCCCGAACTCGTCTTCCAGGGCCATGACCAGTTCCACGGTGTCGAGCGAGTCGGCACCCAGATCGGCCACGAAGGCTTTTTCGTTGGTGACCTGGGACTCTTCTACGCCGAGTTGTTCGGCGATGATTTTCTTCACACGTGCTTCGATGTCGCTCATAGTTCCCTCTGTGGGTGGTTGAAATGCAAGACCGGCATTCTAGCCGGGGCGGTTTAGGGTGCTAAACAACGGGGTGCGGCCACGCAATGCGCTGGGTCTAGGGGGCCGATGTTAGCGCAAGTGGGCAGCGGGGCCAAATCAGGGCATCAGCATGCCGCCGTTGACGTGCAGCTCCTGCCCGGTGATGTAGCCCGCCTGTGCACTGGCCAAGAAGGCCACGGCCTGCGCCACGTCGGCCGGTTTGCCCAAGTGCCCGAGCGGAATCTGGCCCAGCAGCGCCTGCTGCTGCGCCTCGCTCAGGGCGGCGGTCATGTCGGTTTCAATGAAGCCCGGCGCCACGCAGTTGACCGTGATCTGGCGGCCGCCGAGCTCACGCGCCAGCGCGCGCGTCAGGCCCGCAACACCGGCCTTGGACGCGGCGTAGTTGGCCTGCCCGGCGTTGCCGCTGGCCCCGACCACGCTGGTGATGTTGACGATGCGGCCCCAGCGCTGCTTCATCATCGGGCGGATGACGGCGCGGCACAGGCGAAACACCGCCTTGAGGTTGGTGTCGAGCACCGCGTCCCAGTCTTCGTCCTTGAGGCGCATGGCGAGCGTGTCGCGCGTGATGCCGGCGTTGTTGACCAGCACGTGCAGGGCACCGTGTTCTTTGACGATGGCATCGATCAGGGCCTCGGCGGCGGCGGCGTCGTTGACGTCGAGCCGCACGCCGCGGCAACCGGGGTGCGCCGCCAGCGTTTGGCTGATTTTGGCGGCGCCGTCGTCGCTGGTGGCGCTGCCGATGACGCGGTAACCGCGCCGCGCCAACTCGAGCGCAATCGCCGCGCCGATGCCGCGCGTGGCCCCGGTGACGAGGGCGACTTGGGCGCTGCTGTGGCTGTTGGCGGTGCTCGGCGCGGCCGCTGGCACGGAGGCGGAGGGGGGGCTGTTGGTGGTTTCGCTCATGGGTTGTGTCGCTGCATGGGTGTGGGTGCGCGCGCTGGGCTCGGGCGCGCCGTCATGCCCGCTTGGCCCTTCAAACTATTTAGCCCAATTGGGCGCGCAACGCCGCCAGTGTAGCCGGGTCGTAGAGTGCGGCGCTGGCCAGTTCGGGGTCGATGCGCTTGACCAGCCCGGCCAGCACCTTGCCGGGGCCGCATTCGACCACCGTGCGCACGCCGCGCGCCTTGAGCGCCTGCACGCACTCGACCCAGCGCACCGGCCCAAAAGCCTGGCGGTACAGGGCGTCGCGGATGCGCTCGGGGGCGGTCTCGCAGGCCACGTCGATGTTGTTGAGCACCGGGATTTGCGGCGGCAAAAACGCCGTCTGCTCCAGCGCCACGCGCAGGCGCTCGGCCGCCGGGCGCATCAGGCTGGAATGGAACGGGGCCGACACCGGCAAGGGCAGCGCGCGCTTGGCGCCGCTGGTCTTGAGCAACTCGCAGGCGCGCTCCACCGCCGCCTTGCTGCCGGCAATCACGGTTTGCGCCGGGTCGTTGAAGTTGACCGCCTGCACCACCTCGGCGCTGCCTTGGCCAAAGCTGGCTTGGGCCTGCTCGCAGCCGGCGCGCACCTGTTCGGCGCCCAAGCCCAAGATGGCGGCCATGGCGCCGGCGCCCACCGGCACCGCGTCTTGCATGGCTTGAGCGCGCAGCCGCACCAGCGGCGCCGCCTGGGCCAGCGTGAGCACCCCGGCGGCCACCAGCGCCGCATACTCGCCCAGCGAATGGCCGGCGAGCGCCACCGGCGCCGCGCCACCCTCGGCGCGCCAGATGCGCCACGCCGCCACGCCGGCCACCAGCATCACCGGCTGGGTGTTGGTGGTCAGGGCCAGCGCCTCTTTGGGGCCGTGCTGGATGAGTTGCCCCACGTCCTCGCCCAAGGCCGCGCTGGCCTCTTGCAGGGTATCGGCCAGCACCGGGTGCGCCCCCCAAGCGTCGAGCATGCCCACCGACTGCGAGCCTTGGCCGGGGAAAACGAAAGCAAAATCAGACATATCTAGCGCTCCTTGCGGGCCCAGTTGGGCTGTCAATGGGTCTGGAATGGGGGCTGTGGGTGAGCCGTCGATGGGGGGCGAAATCCGTCGGGCATTGGTGGGCAAGCCATGGCCCCTACAGGCGCAACAACACCGCGCCCCAGGTGAAGCCACCGCCCACCCCTTCGAGCAGCAGCAACTGCCCCGGGCGCACCCGGCCCGAGCGCACCCCGTCATCCAGCGCCAGCGGGATCGAGGCGGCCGAGGTGTTGCCGTGCTCGTGCACGGTCACAATCACCTTGTCCATGCCCAGCTTGAGCTTGCGCGCCGTGCCCTGCATGATGCGGATGTTGGCCTGGTGCGGGATCAGCCAATCGACCGCGCTGGCCTCGATCCCGGCCTTGGCCAGCACGGCGCGGGCGGCCTCCTCCAGCACCCCGACAGCAAGCTTGAACACCGCCTGCCCGTCCATGCGCAGCAGCGGCGTGCCGCGCACTTGGCCGCCGGCCACGCTGCCGGGCACGCACAAAATGCCGCTGTGGCGGCCGTCGGCGTGCAGATCGCTGGCCAGCAGCGCCGGCCCGCTGCCGTCGTGGGTGCAGGCCTCGAGCAGCACCGCCCCGGCGCCGTCGCCAAACAGCACGCAGGTGCCGCGGTCGTTGAAATCGAGCAGGCGCGAGAACACCTCGGCCCCCACCACCAGCGCGCAGCGGGCGCTGCCGGTGCGGATGAGCGCGTCGGCCACCGTGAGCGCGTAGATGAAGCCGCTGCACACCGCCTGCACATCAAAGGCCGCCCCGCCCGCGGCGCCCGCCAAGCCTTGGGCCTGCGCGTGCTCGCTGAGCTTGCGCTGCAAGATCGTGGCGGTGGACGGAAACACCATGTCGGGCGTGGAAGTGGCGACGACGATCAGGTCCACATCCGCCACCTGGCGGCCCGCCGCCTGCAGCGCCTGCAAACAGGCTTGCAGCGCCAGATCGCTGGCCTCGCTGCCCTCATCGACAAAATGCCGGGCCCGGATGCCGGTGCGCTCGACGATCCATTCGTCGCTGGTTTCGATGCCGCGCGCGGCCAGTTCGGCCACCAAATCGGCGTTGCTCAAACGCCTGGGCGGCAGGTAGCTGCCGGTGCCGGTGATGCGGGTGTAGCGGATCATGGGCTGTGCAAGGTTGCTTGGGGGCCAGTGGGCGTAACCGGGCCTTATGCCGGACTGCCTAGACTTGCAGGACTAGGCGGCGCCAGCGGCGCGGCGGCAGCGATGCGCTCTTGCACCCGCTGCAGCAGTTGTTTGTCGGCGGCCTCGTAGGCGCGCCGCAGGGCCTGCTCGAACGCCATGGCGTCGGCCGAGCCGTGGCTTTTGAACACCAGCCCGCGCAGGCCCAGCAAGGCCGCGCCGTTGTAGCGCCGGTGATCGACCCGTTCTTTGAAGGAGGACAACACCGGCCACGCCAGCGCAGCGGCCAGCTGGCTGTACCAGCTGCGCGAGAATTCTTCGCGCACGAAACCGCCGATCATGCTCGCCAGCCCCTCGCTGGCCTTGAGCACCACGTTGCCCACGAAACCGTCGCAGACCACGATATCGACCGTGCCCTTGAACAGGTCGTTGCCTTCGACGTTGCCGTAAAAATTGAGGTCGCCGTGTTCGGCGGCACGGCGCAGCAGCACGCCGGCTTGCTTGATGACCTCGTTGCCCTTGATGACTTCTTCGCCGATATTGAGCAGCCCCACCGTGGGCGAGGCCTTGCCGCTGGCCGCCACCAGCGACGAACCCATGAGGGCAAATTGCAGCAGGTGTTCGGCGCTGCAATCCACGTTGGCGCCCAAGTCGAGCACGGTGGTGGCCGTGCCTTTGGCGTTGGGCATCTGCGAGGCGATCGCCGGGCGGTCGATGCCGTCGAGGGTTTTGAGCAGGTAGCGCGCAATCGCCATCAGGGCGCCGGTGTTGCCCGCCGAAACCGCCACCTGCGCCGCCCCGCTCTTGACCTGTTCGATGGCCACGCGCATGGAGGAATCGCGCTTGCGCCGCAGCGCCACCTCGACCGGGTCGTCCATGGCCACCACCTCGGAGGCGGGCACCACGGTGCAGCGGCTGGCGTCGAGCGCCGCCGGCAGCTGCGCCAAGGCTTGCGGCTGGCCGACCAGCAGCAAACGGGCTTGGGGGTGGCGCGCCAGAAACGCCGCACACCCCGCCAAGGTGGTGGCGGGGCCGTGGTCGCCCCCCATGCAATCGACCGCCAGCGTGATCACGATCGGCTGCCCCTTAGGCACGTGCATGCCGATAAAGCCCAGCCCAATCCCAGCGCTGGACTGCGCTCAGGCACTGGCTCGAGCGCGTGGGCCGACGCGGACAAGTGCGCAGGCGAGTACGCCGGGAAACGCGCAAGGACACCGGCAGGCGCAAGCCGGATCAAGCCTCGGACTTGTTCTTGAGCACCTGCCGGCCGCGGTAAAAACCGTTGGGGCTGACGTGGTGGCGCAGGTGCACCTCGCCCGTGGTGGGCTCGATCGCCATGCCCGGCACATTCAGGGCGTTGTGCGAGCGGTGCATACCGCGCTTGGAAGGCGATTTTTTGTTTTGCTGAACGGCCATGATCGGCTCCTGGAAAAAAGTGGGTGGACCTAGGAGCCCGCCCGATTTTGCGACGATGCACAGCGTTTGCGACCCTAGGCAGCTGCAGCCATTGCCTGCAGTCACCCTAGTCACCCGCGTGCGTAACCCTGCATTATAACGCCGAGTCTGCGCTGGGTTTGCGCTGCGCCAGCACCTTAAATGGGTTTGGCTGCGGCGGCTCTTCTGCTGGCGCGGCGGTGGCATCGGCGTAGCCCGGCAGCGCGCTGGGGCAGGCCGCGTGCATGGGCACCAGCGGCAGGGCCAGCAGCAGCTCGTCCTCGATCAGCCCGACCAAATCAAAACGCGGCTGCCAGACCAGCAGGTCTTCGGCGCTGGCGTCATCTTCAGCCAGGGCGCTGGCCTCGTCGGCCACGAAGCGAAACCAGCGCTCGTCTTGCAGCGGCTCTAGGTAGGGCTCGAGGCAGCGCTGGCAGCGCAGCGGCACCTGGGCGCTCCAGCGCAGCTGCAGCCACAACTGGCGCGGCGCGCTGCGCCCCGCAGCCGGCGCGGCCGCCGGGCTGGTGCGCCACTGGGCCAGCGCCTGCCACATGAGCGGCACCAGCGGGCTGGGCCAAACCGGCGCGTCGGCGCTCCAGCGCGGCAGAGCGGCCAGCGCCAGCTCGCCCTGCAGCGGCTGCGCGCTGTCGGCCAGGGCGCGCAGATCGAGGGCTTGGGGCCGGGGAACGGGTTGAGTCATGGGGCTGAAGGCTGGGGACTGCTGCGCAAGTGCCCGATTTTAAGTGGCCGTTTGCCGTGCCATACTTGCGCTCCATGAACATCGCCGACTTGCGCAAAAGCTACGAACGCGCCGCCCTGAGCGAGGACGACTCGCACCCCGACCCGCTGCAGCAGTTTGGCCGCTGGTTCGAGGAAGCCCTGAACAGCGAACTGCCCGAGCCCAACGCCATGACGCTGGCCACCGTGGGCAGCGACTTGCGCCCGAGCACGCGCGTGGTGCTGATCAAGGGCTACGACGCCGCTGGCTTGGTGTGGTACACCAACTACGACAGCCGCAAAGGACTAGAACTGGCCGGCAACCCGTGGGCGGCGCTGCAGTTTCACTGGACCGAGCTCGAGCGCGTGGTGCGCATCGAGGGCCGGGTGGAGCGCGTCAGCGCGGCCGAGAGCGACGCCTACTTCCAGACTCGGCCGCTGGAGCACCGCATCGGCGCCTGGGCCAGCGCGCAAAGCCGCGTGCTTTCCAGCCGCGCCGCGTTGGTGGCGCAAGCGCTCAAGGTCGGGGCCCAGTTTGTGCTGCAACCGCCGCGCCCGCCGCACTGGGGCGGCTACCGGCTGCGGCCAGACCGCTGGGAGTTCTGGCAGGGCCGCCCGAACCGCCTGCACGACCGGCTGCGCTACCGCCTCGAGGGCACCGCCTGGGTGCGCGAGCGCCTGTATCCCTGAGGGGCCAGACCGCCCAGCGCGCGGCTGGCCTAGAGCCGGATAGCCGCCAAGCCGCTTTGCTGCGCCTCACTGGCGCCAAAAGGCCCTACCCCAGCCTTTCGATGCGCTGCCCCGCCACCCGCTCCAGCGCGGCGGCGCTGACGCGCTCGGGCGCGATCTCGGCCAGCGGCCACAACACGAAGGCGCGCTCGTGCAAGCGCGGATGCGGCAGGGTGAGCCGTGCCGACTCGATGCGCGCCGCGCCGTATGCCAGCAGATCGAGGTCGAGCGTGCGCGGCGCGTTGCGGTAGGGGCGCGCGCGGCCGGCAGCCTGCTCGAGCGCTTGCAGCTCCTGCAGCAAGTCGGGGGCGCTCAGGTGCGTGTGCAATTCGGCCACGGCGTTGATGAAGTCGGCCCCTTCGGCCTGCCACGGCGCGCTGCGGTACAGGCTCGAGGCCCGCAGCAGCTGCGTGCGCGGCAAGCGCCCCAGCGCCTCGATGGCGGCCAGCACGCTGGCGCGGGCATCGCCCAGGTTGGCACCCAAGCCCACCCAGGCCGACACCGGGGGGCGCGCGGCGGTGGTGTGCATGGTGTTGATCATGGCGCGTGGGCGGGCATGGAGGGTCTGCGCTGCCGAGCGGAGGTTGATCGACGATTGAGCGGAGGCTAACAAGCAGGGACTGAGCAGGCGCTGGGCGGCAGCGGCGCTTCAGTCCGCGCTGGAATCGGCGGCGCGTGCTCCGCCACCGCCACCGCCACCACCGCCACCACCGCCACCACCGCCACCTTCGCCACCCGCACCAGCACCAGCACCCGCACCACCCCCAGCAGGTTTGCGTCGGCGCCGGCGTTTGCGTGCGGGGGCGGCATCGGCTGCACCGCCTTCGCTGCCCACGGCCGCGCCGTGCTCGGCCTCGCCCAGCTCGGGCTGATTGGGGTCGAGCTCGGGCCGGGTTTCGTCTGCCGTGCTGCGCGGCGCCCTGGGCGCTTTGGCGCGCCCCGTGCCCTTGGCCGGCGCCCGGTTGCGCTGCTGCTCGAGCCGCAGCGCCTCGAGCATGTCGCGCCGCACCGCTTCGTTGGCCAAGCTGAAGGTCTCCCACCAGTGCGAGAGCTCCTCGTCGATCTCGCCCACTTGGGCGCGCAGGCGCAAAAAATCAAAGCCGGCGCGAAAGCGCGGCTGCTCGACCAGGGCAAACGGGGCCTGGCCGCTGCGCTTGTCGAAACGCGGCTGCATGAGCCAGATTTCGCGCATATCGGCCGCCAGCTTGCCGCGCCCCGACACATCGCCGATGCGCGCATCGAAGGCCTCATCCACCGCCTCTTGCAGCGCCGCGAAGGGGCTGCTGCCGGCCTGCTGGCGCCGCCCCCAGCCTTCGCGCACATCGCTCCACAGCACGCAGGCCAGCAAAAAGCTTGGCACCACCGATTTTTCTTCGGCCACGCGCCGATCCGTGTCTTGCAGCGCGGCGCGCACAAAGGGGTCGTGGGCGCGCTCCACCACCACGTCGAGCAAGGGGTAGATGCCCTGCCCCAGCCCGAGCGCCTGCAGCTGCTCGAGGCTGGCTAGGGCGTGGCCGGTTTGCAGCAATTTGAGCATTTCGTCGAACAAGCGGCTGGGCGGCACCTCGGCCAGCAGCGGCAGGCTGGGGCGCAGAGGGGCGCGGGTTTTGCTGTCGAAGTGAAACCCCAGGCCGCTGAGCTTGGCGGCAAAGCGCACGGCGCGGATGATGCGCACCGGGTCTTCGCGGTAGCGCGTGGCCGGGTCGCCGATCAGGCGCAGCACGCGCTTTTTGGCGTCGCGGATGCCGTGGTGAAAATCCACCACCACCTCGGTCTCGGGGTCGTAATAGAGCGCGTTGACGCTGAAGTCGCGCCGCGCCGCGTCCTGCTCCAGCGTGCCCCAGACGTTGTCGCGCAGCACCCGGCCGCTGGCATCGACGGCGTGCCCAACCCCGACCAGCGCCGCCTTCTGGCTGCGCTCGTTGCCGCTGATCTGCTCGGCGTCGGCGCTGTCGAGGTAGGCGCGCAGGGTCGAGACCTCGATCACCTCGTGCTCGCGCCCGCGCCCAAACACCACGTGCACGATGCGAAAGCGGCGCCCGATGATGAAGGCGCGGCGAAACAAGGACTTGACCTGCTCCGGCGTGGCGCTGGTGGCGACGTCGAAATCTTTGGGGCGCAAGCCCAGCAGCAAATCGCGCACGGCCCCGCCCACGATGTAGGCCTCATGGCCGGCGCGCTTGAGGGTGTGCAGCACATCGAGCGCGCGGCCATCGACCAGCGAGGGGTCGATGCCGTGCACCGCCACCGGCACGTCTTCGCGCTTGCCAAAGGGGGTGGCGCTGGCCTTGCGCGTTTTGCCCAGTAAGCGGTTGATAAAAGAGGTGATCATGCCGGTGCGGTATCAAATAGGTCGAGAATAGGCCAGCCGCGTTGTTGCGCCAGCGCGCGCAAGCCAGCCGAAGGGTTGGTGGCCACCGGCACGTCGGCTTTTTCGAGCAAGGGCAGGTCGTTGAGGGAGTCGGAATAAAACGTGGTGTGCACCTGGCCCCAGCCCAAGCCGCGCGCGGCCAGCCATTGCTCTAGGCGCTGCACCTTGCCTTCGCGAAACGAGGGCGTGCCCGCGATCTCGCCACTGTACCAGCCATCGGGGCCGCGCGCCAGTTCGACCGCCAGCAGTTCGTCGATGCCGAACGCGTGCGCGATCGGGCGCGTGACGAACTCGTTGGTGGCGGTGATGATGAGCAGCGCGTCGCCGGCGCGGCGGTGGCGCTCGATCAGCTCGAATGCGGCGGGCCGCAGCTGCGGCGTGATCACTTCGCGCATGTATTGTTGGTGCGCGGCGGCGGCGGCCTGCGCACCGCGCTCGCGCACGGCGGCGGTGCTGAAGCGCACGTAGTCGTGAATGTCGAGCGCGCCGGCTTGGTACTGGGCAAAAAATTCGTCGTTGCGGCGCGTGAAGGTTTCGGCGTCGGTCCAGCCGATGCGGGTGGTGAACTGGCCCCAGGCGTGGTCAGAGTCCAGTGGCAGCAAGGTGTGGTCGAGGTCAAATAGGGCCAGCTTCATGGGAGGGGGCGTTGGTGGTGGGCTTGCGAATGGGTGCTTGAATATGGGGCTGGGTTGGGCCGCTCATGCGTGCTCATCGAGCATGGCCTTGAGCAAGGGGATGCTCAGCGGCCGCTGGGTGCGCAGGGCGTAGCCGTCGAGCCGCTCGAGCAGCGCCATCAGGCTTCCGAGCTCGCGCGCAAAGCGGTTGAGCATGAAATCGAGCAGCTCGTCGGGCACCAAGAGCCCGCGCACGCTGGCGGCTTGGCGCAGCACGCGGCGGCGCTCGGCGTCGCTCAACACCGGCAATTGGAACACATGGCCCCACGCCAGCCGGGTGCGCAGGTCGGGGCGCAGCTCGAGGTCAGCCGGCGGCCGGTCGGCGGCGGCCAGCACCCAGCGCGCGCGGCCGTCGGCGGGCGTGAGCGCGTTGATGCACCAGTTGAAGGCCAGCGCCTGCTGCGCGCTGCCGTAGTGCTGGCAGTCGTCGAGCAGCACGGCGCTCCAGCTCTCATCAAAATCGGGCAGCACCTGGGAGCTGGCGTCGAGCCAGCCCACCGCCAACCCCTGCTGCTGCAGCGCCAGCCGCACCGCGTGCAGCAGGTGCGTTTTGCCGGTGCCGGGCGCGCCCCAAATAAAAGTGGGCACGGTGGCGCGCTGCGGCTGCGCCAGCAGCTGACGCAGGTGCGCCAAGGCCGGCTGCTCGGTGTCGAGGTCGGTGAGGAAATTGTCGAGCGCGGGTGGCGCGGCCAGCCCCAAATCGAGCACCAGTTGCTGCATCGTGGCTCAGGTGGGCGGGTTCCCGGGGGCGTGCGCAACGGGCGGGGTCGCCAAGGCCGGCCCTGTGGCGGGGGCGGCATCAGCGAAAGCGGCAGGCGCAGGCACCCGCTCCATGCCGTCGGTGTAGAGCGCGCTGCTTTGGTACAGCGCCTGCAAGCGGCGCAGCGCCACCACCAGCACCGCGCTCACCGGCAGCGCGATCAGCACCCCGATAAAACCAAACAGGTGCCCAAAGGCCATCAGGGCAAAAATCACGGCGATCGGGTGCATACCGATGCGCCCGCCCAGCAGGCGCGGCGTCAGGAACATGCTCTCTAGGGTCTGACCCAGCATAAAGACGGCGCCCACCAGCAACACCCCCCACAGATCACCAAACTGCAGCAGCGCTGCCAGCAGGCCCAGCACCATCCCGACGCCAAAGCCGAGGAAGGGCACGAACATCGCCAAGCCGGTAAAGACACCTATGGGCAGCGCCAGATCGAGCCCGACCAGCATCAGGCCGACGGTAAAAAACACCGCCATGCTGCTCATGACCAGCAGTTGGCCGCGCAGGTACTGCCCCAGCACCTGGTCGGTCTCGTCCAGAAAACGCTGCGTCGGGGCGCGCCAGCGCGGTGGCACCAGCAGCTTGGTGTTTTCAACCAGCCAGTCCCAGTCCAGCAACAGGTAATAGGCGGCAATCGGGGTGAGCACCAGAAAACCCAGCGCCGCCAGCAAGACGCTGCCGCCGATGCGCAACGACGACAACAGGTACTCGATCCACTGCCCCTCCTCGCCGCTGATGAGCCGCTGCAGCAGCTCGCGCACCATCGCCACGTCGATCTGCGCGTTCAGCCCAAAACGCGCGGCCAAAGGGCCGATCCAAGCGTTGAAATTTTCCAGCAGCAGCGGAATCTGGTCGCGCAGCAGCGGCACCTGGTGCGTGATCACGGGCACGATCAGCAGCATCACCGCCAGCAGCACCAGCAGCAGCAACGTGAGCGCCAGCCCGGCCCCGACCCAGCGCGGCACCCCGCGCCCATGCAGGCGCTCCACCGCCGGGTGCAGGGCGTAGGCCAGCACCGCCGCGACCAAAAAGGGCATCAGCACCGGGGCCAGCAGATCCAGCAGCAGCCACGCCACCACGGCCAAGCTGAGCCAGGCGAGCACGCGCAACTGCGCAGGGGTGAGCAACATCGGAGGGGCAGACAAGGTGGGAAGGCAGGCCGGTAAAATCAACACATTCTATAGTGCCCACATCACATGACCACGACACCCCTCTCCTACAAAGACGCCGGCGTTGACATCGAGGCCGGCGACGCGCTGGTCGAGCGCATCAAGCCCTTGGCCAAAAAAACCCTGCGCGAAGGCGTGCTGGCGGGCATCGGCGGCTTTGGCGCGCTGTTTGAAGTGCCCAAGCGCTACCGCGAACCGGTGCTGGTCTCGGGCACCGACGGCGTGGGCACCAAGCTCAAGCTGGCCTTCGAGTGGCAGCTGCACGACACGGTGGGCATCGACCTCGTGGCCATGAGCGTCAACGACGTGCTGGTGCAAGGCGCCGAGCCGCTGTTTTTCCTCGACTACTTTGCCTGCGGCAAGCTGGATGTCGATACCGCGGCGGCGGTGGTGGGCGGCATCGCGCGCGGCTGCGAACTGGCGGGCTGCGCCCTGATCGGCGGTGAGACCGCCGAAATGCCGGGCATGTACCCGGCGGGCGAGTACGATCTGGCCGGTTTTTGCGTCGGGGCGGTGGAAAAAGCGCGCATCCTCACCGGACAGACCGTGGCCAGCGGCGACGCGGTGCTGGGCCTGGCCTCCAGCGGCGTGCACTCGAATGGCTTTTCGCTGCTGCGCAAGTGCCTCGAGCGCGAGGCCTCCAAGCTGCCCGCCACCCTCGACGGCCAGCCGCTGCGCCAAGCCATCATGGCGCCCACGCGCATCTACGTGCGCAGCGTGTTGCAGGCGCTGGCGCAGCACCCCTTCGATGCGCCAGCGGGCGGCATCAAGGCGCTGGCGCACATCACCGGCGGCGGTTTGCTGGAAAACATTCCGCGCGTGCTGCCCGATCACTTGGCAGCCGAACTGGTGTCGGGCAGCTGGCCGCAGAGCGAGCTCTTTGCCTGGCTGCAGCGCAGCGCCGGCATCGACGATTTCGAGATGAACCGCACCTTCAACAACGGCATCGGCATGGTGCTGGTGGTCGATGCCGCCGCCGCCGACGCGGTGGCCGCCACCTTGCGCGCCCAAGGTGAAACGGTGTACGCCATCGGCCAGATCGCGGCGCGCGGCACCGGGGCGGCGGTGCGGGTGGGCTAACCCCAAACCGCAGCAAACCGCAGCGGCGCGGCTCCCGGCTACATCCGCACCAGCCGCTTGAGCTTCACCCCAGCCAGCAGCAGGGTGCCAAAATAGACCAGCGCCGCGCCCACCATCAGCCCGAGCATGGCCAGCAGGCGTTGCCACACCACCACATCCTCGTGCAGCCAGTCAAACTGGCTGCTGCCCCACAGCAAAAACAGCGCCAGCAGCGCGCTGGCGGCCAGCACCTGCAGCGCCAGCACCAGCCAGCCCGGCTGCGGTTGGTAGGAACCGCGGCGCAGCAGCCCGATCAGCAGCCAGCCGGCGTTGATCAGGGCCCCCAGCCCGATGGCCAGCGCCAGCCCGGCGTGCGCCATGGTGGGCACCAGCAGCAGGTTGAACACCTGCGTCAGCACCAGCACCACGATGGCGATGCGCACCGGGGTTTTGATGTCTTGCTTGGCGTAAAAGGCCGGGGCCAGAATCTTGATCGCAATCAGCCCCACCAGCCCCACGCCGTAGCCCATCAGGGCCAGCGCGGTCTGGCGCACATCAAAGGCCGTAAAGGCGCCGTAATGAAACAGCACCGCCACCAGCGGCACGGCGATGGTCAGCAGCGCCACCGCGCTGGGCACGGCCAGCACCAGCACCAGCCGCAGGCCCCAGTCGAGCATCTGGCTGTAGCGCGTCGGGTCGGCGGCGGCGCTGGCGGCCGCCAGTTGCGGCAGCAGCACCACGCCCAGCGCCACCCCCAGCAGCGCGGTCGGGAACTCCATCAGCCGGTCGGCAAAGGTGAGCCAGCTCACGCTGCCGGTGGCCAGGTGCGAAGCGATCTGGGTGTTGATGAGCAGCGAAATCTGCGCCACGCTCACCCCCAGCAGCGCTGGCAGCATGAGCGTGAGGATGCGCTGCGTGCCCGGGTGCTGCCAGGCCGCGCGCACCTTGGACCAGCGCAGTGCCACGCGCGGCAGCAGCCCCAGGCGCTTGAGGGCTGCCAGCTGCACCGCCAGCTGCAAGGTGCCGCCGAGCAACACGCCACCGGCCAGCGCCATGATCGGCTCGATGCCCATCGATTCAAACCACGGCGCGCCCCAAGCCGCCGCTAGGATCAGCCCGACATTGAGCAGCACCGGCGTGGCCGCCGGCACGGCAAAGCGCTTCCAGGTGTTGAGCACCCCGGCCGCCAGCGCCACCAGCGACATGAAGCCGATGTAGGGGAACATCCAGCGCGTCAGCGCCACCGTCACGTCAAAGGTGTAGGGGTCGCGCGCCAGCCCGGAGGCCATGGCCCACACCAGCAGCGGTGCCGCCAGCACGCCCACGATGCAAGTCAGCGTCAGCGCCCAAGCCAGCACCGTGGCCACGCGGTCGATCAGGTCTTTGGTGGCCTCATCGCCCTCTTGCGCGCGGGTGGCGGCCAGCACCGGCACAAACGCCTGGCTGAAGGCGCCTTCGGCAAACAGGCGCCGCAGCAGGTTGGGAATGCGAAAGGCGACGTTGAAAGCGTCGGTCATGGCGCTCACGCCAAAGGTGGCGGCGATGAGCAGATCGCGCACCAAACCGCTGATGCGCGACAGCAGGGTGAGCAGCGAGACGACTGAGGCGGATTTAAAGAGCGACACAGCGCGAGTGTAGCCTTGGCACTAGAATGAATTGCTCCCACGATCGCTGCGCTCGCCACCCCTCGAGGGGATGCGCGGGTGACTACGGGCGGTCGGGCGCTTATAAAATGATTCTTATGCCGATTTTCAACGCCGACCTGCACTGCCACTCCACCGTTTCCGACGGCACCCTCACGCCCGAGGTGCTGGCGGCGCGCGCCAAAGCCAACGGGGTCGAGCTCTGGGCCCTGACCGACCACGACGAAGTGAGCGGCCAGCAGCGCGCCATCGACGCCGCGCGCGCCTTGGCGCTGCCCTACCTCACCGGCACCGAGATCTCGGTCAGCTTTTTCGAGCTCACGGTGCACATCGTCGGGCTCGGTTTTGACCACACCCACCCGGCACTGCTGCAGGGCCTGGAGCGCACGCGCAGCGGCCGCAGCGAGCGCGCACTAGAAATGGCGCAGCAGTTGCGCCTGGTCGGCATCCCCGGTGTCTTCGAGGGGGCGCTCAAATACGTCAGCAACCCGGAGCTGATTTCGCGCGCCCATTTTGCGCGCTACCTGGTCGAGGCCGGGGTGTGCAAAGACGTGCAAGAGGTGTTTCGCAAATACCTCACCGACGGCAAACCCGGCTTCGTGCCACACCGCTGGGCCAGCTTGGGCGACGCGGTGCGCTGGATCGTCGAGGCCGGCGGCGTGGCGGTGATCGCGCACCCGGCGCGCTACAACCACCCCAACGCCACCCAAGAGTACGCGCTGTTCAGCGAATTCAAGGCCCATGGCGGGCAAGCGGTGGAGGTGCTCACCGGCAGCCACAGCAGCGCCGAAGCGGCCCAGTACGCCGAGATGGCGCTCGAGTTTGGCCTTGCGGCCTCGCGCGGCTCCGACTTTCACAGCCCCGGCGAGAGCCACTGCGAGCTCGGCGCCCTGCCCACGCTCGACGCGCGCTTGCAGCCGGTGTGGGATTTGCTGGCACACCGTGTCCACTGAAGCCGCGCGCTTGGTGCAGCCACGCGCGCTGCTGGGCATTGCCTTTGTGGTGCTGGCGGTGGCCTGCTTTGCGGCGCTGGATGCCACCGTCAAGCTGCTGGGTGCCAGCATCTCGGTGCTCATGGTGGTGTGGTTTCGCTACACCTTTCAGGCGCTGGTCATGGCCGCGGTGGTGCTGCCCACGCGCGGCTGGCGTTCGCTGGCCACGCGCCAGCCGCTGCTGCACGCGCTGCGCGGGCTGCTGCTGCTGGCGGTGAGCACGCTGAGCTTTGTCAGCGTGCAGCACATGCCGCTGGGCGAGTTCACCGCCATGATCATGCTCACGCCGCTGGTGGTGACGCTGCTGGCGGCCGTGTTTTTGCGCGAAGCCGTGAGCCGCCTGCGCTGGCTGCTGGTCTGGGGCGGGTTTGCTGGGGCCTTGCTCATCATCCAGCCCACCGGGGCCGCGTTGGGCTGGTTTGTGCTGGTGCCGCTGCTCATGGTGCTGCTGTACGCCGCGTTCCAGATTTTGACCAGCCGCATGGCGCGCAGCGAAGACGCCATGACCATGCACTGCTACACCGGCTGGACCGGGGCCGCGCTGATGACGCTGGCCCTGCCCTGGGTCTGGCAGACCATCCCCGACTTGCGCACGCTGGCGCTGCTGTGCCTGGCGGGGCTGTGCGGCACCGTGGGGCATTTTTTGTTCATCCAGGCTTTTGCGCGCGCGCCGGCCTCTACCCTAGCCCCCTACATGTATCTGCAAGTGGGCTTTGCGCTGCTGCTGGGCTGGCTGCTGTTTGGCCACCTGCCGGGGCTGTGGGCCTGGGTGGGCATGGGTCTGATCGTGCTCTGCGGCGCCACCTTGGTCTGGCTCACGGCGCGCCAACCCAAAATCGACTGATTTTTACCCTGTACGCATGTCGCAGTATTTTCAACTCCACCCCGACAATCCGCAGCCGCGCCTGCTCAAGCAAGCGGTGCAGGCGCTGCACCAGGGCGGCGTGCTGGCGCTGCCCACCGACTCCAGCTACGCGCTGGTCTGCCACCTCGACGACAAAGACGCGGTCGAGCGCCTGCGCCGCATCCGCGGCGTCGATGCCAAGCACCCGCTCACGCTGCTGTGCCGCGACCTGTCTGAGCTGGCCAGCTACGCACGCGTGAGCAACGCCCAGTTTCGCCTGCTCAAACTCGGCACCCCCGGCCCCTACACCTTCGTGCTCGAGGCCAGCAAAGAGGTGCCGCGGCGCCTGAGCCACCCGGCGCGCAAAACCATCGGGCTGCGCGTGCCGGCGCACAAGGTGCTGCAAGCGCTGCTGGAACTGCACGGCGCGCCGCTGCTGGGCACCACCCTGATCGAGCCCGGCGCCAGCGAGCCCCTGAACGATGCGAACGAAATCCGCCAGCGCCTCGAGCACAGCCTGGCCGCCGTGATCGACGCCGGCGCCTGTGCGCTGGAGCCCACCACCGTGCTCGACCTCACGCCCATGGCCCAGGGCGAGGCGCCGCAGCTGCTGCGCCAGGGCCAAGGCAGCTTGGCCGCGCTCGGGTTGTAAGCCCCACCGAGCCCATACGCCGCACCGCTGCACTGCTGAGACAATACACCCCATGGACATCGCCGCCCTGCTGCAAACCATCGCCGTCTTTGCGCTGCCGGTGTTGTTTGCCATCACCATCCACGAGGCCGCGCACGGCTACGCGGCGCGCTACTTTGGCGACCCCACGGCCTGGATGCTGGGGCGCATCACGCTCAACCCGGCCAAGCACATCGACCCGCTGGGCACCATCGCGCTGCCGCTGCTGCTGCTGTTTGCCACCAGCGGCGCTTTTTTGTTTGGCTACGCCAAGCCGGTGCCGGTGAATGCCGCGCGCCTGCGCCGCCCCAAAACCGATATGGTCTGGGTGGCGCTGGCCGGCCCGGCCTCCAACGTGGTGCAGGCGCTGCTGTGGGTGATCTTTGGCTACCTGCTGCTGGCGCTGGGCATCCACGAGCCGTTTTTGCTCGAAATGTCGCAAGCCGGGCTGCTGGTCAATCTGGTGCTGTTTGTGCTCAACATGCTGCCGCTGCCGCCGCTGGATGGCGGGCGCATCTTGGTCGGGCTGCTGCCCGCGCAACCGGCGCAAGCCGTCGCGCGCATCGAACCCTTTGGCTTCATCATCGTGCTGGTGCTGCTGTTCACCGGTTTGCTGGGCACCTACTGGCTGCGCCCGCTGATGGCGCTTTCGGCCGACCTGATCCAAACCGTGCTCACGCCGCTGCGCTGGCTGCTGCTGTAGATTTATCCCCTTTTTGGTCGAACCCTTCATGCAAACCTTGCGCGTTCTCACCGGCATCAAGCCTTCGGGCACCCCGCACTTGGGCAATTATGTGGGCGCCATCCGGCCGGCGCTGCGCTCGAGCGCGCTGGGCAGCGTCGATGCCTTTTATTTTCTGGCCGACTACCACGCCCTCATCTCCACCCACGAACCCGAGCGCGTGCAGCGCTCGACGCTCGAAATCGCCGCCACCTGGCTGGCCTGCGGCCTCGACCCGCAGCGCGTCACGTTTTACCGCCAGTCCGACATTCCCGAAACCACCGAGCTCACCTGGTTGCTCACCTGCGTCTGCGGCAAAGGGCTGCTCAACCGCGCCCACGCCTACAAGGCGGCGCTGGACAAAAATGCCGCCAGCGGCGCTGAGCCCGACGAGGGCGTGAGCGCCGGCTTGTTCATGTACCCGGTGCTGATGGCCGCCGACATCCTGCTCTTTAACGCGCACCAAGTGCCGGTGGGGCGCGACCAGGTGCAGCACATCGAAATGGCGCGCGACCTCGCTTCCAGCTTCAACCACCTCTACGGCCCGCACTTCACCCTGCCCGAGGCCGTGGTCGAGGCCCAAGTGGCCACCCTGCCCGGGCTCGATGGGCGCAAGATGAGCAAGAGCTACGACAACACCATCCCGCTGTTTGCGCCGCCCGAGCAGCTCAAAAAACTGATCTTCGGCATCGTCACCGACTCGCTGGCGCCGGGCCAGCCCAAGCAGACCGAGGGCTCGGCGCTGTTCCAGATTTACCAGGCCTTTGCCAGCGCCGACGAAAGCGCCGCGCTGGCGCGCGCCTATGCACAGGGCATAGGCTGGGCCGAAGCCAAACAGCTGCTGTACGAGCGCATCGAGGCCGAAATCGCGCCGCTGCGCGCGCGCTACCTCGAGCTCATGGCGCGCCCGCACGAGGTGGAAGCGCTGCTGCAAGCCGGCGCCGCCAAGGCGCGGCGCAGCGCCACGCCCTTTGTCCAGCGCCTGCGCCATGCGGTGGGGTTGCGGCCGCTGGTGGGGGGTGCTGCGTTGGGCTCGGTTGCCAGAGCCGGGTCGGGTACTGCCGCGGCGGGGGATGATGGTGCGGCGGCAGCCTTGGCTGGTGGCGGCCTAGCGGCCCCCGCAGCAGCCAACGCCCCTGCCGCCAAAGCCGCCCTGCCCACCTTCAAGCAGTACCGCGAACCCGACGGCCGCTTTGCCTTCAAGCTCACCGATGCACGCGGCCAGCTGCTGCTGAAAAGCCTGGGCTTTGCCACCCCGCAAGAAGCGGCGCAAGCCATCGCCCGCCTCAAAGCCGCCGGCTACAGCGCCTGCCCCGAACTGCACCCGCTGTTGCAACTGGGTGCGCAGCATGCCGATGCGGATGCGGGTGCGCCCCAAGCCGACGCCGCCTTGGCAGCGCTGCGGACAGCCGGTTAGCGCGCAGCACCCCAGACCCTCTAGGCTTTTGTGAGAGTCTCTAGCGGCCCCGGTAGTAGTCCGCCGGCTCGCCATGGCCCTGCGAGGGTCGGTTTTGAGCCTGCTACAATTGCAGGCTCGACACGCGGAGAGATGGCAGAGTGGTCGAATGCGCCGGACTCGAAATCCGGTATACGGTTGTACCGTATCGAGGGTTCGAATCCCTCTCTCTCCGCCACAACCAACCCTTCAAACCTGCTCAGCCAGCCTAGAAGGCGTACAGAGCCCCGCAGCACGCGGGGCTTTTTGCTATGGGCTCCTGACTGACCCCATGGCCACCCACCCTCGAAACTCGTCTCAAACCCCGTTTCGTCTCAGAACCTCCTGACTTTTCTCAGGGCGGTACGGCGCTAGGGGTCTAGAGACCGGTGAGGCCTTCCGTGTGGAATCGCACCAGTCGCCGATGGAGAACCCGCTGACGACCCCGCTCAGATCCCATCCGCGGCACGGGTCAGCGCGAGGTCATAGAGAGTGAGCAGCTTCTCGTCCTCTTGTAGCGTATCCTCAGGCAGCTTGTTGGCGATGCCGATGATGGTCTTGTAGTCCTTGGCGGCCCAGGCAGCGCGGAAACCAGCACGCAGGACCTCCAAACGCGACTCCTTAATCTTGCGACCTGTGAAGGTCTTGTATGTTTCAAATTCTTTAAGTAGCGATTTTTCCCGCTTTTTTTCAAGATCCTGCGCCTTGTTGAAGTCTGGTACATACCAACGGTTCTTCGCCTTATGCAGCAACGATGGATTTGACTTATCAAGCCCGCGCATATCTTTGAAAATACTTGAAAGATAGATATGGATTGGCGATGGACATTCGCCGAAGCCATCAAACTCAATAAAGTTATCCTCAAGAAGACGCTGAAGCTCTGGTTTTGATTCGTGCTTTTTCCAGCCTGCACCGAGTTGCGCCGTAAATTCTGGATATATCTCTTGATAGGTTGAAGGGTTTGATTTAAGGAAGTTAGTCAGCCATTCAATCGCGCTTCTTTCATCAGAGACAAAAAGCTCCATTTGTGGAGCCGTAGAAACAGACGCACGCCTCTTGTCATACTCCTTTGCTTGATCTGGCAAAAAAATCATGCCATCTCTCTCTAGAAATTTCTCAACAAGTCCCGCACGGAACTCCTGATGTGACAAAGGAACATATACGTTTTGCCTAATAAACCACCCGACCATCCGATCAAATAAAACCCGTGGATCTCTTTCTGAGATGTAATTAATAAGGCCGTCGCGCTCCTTAATTATCGGTATATGCTTGAGGTGCTCTTTTACAAAATCCCAAACAGACTGGCTGATTTGTGAATTGAGGACACAGCTTCTGATCAGCGACTCTATTGGCTTATATGCAGTAATGGCCAAGTCTTTGTTCACAGCTGCAGCCTTATGATCCTGATGGAGTGTTGTCTGTATCTTGTCAAGCAATGCAACATTGGCCACAATTAGGCCAGACTTTTCAAGGGCGTGCTGTATGGCATGCCAAACGGTGTTGGATGAATTATGGAACTCGACGACGATATAACGACCCGGCTTCAAAACACGTGCATATTCAGAAAAGACAAGAGTCAATAAATGAGTGTATTCTTGAATTCTCTTTTTTTGCACCGAGTTGGTTATGGCCTCAGCCTGGTTGTTGGTTTTAATTCCAAGCCACCATTCGTAGAGAATGTTCTGCTCAGAATAGTTAATATTCCCCCCGAATGGGGGGTCTGTAAAGATAAAATCTATACTTGCATCTGGTATTTGCGCAAGGTTTGTTGCGCTTTGGTTTGATACGATCGACCTGGTCTTTGGCCATGATGAGTGCACTTTTTGCAAACTCTCAAGCACCTGAAGCATTTTTCTCCCAATGTTTGTTTCGGTTTGCAATGTTGGAACGTATAACGTGTTGGACAACGGACCAATAGGGGAGCCATTAGGGCGCCGCTTGTCAATATAGAACCGATTGCGGCGAGTGGCATTATTTTCCATAATCGTCAACGCGCAAAATAAAGCAGCCCGCCTTAACTGCGCATCCTTGATGCCTGCTATTCTGGCCAAGGAATAATAGTTTCGCCTTGTATAGAAGTGATGAATGTGGGTGATCCCCCAGTATTCGGGTAAGTTGTTCCTTTCATGGGTCATGTGCGTATATTCTAGTTTGGCCGGAACCAGAGAAACCACCCGGCTGCCAACTTCCTCATAGTGCCTGACGTCTAGCTCAGTAGGTTTTGTGCGGATTGCACGATTTCCTACCTTTTTTGAAATCAACACCATGGATGTCTTGGCAAGACGGGTTGTGTCGTTGATCCATGGATCAAATACGGCCTCAAAGCTCTTTTTGGCCGACTCCGATTTGATGATTGCGCCGCAATGAGGACAAGGATACTCACTTAAAATGCACGGTTTTTTGGTATCAATAATGACGTCATACAACAAAAAACTGCCACCGCAGTTTGCGCATTCGCCCCAGTCCGAAAATACTGCGTAATCAAAGTGATCTACCGCATTTCCGCTCTTGAATGTATATAGCGGAAGAATCTCTTTTTTGATGAATTCGCCTAGAACACCGCTGACCCCACTAGACAAATGCTCATCAAGGGGGGAGTTCATTATTGATGCTATGAATGCTGCCGCTGGCGACAGATCCACCAGAATCGCTCGGCGCGCGCCTTTTTCGTAAACAGAAAATCTGTCAGTTAAGTCTCTGCCAGGGTTTGCGCAGTTTGCCGCTGCCACACCTGTCATGCCTGTGCCGCAGAATGCATCCAGAACCAGATCGCCGGGTTTTGTGTAATGGAGCAAGTAGTTCTGAATGGCCTTTGGCGGGACTTTGGTATGGTAAGACGGAACTGCATACAGCGGATCATTCTTGCCCTCAACGACATCCAAAGAGAATGGCGTGACATCGTATTTCGATGCTTCAATTATTGGCTTGCCATAAAACTCAATAAAATCTTTTATGAATGGGTTCGGGCAGGCGGTGTAATACGGGGGGTCTGATAGAGCCAGTATGGCCTCATCTGATCCTACTGGGAATCCTTCTATTCCCCTAAATGTCGGGTCTTTTAGTCTCTCAGCCAGAATCTCGAGATAAAAGTCCCTTCTTGCTTCTTCGCTGGGGAATTTTTTTCCTAGGCATTCAATCGATCCAATGGTTTTTTCATTAAAAATTTCAGTCACTCCTTCGCTCCCAACCGCTGAAGCCAGGAAATATCATCAAATGAAGCATAACTTACGATTGGAATAACGTGAGCTGGCTTGTTGAAAATATTGGCTGTGGGTGACGCCATTATTTCACCTCTGGTTATGCAGCCGAGGATTGCCACTGCTCCTGTTGAGGAATCCACGCCGATTTGAATTAACAGCTCCGGATATGAAAGTACACGCAATGACTCGCCGTCCAGCATTTTTGCTGGATAGTAAGAGGTTCCACGCCGAATAATATCAAGGTATGAACGTTTGGCTGCAGTCTTGATTCCTACACTTTTTCTGTTTATGGTGAGGTCTTGCCTAAATTCGCTTTTGGAGGCCACCACGACAGGCGCACCAGAAAACTTGATTTGCTTAGATTGCAGATATTTTGATAGAGCCATCTCGCCGGCTTGGCCTATTGAATGCGCAAGTTGGCTTGGTAGCCCGGAGTGCCGATATTTCCATCCCATCACTTTTTCATTGAACCACGTTCTAACGGTTCCGACGGCGAAGGCATATTTGAGCTCAGCCAACGTGAGCTCAATCGTCAGTCCGTGTGGAGAAATCAAATCATGCTTGTATGAAATGTCTTCTTTCTGCTGCCTAGAAAGCCATGCTTCAGCCTCTGCAGTTAACTTTTGGAGGTTGATGGGCACTCGGTTTTGTCTGCATTTTTCCTCGATCACAGGAAATTCGCTGAGCAGTTTGGTGATTGCTGTTTCCATTTCAGTCCTGACCTTTACTCGATGATGATGCGAAGCTTGATGGAGTCTTTTCCTTTGCAGAGATTGTTCATTAAAACATCGAAGCGCATGCGCAAATCGTCCGGCGTGGCCGGCAAACCACCCTGCAGCAGTGCCTGCTTGATTTCGTCGCCCTTGACCTCGATCTTCTCCAACCCCGACAGCGCCTTCTGTGCGGCGTTGGCGAACTCGCTGGTCATCGGGGCCGGCAGCTGGCGCGAAGCCAGGAAGGCGTCGATCAGCTTCTTGGATGCGGGCGGCATCAGGCGCAGGCTCTCCTGCGTGAACGGATCTTCTAGGCACTCCAGCAGGATCTGCTGCCAGTTGGCTAGCAACTGGTCCAAGTCGTTGTCGAGCTTGTGCAGGCGGTTGGCGGCAGGGATCAGCTCCAACGGCTCGGCAGACGGGCGGAACTGGCAGTGCGGGCATACCGCCGCGGTCATCAGCGTGGGCTCAGCCAGCGAGAAACAACTCTTCAGGCCGTTCAGCGACTCCTCGAAGGCGGTGAGCTGGCTGGTGGGCAGTAGCGACACGCCGGCCAGCAGGCGCAGCGCCAGCAGGCGGTCGTCGCGGCGCAGCGCGTTGCGGGTCTTGTCTTCGGCCACGCCCAGCCGCGCCTTGCTGTGGCTGGCGATGTAGGCGCTGATGTAGCCCTTCTTGAGCTGGTTGAGTATCTGCCGGCCATTACCCAAAATCAGGGCCGCGTGCTCGGTGGTGCGGTCTTGGCTGATCTGCTCGCAAATGGCCTTGCGGGCGGTCTCGGCCTGCTTCACCCAAGGGTGCTCGGCGGGCAACACCATCTCGCCCTGCAAGAGGTAGGACGCCGTGCTGCCCAGTTCCACCACCAGTTCGAGCAGACGCTCGACGGCGGCCAGGATCTCCAAATTCTTCTTCTGGCCGTACAGATCTTCCTGGGTGACGCGCAGATTCTTGAACTTACCGACGGTGTTGTAGGGCGTGAGCGACTCGGCGAACTTCTTCAGCGCATCGAGCCGGGCGTACCAGTCTTTGGCTTGTTCTTCGTGCAGCAGATTCTGGCCCCAGAAGCCGAGCTTGCCTTGCTGCAGGTCGGATCCGGCCTTGAGCACGCGCGGCACCAGCGCGCTGACTGTCTGCTGCAGTTTGATGACCGGCTCCGTGTCCCCTTGGTTGGCTTTCTGAGCCAAGCCGGACGGCAGGCCAAACAACTCGAACAAGGCGCGCAGCACCGCGAGGTTGATCTCCTTGGACGCCTCGACGTGCTTGAACTGTTTCAGCTCTTCGATAGAGCGTTCGGCCAGTTGCGCCAGCTTGCTGGAATCGATCTTGTCGCCGTTGATCGACAGCACGATGTCGCCGGAGTAGACGAGGCTGCCCAGCACGGTGAGCAGCAGATCGGGTTCCAGCCGGCACTTGCTTGGCGCGAAATATTCAAGGTCAGACGTGCCCGACAGCAGCTCGCTGCGGTTGAGCACTTGGCCATGGCCCTTGGCCTTGAGGCGGTTGAGCACTTCCTGCGCGTAGCGGGACTTGGCCGGATCGACGCGGTCGCCATCGAGCAATTCCAGCGCATCGAGCACGGCGAGCGCATCTTTGGTGCGCGTGCCGCCAGCCAGCAACCTAAGCGCGTTGCCCACCAGTTGCTTGCGGTTGGCCTCGGTGACCGGCACCGTGAAGGTGGGGTATTCGGGCGCGATACAGGCAAAGTGCTGGCTCAGCACCAAGCCTGAGACGGTGTTGACCACGTCGCGAAAGTGGCGGCGTTCGTCCGCACCCAGCCGCGCCCGGTCGCGCGGCGACACGCCTTTGACCCACTCTTGTAGGTTCTTTTTCTTGCCTTGGTAGGTGACCTCAAAGGCGGTCAGCTGCTTTTCTTGCAGCCACTTGCTCATGGCGCGCAGGAAGTCCTGTGCCTTGGAGAGGTAGATGGCCTTGGCGCCGCCGCTGGCGGTGGAGGCCAGATCGAGTGCCGCCGCGTAGGATGACAGGTGCCGCTTGAGCTCGTCGTCCAGCCCGGTGAGGCGCAAGAACACCTCGTTTGGCAGGTTGTTGTCATCGAACCTGCGTTTGGTGAACGGCTGGATAAAGTAAATGTAGAAGTCGCGCTCGGGCTGGGACGTGGGGCGATCGTTCGGCGCGCCGAAGAACAGGTAGCCGATGCGCTCGACACGCCGCTCCTGCCACTCGAGCGGGTACTGCCAGATCTGAAAGCCGGGGTAACGCAGGTCGTCGCTGCACTCCATCAGCGCCTTGACGGCGCTGTAGTAAGCGCGGCCCAACGCATCGGGCGCAAGGGCTTGGGCGCGTTGTTCAATCTGCGCGTCGTAGTCGATGTCCTTCTTGAGGTCGAGGTAGTACTGCTCGCCGGTGTTGCCGCCATGCGGCGCCTTGGTGATGAACTGGCCATTGACGGTCTTGATCACTTCGCGCATCACGGTCTGAACCATCGACAACAGGTTCTCGGCCGGATCGCCCGGCATGTCTTCCACGCTTGGTTGGAACAGGCACAGGGCGTCGCGCAGCTCGGCAGCGGTGGGGCCAATGGGCACGTGGATGTCGCCGCCCGTGGTCAGGCGGTGTACGGCCAGCGCGTTGATGACGCGCAGCGCCATGGCCTTGTAGGCTGGGCGCGTGAAGGCCTGCTGCACGCGTGACTCCAGCACTTCTGACACGCGCATCACTTCTTTGATGCTGGGGTCGGCGCGCAAGACCGAGTTGGCCTTGATGGTGTTCCAGAAGCTCTCGTAGCTGATGAACAGCGGCTGGTCGGCGGACACTTCCTGGTCGAGGATGGCCAGCATGGCGGCCTCGATGGTCTTGAGCGCGCCACGCTTCTCGGTGAATTGGATCTGCTCGAAGGTCTTAAGGTAATCCGGGTGCACCGGGAACAAGCGCACGTATTCGTCCATGCGCTCGTTCATGGAGCCGTAGAACTTGGCGAACGGTGTGAGGTATGCGCGGATCTTGTGCTGCTGGTCGGTCGTCTTCTTAAGCAGACGCGCAGAGACGACGAAGCTGAGGTCCTGGCGGTCGATGAAAATCTGCGTGTAGCGCTCGTTGACGCGGTGCATGCTGTCGGCCACATGCTGGAAGCGCGCGCCGTCGAAGATGGCTTCCTGTACACCGGCCACGAAGCGGAACTTCAGGTGCTTGGTGACTTCGCCGATCTGCCGCAGGATGGCCAGATCCTGCACCAGCTCTTGGTCGCGACGGGACTGCAGGTACTCCAGGAACTCGTCGACCACCAGCAACACACCCTGGTCCGGGAATTTTTCGCCAAACGCGGCCATCATCTCCTCGAAGGAGTGCTTGTTGTTGAGCTCCTTGTCGGCGGTCGGGAAGGTGTAGTCAACGCCGATTTTTTCCAGGAAACGCTCAAGCTGCAGGGTGATGATCTGCCGCAGCGGCATCTGCAGCCCGCCCACCTCGATGCGCAGCACCTTGAAGCGCCCAGCGATAGGAGCCACCGCCTCGGCCACCTTGGGGTGGCGGATCATCGGCGCGTAGGCCGCATCCTCGGCCACCAGGGACAGCACCGACATCAAGTGCGACTTACCGGTGCCGTAGTTGCCGACGATCAGCACGCCCTTGTGATCGACGGAATCGTCGAAACTGAGTTGGGGCACCATGAGCTTGGAGATCCGCTCTGCCATGTCGTCGGAGATGACGTAGGTCGCGACGAGCTTCTTGGCCTCGTCAGGGCGTCCGGCATCGAGCAGCTGAATGACTGACTCGATCTGCTCGAACTGGATCAGATCTCTGTATTTCATGTTCTGGGCCATAGGGCTCCCTCTTCCCCATTCTCTTTTTATCAGGTAGTCGGCGACTTGGCCCGATCGTTGTGATTCCGCTGGTGCCTAGACTTGATGCCATCGACATTGCCGTGGGGGTGTAACAGGCGAAAGGATAGTGCAAATCTTTCAAGCCTTGAATGAAGGATTGAAAGATTGTCGGCGGCCGCAAGGTGCGCTAGCGCACAGACGCGCGGGCAGCCCGGCTTTACATTGAGCGCAATGGCACCGGATGCGAACCCGGCCCGCCATGCGGAGCAGCCCTAGGGTAACTGAACCGCCGCGTTGCCCTAGCCCTCCATTGCTCCCTCCAAAAGGTATTTCATGAACACGAACCCGCTCCTCGTTCCCCGTGGCTTGGCCACGGCCATCGCACTGACCTTGGTCATAGGCCTGAGCGCCTGCGCCGGCATGTCGCGCCAAGACCAAAACACCGCCATCGGCGCGGGCGTGGGGGCCGTCGGTGGCGCCGTGCTCACCGGCGGCGGCACGCTCGGTACCTTGGGGGGCGCCGCCATCGGCGGTGTGATCGGCAGCCAAGTCGAACCCAGAAAATAAACGGCCGCGCGCCAGCATCACCCCGCACAACCAAAAACCCCCAACCAAGGCCTCACCATGCTCTACACCATTGCGCTCGTGCTGCTCATCCTCTGGCTGCTGGGCATGGTCACATCGACCGTGCTGGGCGGTCTCATCCACGTCTTGCTGGTGATCGCCTTGGTGGTGGTGCTGCTGCGCGTGATCAGCGGACGCCGCCCGCTCTGACGCCATCCGTCCACGGGGCGGCCAACACCAGCACACCACGATGCCACAGACCCCGGGGTGGACCCCCAAGCGCCGCCAACGCAACGCGCTGCTCAAGGCCGGCGCGCTGCAGAACGCCATTCTCACCAGCGCCAATTTTTCGATCATCGCGACCGACGAAAAGGGCATCATCCAGCTCTTCAACGTGGGGGCCGAGCGCATGCTGGGCTACCGCGCCGTCGAGGTGGTCAACCGGGTGCGCCCGAGCGACATGCACGACCCGCAAGAAGTGCGGGTGCGTGCCATGGCGCTCAGCTTGGAGCTCGACACACCGATCGCGCCGGGCTTCGAGGCGCTGGCCTTCAAGGCCTCGCGCGGCATCGAAGACGTCTACGAGCTTACCTACATCTGCAAAGACGGCAGCCGCTTCCCGGCGATCGTCTCCATCACCGCGCTGCGCGACGACTACGGCGATCTGATTGGCTACCTGCTGATCGGCTCCGACAACTCGGTGCGCAAGCGCGGCGAGCTGCAGCTCAACGAGGCCATGGCCGCGGCCGAGCAGGCCAACCGCGCCAAGACCGATTTCATCTCCAGCATGAGCCACGAGCTGCGCACACCGCTCAACGCCATCCTCGGTTTTGCGCAGCTGCTCGAATCGGGCACGCCCCTGCCCACGCCGACTCAAAAGCGCAGCATCGAGCAGATCCTCAAAGCCGGCTGGTACCTGCTCGAGCTGATCAACGAAATCCTGGACCTCGCGCTCATCGAGAGCGGCAAGCTCACGCTGTCGGGCGAGCCGGTGTCGCTGACCGAGGTGCTGGCCGAATGCCGGGCCATGGTGGAGCCGCAGGCGCAGCAGCGCGGCATCGGCATGGTCTTTGCCCGGCTGGAGCAGCCGCGCTGCGTGAAGGCCGACCGCACGCGGCTCAAGCAGGTGCTCATCAACCTGTTGTTCAACGCCATCAAATACAACCAGCCGGGCGGCCACGTGACGGTGGAGTGCACGCTCGCCACACCCGAGACGATCCGCATCAGCGTGCGCGACACCGGCCCGGGGCTCTCGGCCGCGCAGCAGGCGCAGCTGTTCCAGCCGTTCAACCGGCTCGGGCAGGAGAACGGTGACGTAGAGGGCACCGGCATCGGCCTGGTGGTGACGCAGCGCCTGGTGCACCTGATGGGTGGCCAGATCGGTGTGGACAGCACACCCGGCGTGGGCAGCGTGTTCTGGGTTCAGATGGCGCTCACCGCCGCACCGTTGCGCGCCCCCACAGACGGCGACACCCCCCGCGCCGACCCGCTGCGCCCCGATGCACCGCAGGCCCCCCCCCTGCACACCCTGTTGTACGTCGAAGACAACCCAGCCAACTTGGAGTTGGTGGAGCTGATCATTGGCCGGCGCGCCGACCTGCGCTTGCTCGGCGCGGCCGACGCCAGCTTGGGCATCGAGTTCGCCCGCGTCTACCAGCCCGCGGTGATCCTGATGGACATCAACCTGCCCGGTATCAGCGGGATCGAGGCCATGAAAATCTTGCGCGCCGACCCGAGCACGGCGCACATCCCGATCATCGCGCTGAGCGCCAATGCCGTGCCGCGCGACATCCAGCGCGCCCTGGATGCGGGCTTCTTCAACTACCTCACCAAACCGATCAAGGTCAACCAGCTCATGGACGCGCTGGAGGCGGCCTTGGCCTGCTCGCCATCCAGCAGCGGCGACCCGGCCACCCTACAGGAACCCGCATGACCCTCAGCCCACAAGACATGCTCGACGCGCGCATCCTGATCGTGGACGACCAGCCCGCCAACGTGGCGCTGCTCCATGAGCTGCTGCACGGCGTGGGCTACAGCCAGGTGTTCAGCACCATGGACCCCACGGCCGTGGCCGCGCTGCACCGCGAGGCGCCGTTCGACCTGATCCTGCTGGACCTGCAGATGCCCGGCATGGACGGCTTCCAAGTGATGGAGGCGCTGAAGGCGGGCACCGCCGAGGGCGACTACCTCTCGGTGCTGGTGATCACCGCACAGCCGGGCCACAAGCTGCGCGCCCTGCAAGCTGGGGCCAAAGACTTCGTGAGCAAGCCCTTCGACTTGGTCGAGGTGCAGACGCGCATCCGCAACCTGATCGAAGTGCGCCTGCTGCACCGCCAACTGGCGCAACACAACCTGGTCTTGGAGCAACGGGTGCAGCAGCGCACCGCCGAACTGCTCGAGAGCGAAGCGCGCTACCGTGCCCTGACCGAGCTCGCCACCGACTGGCACTGGGAGCAAGACGGCGAGGGCCGTTTCACCCAAGTATCCGGCCCGGTGCTGGAGATGCTGGGACTGCAAGACTCGGTGTTGGCCGACGGTGCGTCACCGACGGCCAGCGCCGGCTGGAACGAGGCCGAGCGCCAAAAGCTGCTGGACCGCATCGCCGCCCGCAGCCCCTTCCTAGACATGGTGCTCAACCAGTCGCTGCCCGACGGCACCACCCGCCAGTACCGCGTGAGCGGCACGCCGGTGTTCGACACCCGCTGCACCCTCACCGGCTACCGGGGTTTCGGCGTCGAGGTGCTCACGCTGCCGAAGGTCTGAGGGGCTGATGGCTTGATCGCGGTGCATACTGCGCCTGCAGACCAAAAAGCCGCACCTTGGCGCCCCGGGCTTGAACCCCCCTATCGAGAGCACAGACACATGGGCATCCCTCCCGACCAAGCGGCCAACCAGTTGCTCGCCTCCATGCCCATGCCCGAATGGCAGCGCATTGGCCCGCTGCTGGAGGTGGTCGATCTGCCGCTGGGCCGGGTGCTGTACGAATCGGGCAGCAAGATGGGGCACGTGTACTTCCCCATCGATGCCATCGTTTCGCTGCTGTACGTAATGGAAAACGGCGCCTCGGCCGAGATCGCGGTGGTGGGCAACGAAGGCCTGGTCGGCATCGCGCTGTTCATGGGCGGTGAAACCACACCCAGCCGCGCCGTGGTTCAAAGCGCTGGCAAGGGCTACCGTCTGCGCGCGGCCGACATCAAGGATGAATTCAACCGCGCCGGCCCGGTGCTGCACCTGCTGCTGCGCTACACCCAGGCGCTCATCACCCAGATGACGCAGACGGCGGCGTGCAACCGCCACCATGCGCTCGACCAGCAGCTCTGCCGCTGGCTGCTGCTGAGCTTGGACCGTCTGAGCGGCAACGAACTGGTGATGACGCACGAGCTCATTGCCAACATGCTGGGCGTGCGCCGCGAAGGCGTGACCGAAGCGGCGCTGAAGCTGCAGCGGCTTGGCATGATCCGCTACGCCCGCGGGCACATCACGGTGCTGGACCGAAAAGCGCTCGAAGGCCGCGTCTGCGAATGCTACGCCGTGGTCAAAAAAGAATACGAGCGCCTGCTGCCACCACGCCCAGCGGCTTGAGCGCGTGATCAGACTACGCGCTGACGCGCCTTGGGGGGCTGGCGCGATGACTCCCTATTGACGTTTACGTAAACGTCAATTAAAGTGCGCGGATCGACAATCGCCTGTCACAACCCACCAGAGCCCAGCAGCCGTGCCGCCCTGCCCGCACGGCCACGCGGCCACACCGGAGACCGCCGCCCATGACCGACCTGCACGCCGATTTCAAAGCCTTGGCCGAGTACCGCCCGCGCCACAAGGTGCGTTTTGTCACCGCCGCCAGCCTGTTCGACGGCCACGACGCGGCCATCAACATCATGCGCCGCCTGCTGCAGAGCATGGGCGCCGAGGTCATCCACCTGGGGCACAACCGCTCGGTCGAGGAGGTGGTGACGGCCGCCCTGCAAGAGGACGTGCAGGGCATCGCCATCAGCTCGTATCAGGGCGGGCATGTGGAGTATTTTCAGTACATGGTCGATCTGCTGCGCCAGCGCGGCGGCGCGCACGTGCAGGTGTTCGGCGGCGGCGGCGGCGTGATCGTGCCGGGTGAAATCCGCACCCTGATGGACTACGGCGTGGCGCGCATCTTCAGCCCCGAAGACGGCCAGCGCATGGGCCTAGCGGGCATGATCGGCGAGATGCTGATGCGCTGCGACCTCGACCTCACGCCCTACGCGCCGCAGACGCCGGCAGCGATCGAGGGCCACAGCGATGCCGCCTGGCGCGCGCTGGCGCAGCTGATCACGGCGCTGGAAAACGGCGCCGCCCCGGCCGCGCTGGTGCAGCAGTTGCACGCGGGCGCCCAAGGCCGCCGGGTGCCGGTGCTGGGCATCACCGGCACCGGTGGTGCGGGCAAATCGTCGCTCACCGACGAGCTCATCCGCCGCCTGCGCCTAGACCAAGACGACGCGCTGCGCGTGGCCGTGATCAGCATCGACCCCTCGCGGCGCAAGAGCGGCGGCGCGCTGCTGGGCGACCGCATTCGCATGAATGCCATTGGCGAATGGGGCACCACCCGAGACAAGGCCACCGAGCCAGCGCCGGGCCGCCCCAAGCTGGCGAGCGCCCCCTCGGGGGGCAGCGACGGCGCGCCAGCGCCAAGCGTGGGGGCTCGAATCTTCATGCGTTCCCTCGCCACGCGCGACTTTGGCAGCGAAATCAGCGCCGCCCTGCCCGATGTGCTGGCGGCGTGCAAGGTGGCGGGCTTTGACCTGATCGTCGTCGAGACTTCGGGCATCGGCCAGGGCGACGCCGCCATCGTGCCGCTGGTGGATGTGCCGCTGTACGTGATGACGCCCGAGTTTGGCGCCGCCAGCCAGCTCGAAAAAATCGACATGCTCGACTTTGCCGAGTTCGTCGCCATCAACAAGTTCGACCGCAAAGGCGCGCTCGACGCGCTGCGCGACGTCTGCAAACAGGTGCAGCGCAACCGCCAAGCCTGGAACCAGAGCCCGGAGCAGATGCCGGTCTTTGGTACCACCGCCAGCCGCTTCAACGACGACGGCGTGAGCGCCCTCTACCAGGCGCTCAAACCGCGGCTGGCGGCGCTGGGCCTGGCGCTGGATGCGCAAGGCAGCCGCCTGCCCCCGGTGGCGGTGCGCCACAGCTCCAACCAGACGCCGGTGCTGCCGCCGGCGCGCAACCGCTACCTGGCCGAAATCGCCACCACGGTGCGCGGCTACAAGCAGCAGGCGCGCGCGCAGGCGCGGCTGGCGCGCGAGATCCAGCAACTGCGCGCCGCCAGCGCCATGCTGCGCGCCGACGCCGCCCGCTGCCCGAACGAAGCCGCTGCGGCAGACGATGCCGCCCAAGCCGCCGCTGCGGCTGCGCTTAGCCTGGCCGAGCAGCGCGAGCAGCGCCTAGACCCGGCGGCGCGCAAGCTGCTGGCGCAGTGGCCGGCGATGCAGCAGGCCTACGCCGGCGACGAGTACGTGGTGAAAATCCGCGACCGCGAAATCCGCACCGCGCTGGTGCACACCACGCTCTCGGGCAGCAAAATCCGCAAAGTGGTGCTGCCGCGCTACGCAGACGAGGGCGAAATCCTGCAATGGCTGCTGCTCGACAACGTGCCCGGCAGCTTCCCCTACACCGCCGGCGTATTCGCCTTCAAGCGCGAAAACGAAGACCCGACGCGCATGTTCGCCGGCGAGGGCGACGCCTTTCGCACCAACCGGCGCTTCAAGCTGCTCTCGTCCGGCATGGAGGCCAAGCGGCTGTCCACGGCTTTCGACTCGGTCACGCTCTACGGCGCCAACCCCGACCCACGGCCCGACATCTACGGCAAAGTGGGCAACAGCGGCGTGAGCATCGCCACGCTCGACGACCTGAAAGTGCTCTACAGCGGCTTCGAGCTGTGCAGCCCCAGCACCAGTGTGTCGATGACCATCAACGGCCCGGCGCCCACCATTTTGGCGATGTTCATGAACACCGCCATCGACCAGCAGCTCGATAAGTTCAAAGCCGACAACGGCCGCGAGCCCACCGACACCGAAGCCGCCAAAATCCGCGCTTGGGTGCTGGCCAACGTGCGCGGCACGGTGCAGGCCGACATCCTCAAAGAGGACCAAGGCCAGAACACCTGCATCTTCAGCACCGAGTTCAGCCTGAAAGTGATGGGCGACATCGCCGCATGGTTCGTGCACCACGACGTGCGCAACTTTTATTCGGTGAGCATCAGCGGCTACCACATCGCCGAGGCCGGCGCCAACCCCATCAGCCAACTGGCCTTTACGCTCTCCAACGGCTTTACTTTCGTCGAAGCCTACTTGGCGCGCGGCATGCACATCGACGACTTTGCGCCCAACCTGTCGTTCTTTTTCAGCAACGGCATGGACCCGGAATACACCGTGCTCGGCCGGGTGGCGCGGCGCATCTGGGCCGTGGCCATGCGCGACAAATACGGCGCCAACGAGCGCAGCCAAAAGCTCAAATACCACGTACAGACCAGCGGCCGCAGCCTGCACGCGCAAGAGATCGCCTTCAACGACATCCGCACCACGCTGCAAGCGCTGATCGCCGTCTATGACAACTGCAACAGCCTGCACACCAACGCCTACGACGAGGCCATCACCACGCCGACCGAAGAATCGGTGCGCCGCGCCATGGCGATCCAACTGGTCATCAACCGCGAGTGGGGCCTAGCGAAAAACGAAAACCCGAACCAAGGCGCTTTCATCATCGACGAACTCACCGAACTGGTGGAAGAAGCGGTGCTGGCCGAGTTTGAGCGCATCAGCGAGCGCGGCGGCGTGCTGGGCGCGATGGAGACCGGCTACCAGCGCGGGCGCATCCAAGACGAGTCGATGCACTACGAGCAGCTCAAGCACAGCGGCGCCTACCCGATCATCGGCGTCAACACCTTTCGCAACCCACACGGCGACCCGGTGCCGGCGCAGATCGAGCTGGCGCGCTCATCCGAGGCCGAAAAACAGTCGCAACTGCAGCGCCTGCAGGCCTTCCACGAGCGCCACGCGGCTGCGGCCCCGGCCATGCTCAAGCGCTTGCAGCAGGCGGTGATCGAAGAGCGCAACGTCTTTGAGGTGCTGATGGAGGCCGTGCGCTGCTGCTCGCTGGGGCAGATCACGCAGGCGCTGTTCGAAGTCGGGGGGCAGTACCGGCGCAGTATGTGAACCTTTGGCTGCCGCGCTTCAGTCCAGCGGCCAGACCACGCCGTTGTCGTTCAAGATCGCGTCCAGCGGCCAGTCGTGCGGCTCGGGTTCGAGCTCGGGCAAAAACCCGTGCGTGTACGCCAGCCCCACGGTGTAGGGGCGGGGCTGCAGTTGCGCCAGCGTGCGGTCATAAAAACCGCCGCCGTAGCCCAGCCGGTAGCCGCCCGGCCCGTAGCCCACGCAGGGCACGAACAGCAGCGTGGGCGTGATGCGCTCGGTGCCGCAGGGTTTGGGGATGTCGTAGGCGTCGGGCTCCATCGGGCAGCCCGGGTACCAGCGGTGAAAGCTCAGGGTTTTGCTGGCCTTGTCGATCACCGGCAGGCCGATTTTGCGTTCGCGGCTGGCGCCCAGCGCGTCGGCCTCGCGCCCGGCCTCCTGCCAGCGAAACAGCGCCGGCAGCGGGTCGAACTCGCCCTTGATCGGCCAGTAGGCGCCGATGGCGCTGTCGGGCCGATCCACCAGCCAGACCCGCAGCACGCGCTGCAGCGCGTCGTTGCGCGCCAGCCGGTCGCCCAGGCGCAGGCGCTGCTCGATCAGGCGCTGGCGCCACTGGGCTTTGCGCGCCATCTGGTCAGGCGGGCGGTTGTTGTTCATAATCGGCCTATGTTCAGATTGTTCGTTGCTCAACCCAAGGCGTCGCTGCGCCCGTTCGCACCCACCCAGCCCAGGCGGCGGCTGCGCTGGTTTGCCACCCTGCTGGCGTGCATCTTACTGCCTGCCGCGGTGGCGGCCAACCCCAGCGCAGCGACCTTGAGCGCGCCAGCCGCAGCCGCGGCACCTGCGCCCCTGAGCCGGGCCGAGCAAGCGCTGCTCGAGATGGAGCAGGCCTTCGAGCGCCGCAACCACGCGCGCCTGGCCGCCCTGCTGCCGCAAGTGGCCGGGCACCCGCTCGAACCGCTGGCCCAGTACTGGGTGCTGGCGGCGCGCCTCGAGAGCGCCAACCCCGACGAAATCCGCGCCTTTCTGCGCCGCTGGAGCGGCACCTTTTACGAAAACCGCCTGCGCGCTGACTGGCTGCTGCTGCTCGGGCGCGCGCGCGACTGGAACACCTTCAACCAGGAGTTTGCCGATTTCCGCCTCACCGCCGACCGCGAAATCCGCTGCTACGCCTTGGTGGCCCAGCGCGAGCGCCCGGCGGCCGAGCGCGCCGCCGCCTTGCCCGCGCTCTGGTTGGCGCAAACCCGGGCCGACGACGGCTGCGCCCACGCCGCCGAGCGCCTGCTTGCCAGCGGCGACCTGCCCGCAGCCGTGGTCTGGCAGCGCGCGCGCCTAGCCACCGAGGGCAATCTGCCCGGCACGGCGGCGCAAGCCGTGGGCCTGATTAACCCGCAGTGGGCGCAGCAGGTGGCGGGCCTCGTCAGCCAGCCACAGCGCTTCATCGACGCCGCCGGCAGCGCCGAGCGCCTGCCCGCCCCCGAACTGGCCACACTGGCACTCATCCGGCTGGCCATGGAAGACCCCCCAGCCGCCACCGACGCCATGCACCAAGCGCGCTGGCGCTTGCACCTGAGCGCCGAAGCGCAGAGCTGGGTCTGGGCCGTGATCGGGCGCCGCCAAGCCCAGCGCCTGAACTCCGAGGCCCACGCCGCCTTTGGCCACACCCAGCTTGATCTGCTGCACGACTCGCACCTGATCTGGGCCACGCGTGCCGCCTTGCGCGCCGGCGACTGGAACCGGGTACACGACGCCATCATGGCCATGGGCAGCGCGCAGCGCGACGAAGCGGTCTGGAGCTACTGGTTGGCGCGCGCCCTGAACGAACGCGCCGCCAGCCTGCCGGCCCGTCAAGCGGCACAGGCGCAGCAATGGCGCGAACAGGCGCAGCAAATCCAGCGCCGCATCGCCGGCGTGGGCGGTTTTTACGAGCAGTTGGCGCTCGAAGCCCTGGGCCAGCGCATCAGCACCCCACCCGCCCCCGCCCCCCTGACGGCGGCCGAAATCGCCGCCGCGCGCCAGCACCCGGGTCTGCAGCGCGCCCTGCACGCCATTGCCATCGGGCTGCGCAACGATGGCGTACGCGAGTGGAACTACCACATCATCGTGCACCGCAGCGGCGGCCTGAGCGAGCGCGAACTGCTAGCCGCCGCCGACTTCGCCTGCAGCCGCCAAGTCTGGGACCGTTGCATCAACACCAGCGAGCGCACCCGCACCGAGATCGACCACCTGCAGCGCTTCCCGATGCCGTTTCGCGACCAGGTGTTGGCCCAGTCGCGGGCCATCGGGCTGGATCCGGCCTACGTCTTTGGCCTGATTCGCCAAGAAAGCCGCTTCATCATGGATGCGCGCTCGCACGTCGGTGCTTCGGGGCTGATGCAGCTCATGCCCGCCACCGCGCGTCTGGTGGCGCGGCGCATCGGGCTGCAAAACTTCACCCAAGATCAGGTCAACCAGCTCGACGTCAACATCGCCTTGGGTACCGCCTACCTGCAATGGCGCCTAGAGCAGCTCGACGGCTCGCGCGTGCTCGCCGCCGCCGCCTACAACGCCGGCATTGGGCGCCCGCAGCAGTGGCGCAACGGCCCGGTGCTCGAAGCCGCGATCTGGATCGAAAACATCCCCTTTGCCGAAACCCGCGACTACGTGCAGCGCGTGCTGGCCAACGGCACCAACTACGCCGCCCTGATCAGCGGCCAACCACAGAGCCTGCGCGCGCACCTGCAGCCGATCGGGCCGCGCGCCACCCCCGCCGCCAGCGCCCCGGTGCCTTTAGCCCAGCGGCCCTGAAAACCAAACCCCCTCTTTTCACACCCCCACCTACACTGCATTTGTACCTCATGAAAAACGTTTTGGTTCTGGGCGGCACCGGCTTTGTCGGCCGCCACCTGTGCGAACACCTCAACCGCGCCGGCATCCGCGCCACCGTGCCCACGCGCCGCCTGAACAACGCCCAAGCGGTGCAGATGCTGCCCTTGGTGCAACCGCTAGAGGCCGATGTGCACGATGCGGCCGCGCTGGCGCGGCTGCTGCCTGGCCACGACGCCGTGGTCAACCTGATCGCGGTGCTGCACGGCAGCCGGGCGCGCTTCGAGCAGGTGCACGTGGAATTGCCGCGCCGGCTCGCCGCCGCCATGCAAGCCAGCGGTGTGCGCCGCTTGGTGCACGTGAGCGCGCTGGGCGCCAGCGCCAGCGGACCGTCGGAGTACCAGCGCAGCAAAGCCGCCGGCGAGGCCGTGCTGCAAGCCGCCGGGCTCGAGCTCACCATCCTGCGCCCGAGCGTGATCTTCGGCGCCGAAGACCGCTTCCTCAACCTGTTTGCCTCGCTGCAAAAGCTGTTTCCACTCATGCCGCTGGCCGGATCGCAGGCGCGGCTGCAGCCGGTCTGGGTGGGTGACGTGGCGCGGGCGCTGCTGCACTGCCTGCTGCACCCCGCCACCAGCGGCCAGATCATCGAGTGTGCCGGCCCCGAGACCTTTAGCTTGGCCGACTTGGTGCGCTTGGCGGGCCGGCTGTCGGGCCACCCGCGGCCCGTGCTGCCCCTGCCGCGCGCACTGGGCTATGCGCAGGCGTTGCTGATGCAGCTGCTGCCCGGTGAGCCGCTGCTCAGCGCCGACAACCTGCGCTCGCTCGAAGTGGACAACGTGGCCAGCGGCCAACTGCCGGACCTGCGCGCACTGGGCATCGAACCCCAGGCGCTGGAGCCGCTGGCGGCGCGCTACCTCGATCAAGCCGGCCGCGCCGACCCGCTGCTGGCCCTGCGCAAACACGCTGTCCATCGCAAGTAACCGGCCACAAGCCACCACCCCCCTACCCACCATGAGCAAGAGCACACCCAAGCCGGCAGCCAAAGCTGCCACACCAGCGTCCGCCGCACCCTTGAAAAACGCCGCACAAGCACCGG
Organism: Serpentinimonas maccroryi; assembly: GCF_000828915.1. Taxonomy (NCBI): domain Bacteria; kingdom Pseudomonadati; phylum Pseudomonadota; class Betaproteobacteria; order Burkholderiales; family Comamonadaceae; genus Serpentinimonas; species Serpentinimonas maccroryi. Next base: position 1,852,254 of record NZ_AP014569.1, read on the forward strand.
CTGACGCGGCCGCGCCCGAGCCGATCTCGGCGCACCGCGCCCAGCACCAGCGCGACGTCAGCAACCGGCTGCGCCGCATCGAAGGCCAAGTGCGCGCCTTGGTGCAGATGATCGAAGACGGCCGCCCCTGCGAAGACATCGCCCAGCAGATGGCCGCCGCCCGCAAGGCGCTCGACAAGGCCTTTTACCGCATGATGGCCTGCTCGATGATGGAAGCCGCCGCCAGCGCCGACGCCGGCAACGATCTCGAGCGCTCCACCCGCATCCTCGAAAAATACGCTTGAGCGGCTGAGCACGCAGCTGAGCTGCCCCCTCACCTGCCACCGCCAGCACCCGCTGCCACCAGCCACCTCCCGATGCGCATCTACCTCGTCGGCGGCGCCGTGCGCGACGGCCTGCTCGGCCACTACCACTTAGCCCACCGCCGCCCCGACGGCAGCGTGCACGCCGACCGCGACTGGGTCGTGGTCGGCGCCACGCCCGAACAGATGCGGGCCCAGGGCTTTCTGCCCGTGGGGCGCGACTTTCCGGTGTTTTTGCACCCGCGCACACACGAGGAATACGCGTTGGCGCGCACCGAGCGCAAAACCGCGCGCGGCTACCACGGCTTCGATTTTTACGCCGACCCCACGGTGACCATCGAGCAAGACTTGGGGCGGCGCGACCTGAGCATCAACGCCATGGCGCTGCCCGCTGCGGCGCTCGACCCCGACGGGCGCTTCGACCCGCACAGCCCGGCGCTGATCGACCCCTACGGCGGCCGCGCCGACTTGCAAGCCAAGGTGCTGCGCCACGTCACCCACGCCTTTGCCGAAGACCCGGTGCGCCTGTTGCGCATGGCGCGCTTTGCGGCGCGCTGGAGCGACTTTCAAATTGCCCCCGAAACCCTGAGCCTGATGCAGCAGATGGTGGCGCACGGCGAGGCCGACCACCTGGTGCCCGAGCGCGTCTGGCAAGAGCTGGCGCGCGGCCTGCAAGAGCCCCGGCCCTCGCGCATGCTGGCGGTGCTGCGCCAGTGCGGCGCGCTGCGCGTGCTGCTGCCCGAAGTCGATGCGCTCTGGGGCGTGCCGCAGCGCGCCGAGTACCACCCCGAAATCGACACCGGCACGCACCTCGAAATGGTGCTCGACATGGCGGCGCAGCTGGGCGCCGGGCTGGAGGTGCGCTACGCCTGCCTGTGTCACGATTTGGGCAAGGGCACGACCCCGGCCGAGCTGCTGCCGCGCCACCACGGGCACGAGCAGCGCAGCGCCCGGCTGGCGCAGGCCATTGGGCAGCGCTGGCGCGTGCCGCGCGACTGCCGCGAACTGGCCGACGTGGTGGCGCGCGAGCACGGCCACATCCACGCCAGCCTGAACTTAAGCGCCGGGGCCACGCTGCGCTTGCTGCAGCGCTGCGATGCGCTGCGCCGGCCTGAGCGTTTCGAGCAGGTGCTGCTGGCCTGCGAAGCCGACGCCCGCGGCCGGCTGGGCCACCACGACGCGCCCTACCCGCAAGCACAGCGGCTGCGCCTGGCCCTGCAAGCGGCGCTGGCCGCCGACACCGCCGGCGTGGCCGCGGCCGTGCAGGCGCAGCCCGGAGCCAACCCGCGCAGCAGCGGCCTGCAGATCGGGCGCGCCATCGAGGCGCTGCGCGAGGCCGCCATCGCGGCGGCCTTGCCGGCAGCCCCGCAAGCCGATGCTTAGGCCGCTTTACCTGCTTGACCGCTTGGGCCGCTCATCCGCTCCAACCTTCCTAGCCCGCCCCGCCGCTCAAAGCCTGTGCGTCCGATCCCCGGTCAGCAGCCCCGTGGGCAGCCAGTCCGCCGGCAACGTTGCCGGCGCCAGCGCCAGCACCTTGAACAGCTCACCCATCTCGTGCTCGTTCACCAGCCGGGCGGCGGCGGCGCGCTCGGCCAGCGGCCAGCCGTCGGCGCCGTCGAGCAGCCCGGCGTTGAGCAAAAACCGGCCTTGGCTGTTGTAACCCAGCACCTGCAGGCCAGCCTGCTGCGCCGCCACGGCGATGCCGGTGAAGTTCACATGCGCCGTGATGTCTTTGCGGCCCACATCGACCAGCGGATCGGCGTCGGCGCGGTGCGCGCGGTGGCACATCAGGGTGCCGCTGCTACGCTGCGGGTGGTAGTACTCGGCCTCGGGGAAGCCGTAATCGATGAAAAACGCCACCCCGCGCTGCCAGCGCTCGGCCAGTGTAGCGATGAAGGCCTCGGCCTGCGGGTGGATTTCGCACAGGTAGTCGTGTGTGCCGGCGATTGCCAGCGGCGGGCGCAAGTCGGTGGCGCGATCGGCCCAGGCAAACGCTGGGGCCACCCCCTCAGCCACCCCTTCCGCCCCCGCCAACACCACCCCACGCTCGTACCACACGCCGCCACAGCGCAGCAGCAGCTGCACCGGCATGGCGTCGAGCACCTCGTTGCCCAAAATCACCCCCTGCATCTGCGGCGGCAAGGCCTCGGCCCAGACCACGCGCGGGGCAAAGTCTGCCAGCCGCTGCTGCTGGCGCCAGCGCAACTCGGCCGACAGCTCGACGAGGGTGTAGCGCGCCAGCGCCACCCCATCGGCCTGCAGCTGCTGCAGCACCTGCTGCGCCAGCGCCCCGCTGCCGCCGCCAAACTCCCACACCTCCTGCGTGCCGCTGGCCGCCAGCGCCTGCGCCACTTGGCGCGCCAAGGTGCGGCCAAAGGCGGGACACAGCTCGGGCGCGGTGACAAAATCGCTGCCGCTGGCGGGCATGGCGCCAAACTTTGGGCTGGCGCTGGCGTAGTAACCCCAGCCCGGGCTGTACAGCGCCAATGCCATGAAACGGTCAAAGGGCAACCAGCCGCCGGCGTCGGCCAGTGCGGCCACGATGCGCTCGTGCAATGGCCAAGCCGCTCCGGTAGGGACCGGAGGCAACCCGGAGAGGGTCGATAAAATGGGCGTTTGTCTGTCCACAGATCGGATTGTCCCCCATGTCGTCCTCCACCCCCGCCGCTGGTGAAGCGCGCTGCGTGCTCGTCACCGGTGCAGCCAAACGGCTTGGGCGCCGCATCGCGCTCGACTTGGCCGCCGCCGGCTGGAACTTGGCCCTGCACTACCGCCACTCGGCGCTCGAGGCCGAACAATGCGCCGCCGACTGCCGCCTGCTGGGCGTGCAGGCCGCTGTATTTGGCGCCGATCTGGCCGACGAAGCGGCCTGCCGTGCCTTGGTGCCGCTGGTGCTGCAGCGCTTTGGCCGCCTCGATGCCGTGGTCAACAACGCCTCGACCTTCGAGCACGACAGCGCCGCCAGCTTCAGCTACGCCAGCCTAGAGCAGCACCTGCGCAGCAACACGGCGCCGGCGGTGCTGCTGGCGCAGGCCTTGCACCAGCACTTAGGCCAGCGCACGCCTACAGCCAGCGCCGCAGGCGTGGTGGTCAACCTGCTCGACCAAAAGCTGTGGAACCTGAACCCGGATTTTTTCAGCTACACCCTGTCCAAAGCCGCGCTGCACTGCGCCACCACCATGTTGGCGCTGGCGCTGGCGCCCCTGGTGCGCGTGGTCGGCGTGGCCCCGGGCCTCACGCTCACCAGCCACCTGCTCGACGAGGCCAAGTTTGCGCAACTGCACCGCCAGTCGCCACTGGGTCGTTCCTCCAGTCCCGAAGACGTGGCCGCCGCAGTGCGCTTTGCGCTCGACAACCGCTCGGTCACCGGCAGCACGCTGCTGGTCGATGGCGGCCAGCATCTGCAACGCTTCGAGCGCGACTTTTCGCTCATGTAAACCACGCCCCGCGCAGAGCGGGCCAGCAAGCCACCCTTGTCAACTGCCCCTTGTCAACCGCCCCTTGTTTCCAGCCTCTTTAGCGGCGCCCTTCGAATCGCATTTTTAATCCACCCATGACCCCACTCCCGCCCGGCAACGCCCCCGACAGCGGCACCCAAGTCCTGACGCTGACTGGCCTGCGCTTTGCCGCCAACCTTGGGATCCTCGATCATGAGCGCTGCGCGCCGCAACCCATCCAAGTCGATGCCGAGCTCAACCAAGGGCCGCAGCCGCTGCAGCCGCACGACGATGACATCAGCCATGTGCTCGACTACCGCAAGGTGCGCCAGATCATCATCGACGAGTGCACCGCCGAGCACGTGAACCTGCTCGAGAGCCTGATCGGCAAGCTGGCCCAGCGCCTGCTGCGGCTGCCGGGCGTGGTCGGGGTGCGGGTGCGCATCGCCAAGCTCGAAATTTTTGACGACTGCGAAGTCGCCATCCGCATCGAGAGCGGGCAGTGGTGAGCCCGCGCAGCAGCGCGCTGGCGCTTGCAGGCGGACCAATCAAGCAAATTTAGGCAAGTTATCCTCAGCGCATCACATTGCCCAGCCTACACCGTGGCCACGTTCGATGCCTTCATGCCACGCATGCATGCCCGACCCAGATTGGAAATCCCTGACATGAACCCCGACAAAATCGAACGCGAAAACCACAAACTCGAAAAACGCCTGTGCCGGCTGGTGGGCCAGGCGATTGCCGACTACGCCATGATCGAGGCCGGCGACCGCATCATGGTCTGCCTATCGGGCGGCAAAGACAGCTACACGCTGCTCGACATTTTGCTCAAGCTGCGTCAGCGCGCGCCGATCGACTTCGAACTCATCGCCGTCAACCTAGACCAAAAACAGCCCGGCTTCCCAGCCGAGGTGCTGCCGGCTTACCTGACGCAGCTCGGGGTGCCGTTTCACATCGAAACCCAAGACACGTACAGCGTGGTGAAAAAAATCATCCCCGAGGGCAAGACCACCTGCAGCCTGTGCAGCCGCTTGCGCCGGGGCATTTTGTACCGCGTGGCGCGCGAACTGGGCTGCAACAAGATCGCGCTCGGGCACCACCGCGACGACATCTTGCAAACGCTGCTGCTCAACATGTTTTTTGGCGCCAAGCTCAAAGGCATGCCGGCCAAGCTGGTGAGCGACAACGGCGAATTCATGGTGCTGCGGCCGCTGGCCTACGTGGCCGAGCCCGACCTGGTGCGCTGGGCCCAAGTGCGCCAGTTCCCGATCATCCCCTGCAACCTGTGCGGCAGCCAAGACAACCTGCAACGGGTGCAGGTCGGGCAGATGCTGCGCGAATGGGAACGCCAGCACCCCGGGCGGCTTGACAACATGCTCAAGGCGCTGCAAAGCGTGGTGCCCAGCCACCTGATGGACCGCGAGCTGTTCCCCTTCGAGACGCTGCAGACCACGGGCCAGCCCGTTGGCGACGGCGACACCGTTTTTGACGCCCCCGACCCACCTGCGGGGCCAGCAACCCCCACGCTGCAATCGGTGGCGCTGCCCCTGCCCACACGGGCGCCAACGGGCCCAAGGGCCAGCAGCAGCGCCTCCAGCAACTCCCAGCCAGCCGCCCAGCCAGCCTTATAGGCCTCTTAGACCTATCACACCGATTAGGCCACCACGGCTTCGTAGCGCGCCAGCGCGTCGCGCAGCGCCACGTCGAGCTCGCGCGCGGCAAACTTGGCCACGTAGGCGTCGGCCCCGGCGCTGCGCACATGCTGCTCGTTGGTGTCGCCGGTGAGCGACGAATGGATCACCACCGGCAGGCCGCGCATAAGCGGGTCTTTTTTGATGTTGCGCGTCAGGGTAAAGCCGTCCATCTCGGGCATTTCGAGGTCGGTGAGCACCAGCGCCACGCGCTCGCGCAACTCCAGCCCTTGGGCTTGGCATTCGGCGGCGATGGCTTGCAGCCGGTTCCAAGCCTCTTGGCCGGTTTTGGTCATCTCGTAGGGCAATTGCAACGCCTTGAGCTCTTGCTCGATCATGGCGCGCGCCACAAAGGAATCGTCTGCGGCCAGAATGATCGCACCGGGGCGCAGCTTGAGCGCCGGTCCGCTGGAGTTGGCCTTGAGGTCGGCTTGGTCGGCAGGCAAAATGCGCTGCAGGATCGACTCCACATCGAGGATTTGCGCCAAGCGGGTGGTGTTTTGGTCGCCGTCCAGGCGCGCGATGCTGGTGACAAAGCCGCGCGCCATGGCTTCGTCGGCCGACAGGATCTGCTTCCAATCCAAGCGCACGATGTCTTCGACCGCCTCGGCCGCAAAGGCCTGCGTGGTGCGCGCATACTCGGTCACCAGCATGATGTTCAGGCCGCTCTTGGGCACGCAGCCCACCACCGCCGGCAGGTCGATCACGGGAATCACTTGGCCGCGCAGGTTCACCACCCCGAGCACGTGTTGCGGCGCGCCGGCCATGGCGGTGACCGCCGGCATGGCAACGATCTCGCGGATTTTGAAGACGTTGATGCCAAACAGCTCGGAGCGCTCGGTGCCGGCGGCGTTGCCGAGGCGAAACAGCAGCATCTCGAACTTGTTCGAGCCGGTCAGGTTGGTGCGTTCGTCGATCTCTTTTTGGGCCGCTGTGGGCATAAACACTCCTCGAAGCGATGGCACCGCGCCATCCTCGTTACCATTCTAGGGCTTGCCGATGAACCGTCGGCTGTTTTTTAGGGGACACGAGCGTGTATTGCACCCGCATTTTGGCGATCCGACACGGCGAGACGGCCTGGAACCGCGACAACCGCATCCAGGGCCAGCTCGACATCGAGCTCAACATGACCGGTCGCTGGCAGGCCGAGCGCACCGCCGAGGCGCTGCGCGGCGAGCCCCTGGGCGCGGTATACAGCAGCGACCTGTCGCGCGCTGCCGACACCGCGGCCGCCATCGCCCGCGCCCAAGGCTTGAGCACGCAGCTGCACCTGGGCTTGCGCGAGCGCCACTTTGGCGTCTGCCAAGGCAGCCGCTGGAGCGAGCTCGAAACCACGCAGCCCGAACTCACCGAGCTCTGGCGGCGCCGCGTGCCCGACTTTGCCCCGCCGGGCGGCGAGTCGCTGCTCGTGCTGCGCCAGCGCGTATTGCAGGCGCTGGAAGAAGTGGCGGCCGCCCACCTGGGGCAGCAGATCGTGGTCGTCACCCACGGCGGCGTGCTCGACACCTTGTACCGCTTGGCCACCGGGGTCGATCTGCAGGCACCGCGCACCTGGCAGCTGGGCAACGCCGCCATCAACCGCCTGCTCTGGAGCCCGCAGGGGCTGCGGCTGGTGGGCTGGTCCGACACCCTGCACCTCGACACCGCACCCAGCGACGAACCGCTGAGCTAAAGGACGGAGGGGCGGCAACGCCTGCTGGGGGAGTGCGCAGAGGGCCCTTTTACTCGGCGGCAAACAGGTCATGAGCGGCGCTGGGCGCGGCCAGCCCCAAGTGCCGATAGGCCGCTTGGGTGGCGATGCGACCGCGCGGCGTGCGCTGCAGGTAGCCTTGCTGGATCAGGTAGGGCTCGATCACGTCCTCGATCGTGCCGGGCTCCTCGCCGATGCTGGCGGCGATGTTGTCCAGCCCCACGGGACCGCCGTCGAACTTGTGGATCAGCGCCTCGAGCAGCTTGCGGTCCATCAGGTCAAAGCCGAGTGCATCGACGTCGAGCATGGCCAGCGCGCGCTGCGCCGCCTCCTCGGTGATGCGGCCATTGCCCTTGACTTCGGCGTAGTCGCGCACCCGGCGCAGCAGCCGGTTGGCGATGCGCGGCGTGCCGCGCGAACGGCGCGCGATCTCAAAGCCGCCGGCGGCATCCAGCGGCACCTGCAGCAAGCTGGCGCTGCGACGCACGATCAGCTCCAGCTCTTGCGGGGTGTAAAACTCCAGCCGCGCCACGATGCCAAAGCGATCGCGCAGCGGGTTGGTGAGCATGCCGGCGCGCGTGGTCGCGCCAACCAGCGTAAAGGGCTGCAGATCGAGCTTGATCGAGCGCGCCGCCGGTCCTTCGCCGATCATGATGTCGATCTGGTAGTCCTCGAGCGCCGGGTAGAGGATTTCTTCCACCACCGGCGACAGACGGTGGATTTCGTCGATGAACAGCACATCGTTGGGCTCGAGGTTGGTCAGCAAGGCCGCCAGGTCTTTGGGCTTTTCCAGCACCGGGCCGCTGGTTTGGCGCAAGTTGACCCCGAGCTCGTGCGCGATGATGTGCGATAGCGTGGTTTTGCCCAGGCCCGGCGGGCCAAACAGCAGCACGTGATCCAGCGCCTCGCGCCGTTTTTTGGCCGCGCCGATGAAGATCTCGAGCTGCTCGCGCGCCTTGGCCTGCCCCACGTACTCGGCCAGACCCTTGGGGCGCAGCGCGCGCTCGAGCGCCTCTTCGCGCGGGCTCTCGGGCTGCGCCGACACGGTGCGCCGGGGCGCGGCGGGGGCAAAATCGTCGGTCTGGATGGTCATGTGGGGATTTTCTTAGCGCGCCAGCGCCTTGAGCGCCAGCCGGATGCCTTCGCTCACCCCCACCGCCGGTGGCAGCGCCTTGAGGGCGGCGGCGGCTTCGCGCTCGCTGTAGCCCAGCGCCAGCAGGGCTTGCTCGATGTCGGCCTGCTCGGCGTTGGCCGGTGCTGCCGCGGCCCCGGCTTGTGTGGCGGGCAGGCCCAGCTCGGACCCGAGCTTGCCGCGCAGCTCGAGCAGCAAGCGCTCGGCGGTTTTGCTGCCGATGCCCGGCACCTTGAGCAGCCGGCGCGCTTCCTGCGCCGTCACGGCCTGCGCCAGCTCGGCCACGCTCAGGCCCGACAACAGCGCCAGGGCGGTGCGCGGCCCCACGCCGCTGATTTTGATCAGATGCCTAAAGGCGCTGCGCTCGGCCGCCGTGGCAAAGCCGTACAGCAGTTGCGCGTCTTCGCGCACCACGTGCTGCGTCAGCAAGGCCACGGGCGCGCCCAAGGCCGGCAGGCCGTAGTAGGTGCTCATCGGCACCTCGACCTCGTAGCCGACGCCGTGGCAGTCGATCACGATCTGCGGTGGCGTTTTTTCTAGCAGGGTGCCGCTCAATTTGCCTATCATTGGGGTTTTCCTTTTTTGCGGATTATCGGTTTGATTCTGCGCCACACCTTCACCCCGCCCGACAACCTGCGCATGGCGCACCTGTGCGGCCCGCTCGATGCCCATTTGCGCCAGATCGAGGCCGCGCTCCAAGTCAAGCTGGTGCACCGCTTCGAGCAGTTTCGCATCGAAGGCCCCAAGGCGCGCGCGCAGCAGGCGCTCGAGGTCTTGCAGGCGCTGTACGAGCAGGCGCGCGCGCCCATCCCCGCAGAAAAAGTGCAGCTCATGCTCAGCGGCGACACCGCCTTGCCCGCTGCGCCGGGGGCCGACGAGGCCCCGGCGCTGCAAACGCGGCGCGGCGAACTGCGCGGCCGCAGCGCCAACCAGCGCCGCTACCTCACGCACATGGCCACGCACGACATCACCTTCGGCATCGGGCCAGCCGGCACCGGCAAGACCTACCTCGCGGTCGCCTGCGCCGTCGATGCGCTCGAGCGCAGCGCCGTGCAGCGCATCGTGCTCACGCGGCCGGCGGTCGAGGCTGGTGAGCGCCTCGGGTTTTTGCCCGGCGATCTGGCGCAAAAGGTGGACCCCTATCTGCGCCCGCTCTACGACGCGCTCTACGACCTGATGGGGCTCGAGCAGGTGCACCGGGCCTTTGAGCGCCAGCAAATCGAGATCGCGCCGCTGGCCTTCATGCGCGGGCGCACCCTAAACCACGCCTTTGTCATCCTCGACGAAGCGCAAAACACCACGCCCGAGCAGATGAAGATGTTTCTGACGCGCATCGGCTTTGGCTCCAAAGCCGTGATCACCGGCGACGTAAGCCAGATCGACCTGCCGCGCACCCAGTTGAGCGGCCTGATCGACGCCGAGCGCGTCCTCAAGCGCACCCAAGGCATCGCCTTTAGCCGCTTTTCCAGCGCCGACGTGGTGCGCCACCCGCTGGTGGCGCGCATCGTCGATGCCTACGACAGCGCTGGCCTTGCTCACGCCAGCGACCACAGCGCCGCACCCGCCAGCCGGCGCAGCCGCCGCCCACCCCCGCTCGCTGCCGAGCCCGCCCCATGAAGCTGCCCACCCTTATGCTGTCGCTGCAATATGCGCGCCCCGAGGCGGCCGACACCCAAGCGGGCCTGAACTTGGCCGCGCACCGCGCCGCCCTGCCCCGGCACTTGGTGCGGCGCTGGCTGCGCCACGCGCTGGAGTGCCCGGCCGAGCTCACGGTGCGCATCGTCGGCACCGACGAAGCCCGGGTCCTGAACCGCGACTACCGCGGCAAAGACTACGCCACCAACGTGCTGACCTTCGACTACGCGGCAGAACCGGTGGTGCAGGCCGATCTGGTGCTGTGCGCCCCGGTGCTGGAGCGCGAGGCCGCCGAGCAGGGCAAGACCCTGCAGCAGCACTACGCGCACCTGCTGGTGCACGGCTGCTTACACGCCCAAGGCTGGGAGCACGAAACCAGCGCCGCCGACGCCGAAGCCATGGAAGCGCGCGAAACGCAGATTTTGGCCGGCTTGGGCTTTTCCGACCCCTACCGGGGCACCGCAGCTGGTTGAGTCGCTGGCGCTGGCTGCGAGACCAGCGCTGGCTGCACGGCCGGCGCTGGTTGCGGGGCTGGCGGCGCTGGGCGCCCCGGCCAGGCGACTTCGCGCGCCAGCCGCTGCAGCCCCGTGGGCGCTCGGGTCTGGCCCAGGGCGGTGGCGGCGATGTCGGCCTCGCTCGGGTACAGGCCCAGCAGCAGGTAGTCGAACACCCGGCGCGCGATCGGGGCCGCGGCCACCGAGCCAAAGCCGGCGTTCTCCACGATCACCGCCAGCGCCACCGTGGGCGCCTCCAGCGGCGCAAAGCCGATGTAGAGCGAGTGGCTGCGCTGGTGCTCCTCGAGCTGCGCGGCGTCGTAGCGCTCCCGTTGCCCGATACCCACCGCCTGCGCGGTGCCGGTCTTGCCACCGCTGCGGTAGGGCGCACCGGCAAACACCCCCGCCGCCGTGCCGCCGGGCAGGTTCACCGCCTCCATGGCCTCGAGCACCGCTTGCAGGTTCTGGCTCTGCCAGCCCATGGGCGTGCCTTGGTGCGTCGCCAGTTCGCGCCCCCGGGGCTCACCCAAGGCGTAGGCGCGCAGCCCCAAGTGCGGCTGATGGCGCACGCCCCCGTTGGCCAAGGTGGCGGTGGCATGGGCCAGTTGCAGCATGGTAAACGCGCTGTAGCCCTGCCCGATGCCCACGGCCACCGTGTCACCAGGGAACCAGCGCTGCTGCGCCGGGTGGCTGTAGGCGCTGCGCTTCCAAGCTTGGTTGGGCAACAGGCCGCGCCCCTCGCCCACCAAGTCGATGCCGGTGCGCTGGCCAAAGCCTTGGGGGTGCATAAAGCCGTGCAGGACGTCGATGCCCATCTCGTGCGCCAGCGTGTAGTAGTACACGTTGCTCGACACCGCCATGCCGCTGCGCAAGTCCACGTGCCCCAAATGGCGCTCGCCCACGCTGCGAAAACGTTGGTTGCCCAGCACCCAAAAGCCCGGGTCATAGACCGTGGTTTCGGGGCGGCGCAGCCCCAGCTCCAGCCCGGCCAAGGCCATGAAGGGCTTGAAGGTTGAGCCCGGCGGATAGGTGCCGCGCAAAGCCCGGTTGAACAGCGGGCGCTCGATCGACTCGTTCAGGGCGCGCCATTCTTCCACGCCGATGCCATCGACAAAAGAATTGGGGTCAAAACTGGGCATGCTCACGAAAGCCAGCACCTCGCCGTTGCGCACGTCGATGGCCACCAAGGCACCGCGGCGCGCGCCAAACAGTTGTTCCACCAAGTGCTGCAAGCGCGCATCCAGCGTCAGGCGCAGCGTTTGGCCGGTGCGGGCGGGCACGGTCTCGAGCGTGCGCAGCACCTGGCCGTGCGAGTTGATCTCGACCCGGCGAAACCCGGTGCTGCCGTGCAGCAACGCTTCGTGGCTTTGCTCCACCCCCAGTCTGCCGATGTGGTCGGAGCCCCGGTAGTTGGCTTGCTTTTCGGGCGGCCATTCGGCCATGCGCTCGCGGTCGCGCTGGTTGATGCGCCCCACATGTCCGACCACATGAGCCGCTGACGCACCCAGCGGGTAGTAGCGCAGGTGCCGCGCCTGGATCGAGACCCCGGGCAGGCGAAACAGTTGCGCCGCCAGCACCGACATTTCTTCGGGCGTCAGCCGACTGCGCAGCGGCAGCGAGGCAAAGCGGTGCGATTCGGCGCGCAGGCGTTGAAAGCGGCGCAACTCGCCCGGGGTGATCGGCACCAGCTCGGCCAGCGTCTGCAGGGTGTGGTCCATGTCGGCCACCAAAGCCGGCGTGATTTCGAGCGTAAACACCGCCAGGCTGTCGGCCAGCAGAACACCGTGGCGGTCCACGATCTGGCCACGCAACGGCGGCAGCGGGATGACGGCGGTGCGGTTGCTCTCGGCGCGGGTCTGTAAATCGGCATGGCGCTGAATTTGCAGCACATACATGCGCAAAGCCAGCAGCCCCAAGGCCAGCAACACCACCACGAGCGCGATCTGCGCCCGGCGTCGAAAACGCAACAGCTGAAGTTCAACGTCGTGCATGGCAGGCGGGCGCTGGCTGTGGCGCTGGCTCAAAGGGGCCGGTCGGCATCGGGGTCGTGGGCGCGCCGCTGCGGCGCCAGCAGCAGCACGGTGGCCAGCGGCCACAAGGCGGCCTGCCACAATGGCGCCAGCAGCATCCCGAGATCGGGTCCGCCGTCGCCCGCCAGCGCCCGCACCAGCCACTGCAGCGCGTGCGCCAACACAAACAGCAACATTACGTGCAAGGCTTGGCGCTTCCAGTCGAACCACAGCAGCCGCCGGTGAATCACGACCGCCAAGTAACACATCACACTGTAGGCCAAGGCATGCTGCCCCAAGAGTGCGCCTTGGTGCACATCGATCAACAAGCCCAGCACAAACCCGACCCCGACACCGACGCGCCGCGGCTGGTGCACGACCCAAAACGCCAGCGTCAGGGCCAACAAGTCGGGCGCCCACGCTGCGCGCCCCAGCAGCGCCACCTGCAGCGCCATTTCGAGCAGCAACGCACCCAGCAGGGTACCCCAGACAAACCAAGGGTTGGCGGGCAGCAGCAGGGTCTGCCCAGGGCTCATGATCATGGCGCAGCCCTCCTATCGGGGGGGGTGGGCGGCGCACTGGCCGCCGCAGCGGCGGGCGTTTCGTTGGCCACCGGGCGCCCCACCGGGTCGATCACCAGCACATGCAGGGCGTGCTGGATGCGGGCCAGCGGCCGGGCGTGCACTTGGGCAAATCCGTCGGCACCCGAGGCCATCACCTGAACGATCTGCGCCACCGGCAAACCAGCCGGATAAACCCCGTCGATGCCGCTGGTGGTGAGCACATCGCCCACCATGGCCTGGGTGGCGATGGGCTCGAAGCGCAGCTCGATCTGTGCGTCTGCACCCCAGTCCGCCGGCAGGCCAAAAGCCAGACTGCGTTGCCCGGTGCGGGTGTTGATCACCGCCATCGCCTGCCGGGGATCAACCAACAGGCGCACTTCCGCCGTGGCCCAATGCACCCGCGTCACCTGCCCCAGCACGCCAAAGCCATCCATCACGGCCGAGCCGGGCTGCACGCCATCTTGTTGCCCGCGGTCGATCACCACCGCCAGCGTGTACGGGTCGGCCAGCTGATACAAAATCTGCGCGCCCCGGGTCGTGGCGGGCAGTCGGGCGCGCATACCCAACAAATCGCGCAACTCGCGGTTCTCTTGGGCCAGGTGCTCGACGATGGCGGCGCGCTCGGCTTGGCGCATCAGCTCGGCGCGCGCCAGCGCCGCCTCGTCTTGGGCGGCTCGCAAGCTGCCCAGGTATTGTCCCGACCAGCGCGCCGCGTGCAGCGGCTGCAAGGCCAACCATTGCAACGGGCTGAGCGCCACCGCCACGGTCTGGCGCACCGGCGCTGCCCACTGCAAGCGGGCGTCGAGCACCATCAGCAACACCGCCAGCGCCCCCAGCACCAGCAGCTTGGACAAAGCCGGCGTGCCCTGCCTGAAAAACGGCGGCGGGGATTGGTCGATGGTCCCCAGCGACATGGCCGGATGCAGCGAAAAATTACTCGGCGGTAAAAATGCTGCCGCCCAAACGGTCCATCTGGTCCAGCGCCATACCGCAGCCCAGCACCACGCACAGCAACGGCTGCTCGGCCACCAACACCGGCAGCCCGGTTTCTTCGGCCAGCAGGCGGTCGAGGTCGCGCAGCAGGGCGCCGCCGCCGGTGAGCATCATGCCGCGCTCGGCAATGTCGGCCCCGAGTTCGGGCGGGGTTTGCTCCAGCGCCGTCTTGACCGCTTGCACGATCTGGTTGATCGGGTCGGTCAGGGCTTCGAGGACCTCGTTGCTCGAAATGGTGAAACTGCGCGGCACGCCTTCGGCCAGGTTGCGGCCCTTGACCTCCATCTCTTTGACCTCGGAGCCCGGGAAGGCCGAGCCGATGGTTTTCTTGATGGTCTCGGCGGTCGGTTCGCCGATCAGCATGCCGTAGTTGCGCCGGATGTAGCTGATGATGGCCTCGTCGAACTTGTCGCCACCCACGCGCACGCTGCCCTTGTAGACCATGCCGCCCAAGCTGATGACGCCGACTTCGGTGGTGCCGCCACCGATGTCCACCACCATCGAGCCGCGCGCGTCGGACACCGGCAGCCCGGCGCCGATGGCCGCCGCCATGGGCTCTTCGATCAGATAGACCTGCGAGGCCCCGGCCCCGAGCGCCGACTCGCGGATGGCGCGGCGTTCGACTTGGGTCGAGCCGCAGGGCACGCAGATGATGATGCGCGGGCTGGGCCGAAACATCGAACGCGGGTGCACCATCTTGATGAACTGCTTGAGCATCTGCTCGGTGACGGTGAAATCGGCGATGACGCCGTCTTTCATGGGCCGGATGGCTTCGATGTTGCCAGGCACCTTGCCCAGCATCGCCTTGGCTTCTTTGCCCACCGCCTGGATGGATTTTTTGCCTTGCGGGCCGCCTTCGTGGCGGATCGAAACCACCGACGGCTCGTCGAGCACGATGCCCTTGCCGCGCACGTAGATCAGGGTGTTGGCAGTACCGAGGTCGATGGCCAAATCGGTGGAGAAATGCTGGCGTATGGATTCAAACATGATGAGGGTTGCCCTGCACCGCCGGACACGGATGCCGACTGGTTTAAGCGCGGGCACAAACCGGGGATAATACCCGATCGACGCCGCTTTGGGAGGCGCTTAAGCTTTCTTACATATTGCCCCATGTCATTGACTTTGCAAGAAATCGAACGCCTCGCGCAGTTGGCGCGGCTGCAACTCACGCCCGAGCAGGCGCTGGATGCTCAGCAGCGCCTGAATGGTTTTTTGGGCTTGGTCGAGCAGATGCAGGCCGTGGACACCAGCGGCGTCGAGCCCTTGGCGCACCCAACCGCCGTCATGCAAGCGGTGCAACTGCGCTTGCGCCCCGATGTGGTCAGCGAGCCCAACCAGCGCGAAGCCAACCAAGCCAGCGCCCCGGCCGTGGAAGACGGCCTCTACCTCGTGCCCCGGGTGATCGAATGAGCGCCGCCACCCTTGACCTGCACCAGATGGGCGTGGCCGAACTCGGCGCCGCCCTGCACGCCCGCCAGACCTCGGCCACCGAGGTGGCGCAGCATTTGCTGGCGCGCGCCCACGCCCACAGCGGCCTAGGGGCTTATCTGGCCCTAAATGAAGCGGCCACACTAGCGCAGGCCGCCGCCGCCGATGCGCGCCTGAGCGCTGGCGAACGCGGCCCCTTGCTGGGGGTGCCGCTGGCGCACAAAGACGTGTTCGTGACGCGCGACTTCCCCACCACCGCCGGCTCGAAAATGCTGCAAGGCTACCGCAGCCCCTTCGATGCCACCGTGGTGCAGCGCTTGGCGGCTGCCGGCGCCGTCAGCCTAGGTAAGCTCAACTGCGACGAGTTCGCCATGGGCTCGGGCAACGACCAATCCGCCTACGGCCCGGCGCACAACCCCTGGGACCGCACGCGCGTACCCGGCGGTTCATCGGGCGGCTCGGCGGTGGCGGTGGCGGCGCGCCTAGCCCCGGCGGCCACCGGCACCGACACCGGCGGCTCGATCCGCCAGCCCGCCAGCTTCTGCGGCGTCACCGGCATCAAGCCCACCTACGGCCGCTGCTCGCGCTACGGGCTGGTGGCCTACGCCTCCAGCCTCGATCAAGCCGGCCCGATGGCGCGCAGCGCCCACGACTGCGCGCTGCTGCTCAGCGCCATGGCCGGACCCGATGTCGAGCGCGACTCGACCAGCCTCGAGCAGCCGCCCGAAGACTACAGCCGCTATCTGGCCCAGCCGTGGCCGGGGGCCAGCGCCAGCCGGCCGCTGCAGGGGCTGCGCATCGGCCTGCCGCGCGAGTTCTTTGGCCCCGGCTGCGCCAGTGACGTGCTGCAAGCCGTGCGCGCCGCCCTGAGCGAGCTCGAGCGCCTTGGCGCCACCTTGCTCGACATCGATCTGCCGCGCACCGAACTGGCGATCCCGGCCTACTACATCATCGCCCCCGCCGAGGCCAGCTCCAACCTCAGCCGCTACGACGGCGTGCGCTACGGCCACCGCGCCGCGCAGCCCAGCGACTTGCTCGACCTGTACCAGCGCTCGCGCAGCGAGGCCTTCGGGCCCGAGGTGCAGCGCCGCATTTTGCTGGGCACCTATGTGCTAAGCCACGGCTACTACGACGCCTACTACATCAAGGCGCAGCAGATCCGGCGCCTGATCGCGCAAGATTTCCAGACCGCCTTCGGCCAGTGCGACCTCATCGCCGGCCCGGTGGCTCCCAGCGTGGCCTGGGCCATCGGCGCCAAAACCGCCGACCCGCTCGCCGCCTACTTGGCCGACATCTACACCCTGCCGGCCTCGCTCGCCGGCCTGCCCGGCATGAGCGTGCCCGCCGGCTTTGGCGCCGACCCACTGCCCGTGGGCCTGCAACTGATCGGCAACTACCTCAGCGAAGCCCGGCTGCTGCAAGTGGCGCACCAGTTGCAGCTGGTGAGCGACTGGCACACCCGCACGCCGCCCCCCTTCACGCCCTGCCCCGGATCCCATTCATGAGCGCCCCTTTGGTCCAAGGCTACGAAGTCGTGATCGGCTTCGAGACCCACACGCAGCTGGCCACGCGCAGCAAAATCTTCAGCCGCGCGCCCACCGCCTTTGGCGCCGAACCCAACACCCAGGCTTGCGCCGTCGATCTGGCGCTGCCCGGCACGCTGCCGGTGATGAACCGCGAAGCGGTGGCCTGCGCCATCCGCTTCGGGCTGGCGGTGGGGGCGCACATTGCCCCGCGCAGCGTGTTTGCGCGCAAAAATTATTTCTACCCCGATTTGCCCAAGGGCTACCAGATCAGCCAGTACGAAATCCCGGTGGTGCAAGGCGGCAGCGTGGCCTTTGAGCTCGCGGGCGCGGCGCACATGGTGCGGCTGGTGCGCGCCCACCTCGAAGAAGACGCGGGCAAGAGCCTGCACCAAGACTTCCACGGCATGAGCGGCATCGACCTCAACCGCGCCGGTACGCCGCTGCTCGAGATCGTCACCGAACCTGATCTGCGCTCCAGCGCCGAAGCGGTGGCCTACGCCAAAGCCTTGCACCAGCTCGTCACCTGGATCGGCATCTGCGATGGCAACATGCAAGAGGGCTCGTTTCGCTGCGACGCCAACGTCAGCGTGCGCCGGCCCGGGGCGCCGTTGGGCACCCGGCGCGAGATCAAAAACCTCAACAGCTTCAAGTTCATGCAGCAGGCCATCGACTACGAGGTGCGCTGGCAGATCGAGCGGCTGCAAGACGGTTACGCGATCGAACAGGCCACGGTGCTGTTCGACCCCGACAGCGGCCAAACGCGCGCCATGCGCAGCAAAGAGGACGCGGCCGACTACCGCTACTTCCCCGACCCCGACCTGCCGCCGCTGTGCATCGAGGCGCAGTGGATCGAGCAGCTGCGCGCCGAGCTGCCCGAGCTGCCACGCGCCATGGTCGCGCGCTTCGTGGCCGACTACGGCCTGCCCGAATACGACGCCGCCACGCTCACGCAATCGCCACAGATGGCGGCCTACTTCGAGGCCGTGGTGACCGCAGCCGGCAAGGCTTTGGCCAAATCGGCCAGCAACTGGATCATGGGCGAGGTCTCGCGCCGCCTCAACGCCGAAGAACGCGACATCGCCCAAGCGCCGGTGAGTGCGGCCCAACTGGCGGCCTTGCTCACACGCATCGGCGACCAAACGGTGAGCAACAACGCCGCCAAGCAGGTGTTTGATGAACTGTGGAGCAATCCTGTGGTTACCGGATCTGGGAGTGCCACTGAGTCGGGACATGACACTGCCGTTGGAACGGGTGATCTGGCCCGAGTCGATCAAGTGATCGCCGCCAAAGGCCTCAAGCAGATGAACGACAGCGGCGCTCTGCAAGCCATCGCCGAGCAGGTGTTGGCAGCCAACGCCAAGAACGTGGCCGAATACCGCGCCGGCAAAGAAAAAGCCTTCAACGCCCTGGTGGGCCAAGTGATGAAAGCCAGCCAAGGCAAGGCCGACCCAGCTGGCGTCAACGCGCTGCTCAAGCAGCTGTTGGGCACTTGATTCAGCGCATCGCTGCGGCGTCGCGCTCGGCCCAGAGGCGCTGCAGCAGCCGCAATTCGGCGTCAAAACGCTGCTCGATGCGCTCGAGTTCGCGCTGATGCCCTTGCACCAGCGCATCTTGCGATACCAACTGTTGCTCAAGATCGGCCTTGCGCTGGGCCAGCCTAGCGGGTGGGGCTTTGGTGGGGTCGGCGCGCTGCAGTTCCGCCCATTCGTCGGCAGCGGCGCGGCGCTGCTGCTCCAGCTCCTGCTGCCGCTGCAGCGCCGCCTGGCGCATGGCTTGGATCGGCTGCAGGGCCAAAGCGCGCTCGCGCTGGTGCGCGGCTTGGTCGCGGTAGCGCATCAGCAGCGCCTGTTGCAAGCGCCGCTCGTCGTTGGAGCGGGCCCGCACCTGCGCCTCGGCGCGGGCGCGTTCTTCTGCGCGCAACCGCTCCTCGGGGCTCAGCGTAGGCGCAATCACGCGGCGCAAGACACCGCCCGGGCCGAGTTCGCGCTGTTCCCGGTCTAAGCAAGCCACGATCAGCCGATCCGAGCTCAAGTGCCGGCCCTGGGCATCGGTGCAGGTGAAGATGCTGCCAGTTTGCGCAAACGCAGGAGCGATCAGGAGCGCCGACGCCCACATCAACCCCAGCTGCACCCCTCTAGCGTATCGCATCTGCACCCCTTAAAAATCTATTTTTGCCAGTTTACACCGTAACGCTGGCGGTAGGCCTGCACGCGCTCGCGGTGCCCGGCCATTTCGGGGCTGTGTTGCCCTTGCAGGTAATCGAGCAAATCGCTCAGGCGCGCAATCGCGCACACCTGCAGCCCGAGCTGCTCGCGCACGTATTGCACCGCGCTGTGCGGCAGGTCGTGCAGGGTGCCGTCGGGGCCGGTTTCGGTGGCGCGCTCTTGCCGATCGAGCGCAATCGCCACCGCGTACGGCGTCGCGCCCGCGGCCCGAATCAGGCCGATCGACTCGCGCACCGCCGTGCCCGCGCTCATCACGTCATCGACGATCAGCACACGGCCGCGCAGCGGCGCGCCCACCAGTGTGCCGCCTTCGCCGTGCGCCTTGGCCTCTTTGCGGTTGTAGGCAAAGGGGTGGTTGTGGCCCAGCCGCGCCAGCTCCACCGCCAGCGCCGCCACCAGCGGGATGCCCTTGTAGGCCGGGCCAAACAGCATGTCAAACCCGATGCCCGAGGCCACGATGCGCCGCGCGTAACATTGCGCCAGTCGCTCGAGCTTGGCGCCGTCGTCAAAACCGCCGGCATTGAAAAAATACGGGCTGATGCGCCCGGCCTTGGTCTGAAACTCGCCCCAGCGCAGCACGCCCGATTCAACCGAAAATCGCACGAATTCTTGCGCCAGATCGTCTTGCACCGGCTTGTTTGGCTGCGCGGCGGCCTGGCCCGACACTTGGCCACCTTGAGCCCCTTGGCCCAACTGAACCCCACAGCCCACTTTAGCCCCTGTCGTCACATCTGCCATGGAGAACCATCCTTGTTTCGTTTGACCAGCCTGAACCTGAACGGCATCCGCTCCGCCACCCGCAAGGGCCTGGCCGATTGGGTGCGCGCCGCCGCGCCCGATTGTATTTGCGTGCAAGAGCTGCGCGCCCAAAGCAGCGAACTCGGCCCCGGCTTGGCCGAGCTGGCGGGCTTGCGTGGGCATTTTTATTGCGCCGAAAAAAAAGGCTACTCCGGCGTGGGCATCTACAGCCGCCACGAGCCCAGCGCGGTGCACTGCGGCATCGGCGTGCCCGAGTTTGATGCCGAAGGGCGCTGGATCGAGCTGCGCTTTGACACCCCGGCGCGGCGCTTTTCGGTCATCAGCGGCTACTTTCCCAGCGGCTCCAGCGGCCCCGAACGCCAGCTGGCCAAATACCGCTTCCTCGACGCAATCGGGCCGCACCTGCAGGCGCTGCGCGCCGAGCGCGAATTTGTGCTGTGCGCCGACGTGAACATCGCGCACCACGAAATCGACCTCAAAAACTGGAAGGGCAACCTGAAAAATTCCGGCTTCCTGCCCGAAGAACGCGCTTGGATGACGCAACTGCTGGGCAGCGGCGGCCTGATCGACGTGTACCGGCGGCTGCACCCCACCGAACAAGAAGCCGCCTACACCTGGTGGAGCAACCGCGGCCAGGCCTGGGCCAAGAACGTGGGCTGGCGCATCGACTACCACCTCGCCACCCCGGCGTTGGCGGCGGCGGCGCGCAGCGCACAGGTGCACAAGGCGCAGCGCTTTTCGGACCATGCGCCGCTGACGCTGGACTACGACTGGGCGCTGTGAGGCGCCAGTAAGGGCGGCCTCAATCCGCCCCGCTGTACGCGTTGGCCACCCCGCTGGCCACATGGCCCGAGGGCACGTGGCGCGCGGCGTGCTCGATGTGGCCGGTCTGGTCGTCGAAAAAGAAGTCGGGCTCGAACTCGCGCAAAAACTCGCCCTTGGGCAAGCCACCCAAAAACAGCGCCTCATCGACCTCGATGTTCCAGTTCATCAGGGTGCGGATGGCGCGTTCGTGCGCCGGGGCGCTGCGCGCCGTCACCAGCGCGGTGCGGATGCGCATCTGCGCCGTGCCCGCGCTTTGCAGCCGGTGCAGCGCCTCGAGCAGCGGCTTGAACGGCCCG
This sequence comes from Serpentinimonas maccroryi, assembly GCF_000828915.1. Taxonomy (NCBI): domain Bacteria; kingdom Pseudomonadati; phylum Pseudomonadota; class Betaproteobacteria; order Burkholderiales; family Comamonadaceae; genus Serpentinimonas; species Serpentinimonas maccroryi. The sequence continues at coordinate 1,873,259 of NZ_AP014569.1, forward strand.
CCCGGCAGCGGCAGGCTGGCCTTGCTCACTTCGTGCTGCTGAAAGGCGTTCAGCCCTTGGGCCTGATAGACGCGCTCGGCCTCGTCGGAAAACAGCACCGCGTCGCCGTCGAAGGCGATGCGCACCTGGTTCGGGTGCGCATCGCTGGCGTGCACCGACTGCGGATAGACCTGCGCCGCCGGCACCCCGACCTCGAGCGCGGCGCGCACGTCGCTTAAGTGCGTCGACAAAAACAGGTTCGCGCGCAGCGGCCGCAGGTAGCGCCAAGGCGGCTGGCCGCGCGTGAACACGCCGCGCTCGATCGACAGACCATAGTGCTGCGCCGAGCGAAACACGCGCATGCCCGAAACCGGGTCGTTGCGCGACAAAATCACCACCTCGACCCGCGGCTGCGCGGCGCTGTTGAAGCGCATCAGCTTTTGCACCAGCGAAAACGCCACCCCGGCAGCGGCGGGCTGCTGCAGCCGCTCGAGCTGCAGTTGCATGTAGGCGCGGTCGTCGTTTTGCTCGAAAACCCGGTTTTCGGCCTCGAAATCGAACAACGCACGCGACGAGATAGCGACCACGAGCTGGCCGTCGAGGGTGGTGGGCATGGTGGCTTCATTCTCGCATGGGGCAGGCGACTGCTCAAGCCTATCTGCTCAAGCCGCCCCAATGCGCTTGTGGAGTGGCCGAGCGACACAAACCCGCTAGCGGAGCCTGGATTGGGTTTCAGGCTCCGCTAGCCAATCCCGGATAATCCCACCCCATGCCCGATCTCGCCCTTGAGGTGCGCCGCCGCCGCACCTTTGCCATCATCTCCCACCCCGACGCCGGCAAGACCACCCTGACCGAAAAGCTGCTGCTGTTCTCGGGCGCGATCAACATCGCCGGCTCGGTCAAGGCGCGCAAGGCCGCGCGCCACGCCACCTCCGACTGGATGGAGATCGAAAAGCAGCGCGGCATCTCGGTGGCCAGCTCGGTGATGCAGATGGAGTACCGCGACTGCGTCATCAACCTGCTCGACACCCCGGGGCACCAGGACTTTTCTGAAGACACCTACCGCGTGCTCACGGCGGTGGACGCGGCGCTGATGGTGATCGACGCCGCCAATGGCGTCGAGCCGCAGACGCGACGCCTGCTGCAGGTCTGCCGCGCACGCAATACGCCCATCCTGACCTTCGTCAACAAAATGGACCGCGAAGTGCAAGCGCCGCTGGACCTGATGGACGAGATCGAGCGCGAGCTCGGCATGACGGTGGTGCCCTTCACGTGGCCGGTGGGCATGGGCAAGCTGTTTCATGGCGTTTACGACCGGCGCTCGGACCAGATGCGGGTGTTTGATGCCGGCGCCGACCGCGTGGGCGGCGACGAAGAGGTACACGCCGGCCTAGACAACCCAGAGAGCGTCCGGCGCTTTGGCCTCGAGTGGCAGCAGGCCAAAGAGGAGATGGAGCTGCTGGCCGGCGCCGCCCCGGCCTTTGAGGCCAACGCCTTTTTGGCCGGGCAGCAAACGCCGATGCTGTTTGGCTCGGCGATCAACAACTTTGGCGTGCGCGAGGTGCTCGACGCGCTGGTCGATCTGGCCCCGCCGCCGGGCCCCAAACCGGCCTTGCAGCGCACGGTGCAGCCGACCGAGCCCAAGTTCAGTGGCGTGGTGTTCAAAATCCAGGCCAACATGGACCCGGCGCACCGCGACCGCATCGCTTTTGTGCGCTGCGCCAGCGGGCATTTCGAGCGCGGCATGAAGCTCAAGGTGGTGCGCTCGGGCAAAGAGCTGCGCCCCAACACCGTGGTCAGCTTTCTGAGCCAACGGCGCGAACTGCTCGACGAGGCCTTTGCCGGCGACATCATCGGCATCCCCAACCACGGCGTGCTGCAACTGGGCGACACGCTCACCGAAGGCGAGGCGCTGCAGTTCACCGGGCTGCCGTTTTTTGCGCCCGAGATCATCCGCAGCGTCGAAGTGGCCGACCCGCTGCGCGGCAAGCAGCTCAAGGCCGGTCTGACGCAGCTGGGCGAAGAAGGCGCGATCCAAGTCTTTAGGCCGATGGCGGGCACGGTGCTGATGCTGGGTGCCGTGGGGCAACTGCAGTTCGAGGTGGTGCAGCACCGGCTCGAGAGCGAATACGGTGTCAAGGCGCGCATCAGCCCCAGCCCCTACCAGGTGGCGCGCTGGGTCACCTGCGCACCCGAAGACGGCGGCGAGGCCGAGCTCAAGCGATTCATGCAAGCCAACCTGCACCGCATGGCCTGGGACGCGGTCGATGCGCCGACGCTGCTGGTGGACCACCAAGCGACGCTGCGCGCCGTCGAGGCCAATTGGCCCAAAATCCAGTTCCACGCCATGCGCGAGCACGCGGGGCTGGTGTTTCACAAGGCGATCTAGGCGGCTGCCGCCAACCAGCGCTCGACCGCGCGCGGGTAGATGATGTGCTCTTGCGTCAGCAGCCGGGCGGCCAGGGTGGATGCGGTGTCGTCGGGCAGCACCGGCAGCACCGCCTGCTCCAGAATCTGGCCGCTGTCCACCTCGGCCGTGACGTGGTGCACCGTGGCCCCGACAAAGCGGCAACCCAGATCGAGCGCGCGCTGGTGCGTGTGCAGCCCCGGAAACGCCGGCAACAGCGAGGGGTGGATGTTGAGCAGGCGCCCGGCGTAGTGCTGCACAAAGTCTGGCCCCAAGATGCGCATGAAACCCGCCAGCAGCACCAGCGCCGGCCTGCCGTGGGGGTCGAAGCGGTCGATGGCCTGCATCAGCGCGGCGTCGAAGGCGGCGCGGCTGGGGTAGTGTGCGTGCTCGAGCAGCGCCGTGGGCAAGCCCTGCGCTTGCGCCCAAGCCAGCCCGCCCGCCTGCGCCCGGTTGCTGAGCACACCAGCGATGCGCGCCCCGAAGCGCTGCTCCCAGTGCTGCTGCTGCGCCGCGCGCACCAAGGCCTGCATATTCGAGCCGGTGCCCGAAATCAGTACGACAATGTTCTTTGTTGCAACCATACAGATGCCTAGTGTAATGACTCCCATGAACCTGCCCGACCCTGCTGCGGACCCCAGCGTTGCCCCCAACGAGCACGACACCCCATCGCCCACCGCCTTCGAGCCGCTGACGGCGGTGCAGGCGCGCGTGCTCGCCACCCTGATGGAGAAAGCGCGCACCGTGCCCGACAGCTACCCGCTGACCCTCAACAGCCTGCTCTTGGGCTGCAACCAAAAATCGGCGCGCGACCCGGTGCTCAACCTGAGCGAGAGCGAAATCGCGCTGGCGCTCGACGGCCTGCGCCAGCGCACCCTGGTGTTCGAGAGCAGCGGCGGGCGCGTGCCGCGCTTTGAGCACAACTTCCAGCGCGCCGTGGGCGTGCCCGAGCAAGCCGCCGTGCTGCTGGGGCTGCTGATGCTGCGCGGGCCGCAGACCGCGGGCGAGCTGCGCCTGAACGCCGAGCGCTGGTACCGCTTCCTCGACATCGCTTCGGTCGAGGCCTTTTTGGAGGAACTGCAGCAGCGCCCGGCGCAAAAGGGCGGGCCGCTGGTGGCGCTGCTGCCGCGCCAGCCCGGTGCGCGCGAGCCGCGCTGGGCCCATCTGCTGTGTGGCGCACCGGCACCCGAGTTGCTGGCCGAGGCGGGGGGCGCTGGGCTGGGAATTGGAAAGGGGACGGAGCTGGCAACCCAACTGGCCGCGCTGGCCGAGCGCGTGCAGGCCCTAGAGCAGCAGGTGCAGGATTTGCAGCAGCGGCTGGAGCAGGCCGGGGTCTGAGCAGGCGTTGGCCCACAAGGGCCTTTGGCTGCTGCAGCCTAGGCCAGTTTTTGTGGTACGGCCCTACCCTGCCCGGCCCCACTCGGCCCTGCCTGAACCCGCTGTCACCGCCCGGACAGCGCTGCCGTTGGGTGCGTGCTACAAAGCGATGGTCGTGCCACGACGCCACAAAGGAGACCCACCCCATGGACTTGGCTTTTACGCCCGAAGAACAGGCTTTCAGAGCCGAAATCCGCGCTTGGGTGCGCGCCCACTTGCCGCCCGAACTGGCGCACAAGGTGCACCACGCCCTGCGCCTGAGCCGCGACGACCTGCAAGGCTGGGCCCGCATCCTCGGGCGCAAGGGCTGGCTGGCCAGCGGCTGGCCCAAGGCCTTCGGCGGCCCGGGCTGGACGGCGGTGCAAAAACACCTGTTCGAAGAAGAATGCGCCCTCGCCGGGGCTCCGCGCGTCATCCCCTTCGGCCCGGTGATGGTGGCCCCGGTGATCATGGCCTACGGCAACGCCGAGCAGCAGCAGCGCTTCCTGCCCGGCATCGCCAGCGGCGAGGTCTGGTGGTGTCAGGGCTACAGCGAGCCCGGCGCCGGCTCCGATCTGGCCAGCCTCAAAACCCGAGCCGAGCACCGGGGCGACCACTACTTGGTCAACGGCCAGAAAGCCTGGACCACGCTGGGCCAGCACGCCGACTGGATTTTTTGTCTGGTGCGCACCAGCCACGAAGGCAAGCCCCAGAGCGGCATCAGTTTTTTGCTGATCGACATGACATCGCCTGGCATCACGCTGCGCCCGGTGCGCCTGCTCGACGGCGAGTACGAAGTCAACGAGGTCTTTTTTGACGATGTGCAGGTGCCCCTCGGCAACCTGATTGGGGCCGAAAACAAGGGCTGGAACTACGCCAAGCACCTGCTCAGCCACGAGCGCACCAACATCGCTGAAGTCAACCGCGCCAAGCGCGAACTCGAGCGCCTCAAGCGCATCGCCCAAGCCGAAGGGGTGTGGAACGACAGCCGCTTTCGCGACCAGATCGCGCTGCTGGAGGTCGATGTGGTGGCGCTTGAGATGCTGGTGCTGCGCGTGCTGTCGGCCGAAAAATCGGGCAAAAACCCGCTCGACATCGCCGGCTTGCTCAAAATCCGTGGCAGCGAAATCCAGCAGCGCCTGGCCGAGCTGATGATGCTTGCCGCCGGCCCCTTTGCCCTGCCCTGCATCTTTGAAGCGCTGGAAGCCGGCTGGCAGGGCGACTTCCCCGGCGGCCCGAGCGCCAACGCGCCGCTGGCAGGCACCTACTTCAACTTGCGCAAAACCACGATTTACGGCGGCAGCAACGAGGTGCAACGCAACATCGTGGCCCAAACCCTGCTCGGCTAAGCCCCCTTTTTGGAGACCGTGATGGATTTCAATTTTTCCGACGAGCAACTGCAGCTGCGCGAGGCCGTGCAGCGCTGGGTGCACAAAGCCTACCCCTTCGAGCGTCGCCGCGCCGCCACCGCCGCCGGCGGCTTTGATCGTGCCGCTTGGAACGAACTGGCCGAACTCGGCCTGTGCGGCCTGACCGTGACCGATGCCCACGAGGGACTGGGGCTGGGCGCGGTGGAAGCCATGCTGGTGCAAGAGGAGCTGGGGCGCGGCTTGGTGCTCGAGCCCCTAGAGCAGACCTTTGTCGCCGCCTCGGTGCTGCAGGCCTTTGCGCCCACCAGCGTGCAAGCGCAGTGGTTGCCGCGCTTGGCCAGTGGCACGGCGCTGCTGGTGTTGGCGCACGTGGAACGGGGCTTGCGCCACCGGCTGGGGGCCGTGGCGACCCAAGCGGTCGCGCAGCCGGCCACTTCGCAAGCGGGGCGGCCTAGTGCCCAAAGCGCGGGGCAAGCCGAGCCGCAGGGCGAAGTCTGGCTGCTCGACGGCGCCAAGAGCCTGGTACCCGCCGGCGACTGCGCCGACGCCTTTCTGGTGCCGGCCCAGACCGCGCAGGGGCTGGCGCTGTTTTTGGTGCAACGCAGCGCCGCCGGGGTGCAAACCCGAGCCTACCAAACCCAGGACGGCAGCCGCGCCGCCGAAGTCGGCTTTGCGCACAGCCCGGCGCAGCTGCTCAGCGCCGATGGCTTGGCGGCGCTGGAGTGGGCCGCCGACGTCGGCATCGCCGCCGCTTGCGCCCAAGGCGTGGGCGTGATGGAGCAAACGCTGGCACTCACGCTCGAATACCTGAACACACGCCAGCAGTTCGGGGTGCCCATCGCCAGCTTTCAGGCCCTGCGCCACCGCGTGGCCGACATGAAAATGCAGCTCGAGCTGGCGCGCAGCATGAGCTACTACGCCACCCTCAAGCTCGGTGCGCCCGCCCCCGAACGGCGCCAAGCGCTGGCGCGCGCCAAGGTGCAGCTGGGGCAGTCGATGCGCTTCGTCGGCCAGCAAGCGGTGCAACTGCACGGCGGCATCGGCGTCACCGACGAGTACATCGTGAGCCACTGCTTCAAAAAGCTGACGCAGCTCGAGCTCACCTTGGGCGACACCCTGCACCACCTCGACGAGGTGTCGGCGCGCATGGGCGCCAGCGCCGGGGTGTTTGTCTAATTCAGCGCAGCAGCAGCCAAGTCAGGGCCAGCACCAGCATCAGCAAGGCCGTCAAAGCATACCAGGACCAAGGCCGTTTGGGTTCGGCATAGGGGTCTTGTAGGCTGCGCTCGGCCCCAGCAGGCAGCTGCGCCACACCGGTGAGCGCCGCCCCGAAGGGGATGTTGAGCCGCGCCCGGATGTTGACCGCCCAGCCGTTGGCATCGAGCAAAGGGCCTAGGTTGCGCTGGCGCAGCTTGAACCAAGCCAACAACATCGCCGGGCCGGAAATCAGCAGCAGCAGACCCACCAGCACCAGCGGCATCTGCCACAGCGGCAGGCGCAAAAAACCACCCATGATCGCAGCCAGCGCCGTGCCCAGCGCACCCAGCGCCAGCCCGATGGCGGCAAAAATGCCGGCAAAGCGCGCGATGTCGAAAGCCTGCGCGGACACCGGCGCGGCCGCACCCGGCGCCGCTGCCGCCGCCCCGGCTGCCGATTGGGCCTCGACGTTTTGCTCGCGCGCCGCCGCCAGACGCTGCGCCTGGGCGCTGATGAATCGGGCCAAACGCCGGTACGGCATCCAAAACGCTTGCCGCACGCTGATGGGTGCCTCGACCACGCGCAGCACCTGCGCCTTCCAGTCGCGCCCTTGGCGGTCGTAAAAGAGCGCATTGCGCCCGGCCACCAGCATCTCGTCGGCGTCGCCGCCGGTGAGGGCAGCGACGATGGTGATTGGCTCCTCGTCGGGGCGCACGCATTCGCAGTAGAGCAGGTAGGCGCCCGAGAGCGGGGCCAACTCGCTGTGGCGCTCTAGGTCGGACACGCGCAGGCACAGCGTGCAGCTGCGCTGGTCAATGTAGAGCGTGCCGGCTTGGAAGATGGCCGGCTCTTTCTGGCCGTAAAAATCGCTCAGGTTGACGAAGTTGCGCAGCAGCGGCACGAGGTCGCGGCGCAGCCGCAGCAGCAGCTCGAGCGCTTCGATGCCGGCGGCACTGGCATCGGCGCTGCGGTCTTGTTCGATCAGGGCCGCCAGCCGAGCCGGCGCGGGGCTGTCGAGCAACTGGCGCAGCGCGGCGGGGCTCCAGTCGGCCAGGGCGCCGTTGGGGCGCGCCGCCAGCCAAGCGCGGCAGTCGGCCAGGCGCGCACCCAGATCGTCCCACTGGGCGGGCGTCAGCGCTTCGCAGTCGCCCAGCAGCGGTTGCACCGCCACCTCGCGCAGCGCGGCCAAGCGGCTCTGCCACGCCGGGTTGACCCCTGCGCACAGAGGCAGAGCGGCCCCCGGCTGCACCCGTGCCAGCGGCAAGGCGGCCAGTTCGGCGCTGGCTGCGTGCAGGGTGAGGGGGGCCATCTCGGTGTAGCGCGCCTCGTCGGGGTTGAGCGCCGCCTCGGCGCGGGGGTCGAAGTCGAGCAGCCGGCAGCGGGTAAAAAAATCGTCCACCTTGGCCTGCACGGCGTCGTAGGCTTGCAGGGCGGCCGCTTCCTGTAAACCCGAGAGCGGCGGCGCATTGGTTGCCGCTTCTGGCGGCACTGTACCCGGCCCGTGCGGGGCGCTCAGGTGCCAGTCCAGCGCCTGCTGCGCCTGCTCCAAAAAGGCCGTCAGGCCCGCTTGCGTGGCCCCGGGCTGGCCGCTGCGGTCGGTCTGAGCGCCTTGGGTGGCGATGATGTGCGCGATCAGCTCGGCGCAGGCGGCGTCTGGGGCCAGCTCGGCCGGCACCACGCCATCGCCGTTGGGCAGGGTGGGCGGGAACAGGCGCGCCGGATCGCTCAGGTCGTCTAGGCACAGCTGCTCGGCTGTGGCTTTGCCCAGGCGCTGCAGAACCTGCTGCGCGGCGGCAAACAGGGAAGCCCCGGCTGCCGTGTCGGAGCGCAAAGCATCCAGCGGCAAGTCGGCACCGGGTTGAAACAGCAGCTGTGGGTTGTGCAGCTGCTCGCACACCCAGCGCACCGCGTGCAGCAGCTCAGGCACCCGGATGCTGCCGTCGCCGTCGGTGTCGATGCGCTGCAACGTGCGGCTGTCGAACTCGAGGCCACTGGTCGGGCAGGCGAGCACGGCCCACAGCTTTTGGTCAAGCTGATCGAGGCTGCGCAAATCCTGCGACGTTTCGATGCGCACTTGGTCAAAGCCGCCACTGCGAAAAAAACGCCAGCGATGCAGGCCGCTCATCTCCAAAGCTTCGCCCATTGTTGCCTCCAAAGAAAAAACCGCTGCCAGCGACCCAAGTGGCTGACAACGGTTGCAGATCCTAGCACTTTGCGCGGGCCCGGTGCCACCACCACCGCACCGAGCCCGTGCGCTGTATCAACGCAAGTCGAAGCGGTCCAGCTCCATCACCTTGACCCAAGCGGCGACAAAGTCCTGCACGAACTTGCGCTCGTTGCCGCGCTCGGCATAGACCTCGGCCAGGGCCCGCAGTTGCGAGTTGGAGCCAAACACCAGATCGGCCACGGTCGCGGTCCACTTCAGGGCGCCGCTCTTGCGGCAGCGGCCCTCGAGCACGTGCGGATTGGCGGCCGAACGCGCCCACACCGTGCCCATGTCGAGCAACTGGGTGTAGAAGTCGGTCGAGAGCACGCCGGGGCGCTGCGTGAACACGCCGTGGCGGCTGCCGCCGCTGTTGGCCCCGAGCACGCGCAGGCCGCCCACCAGCACCGTGAGTTCGGGCGCGGTAAGGGTCAAAAGCTGCGCGCGGTCGATCAGCAACTCGGCGGCGTGGGCTTCGCAGCCGGGAGCGGCGTAGTTGCGCAAGCCGTCGGCGCGCGGCTCGAGCACGGCAAACGAGGCCACATCGGTTTGCTCGGGCAGCGCGTCGGTGCGCCCGGGGTGAAACGGCACCTCAATGGCATGGCCCGCAGCCTTGGCCGCCGCCTCCACCGCTGCGCCGCCAGCGAGCACGATCAAGTCGGCCAGCGAGACTTTTTTGCCCGAACTGGCGTTGAAGCGCTGCTGGATGGCTTCGAGTTGGGCCAGCACGCTGGCGAGCTGCACCGGGTCGTTGGCGGCCCAGTCTTTTTGCGGCGCCAGCCGGATGCGCGCGCCGTTGGCGCCTCCGCGTTTGTCGGAACCGCGGAAGGTGCTCGCCGCGCCCCAGGCCGTGGCCACCAGTTGCGCCACGCTCAGGTTTGATGCCAGCACCTGGGCTTTGAGCGCCGCCACGTCGGCGGCGTCGATCAGCGGCTGCGTGGCGGCCGGCACCGGGTCTTGCCAGATCAGGACCTCGGGCGGCACCAGCTTGCCCTGGTAGCGCGCGCGCGGCCCCATGTCGCGGTGCGTGAGCTTGAACCAGGCGCGGGCAAAGGCGTCGGCGAACTCGGCCGGGTTTTGCTGAAAGCGGCGCGCGATTTTGTTGTAGGCCGGGTCGAAGCGCAGCGCCAAGTCGGCGGTGGTCATCATGGTCTTGACGCGCTTGGCGGGGTCGTGCGCCGCTGGGGCCAGGTCTTTGTCGGCCACGTTGACCGGCTCCCACTGCCAGGCGCCGGCCGGGCTCTTGACCAGATTCCAGTCGTAGCCAAACAGCATCTCGAAGTAGCTGTGGTCCCACTGCGTCGGGGTCGGGGTCCAAGCGCCTTCGATGCCGCTGGTGATGGTGTCGCCGCCCTTGCCCGTGCCCAGGCTGTTGGCCCAGCCCAAGCCCTGCTGCTCGATCGGCGCGCCTTCGGGCTCGCGCCCCACGTGCGACTCCAGCCCGGCCCCGTGCGCCTTGCCAAAGGTGTGGCCGCCGGCCACCAAGGCCACGGTTTCCTCGTCGTTCATGGCCATGCGCGCGAAGGTCTCGCGGATGTCGCGCGCCGAGGCCAGCGCATCGGGCACGCCGTTGGGGCCCTGCGGGTTGACGTAAATCAGGCCCATCTGCACCGCGCCCAGCGGTTTGGCCAGATCGCGCTCGCCGCTGTAGCGCTTGTCGCCCAGCCACTCGGTTTCGGGGCCCCACCAGATGTCGTCCTGCGGCTCCCAGATGTCGGGGCGGCCACCGGCAAAGCCAAAGGTCTTGAAGCCCATAGACTCCAGCGCCACGTTGCCGGTGAGGATGAGCAAATCGGCCCACGACAGGTGCTTGCCGTACTTTTGCTTGATCGGCCACAGCAGGCGCCGCGCCTTGTCGAGGTTGCCGTTGTCGGGCCAGCTGTTCTCGGGGGCAAAACGCTGCGCGCCGTGGCCGGCACCGCCGCGGCCGTCGTGGATGCGGTAGGTGCCGGCGGCGTGCCAGGCCATGCGGATAAAGAAGGGGCCGTAGTGGCCGTAGTCGGCCGGCCACCAGTCTTGCGAGTCGGTCATCAGCGCCTTGAGGTCTTGCACCACAGCGTCGAGGTCGAGTTCGGCGAAGGCTTTTTTGTAATCAAAGTCTTTGCCCATCGGGTTCGATTTGCAGCCGTGCTGGTGCAGGATGCGCAGATTGAGCTGCTCGGGCCACCAGTCGCGGTTCGAGCGCACGCCCGCCACCGCCGGGGCGGTGGGCGCACCGTGGAAAGGGCATTTGGATTCGGTCGTCATGGTCTCATCTCCTGGTTGAAAAAGTGGACGGGGGGGGTGGACAGGTGCGTACAGTGTAGGCCGAGGCTATCGGGTGCGGGGATTGGTTTTGTCTAATCGATCAATAGGATCGGTGCGCGGTTGCGGGCCGGCCAATTCGCGCTGCACCGTGCTCAGGCGTGCAGCCGCGAGTGGCGTGGCAGGCGCGCGGCCAGAAACTCCATCTGGTCGGCCAAGATGCGGCGGTTGCGCAAAATAAAGTCCTCCCACAAGCTGGGCACGTAGGGGGTGTAGAGCAGCGGCATGCGCGCTTGTTCGGGCGTGCGGTTGCCCTTGCGGTGGTTGCAGCTGCGGCAGGCCGTGACCACGTTCATCCATTGGTCGCCGCCTTTTTGGGCCAGCGGCCGGATGTGCTCGCGCGTTAGAAACGATTCGGGGAACGAGTCGCCACAGTAGGCGCACAGGCTGCGGTCGCGGGCGAACAGCTTTTCGTTGTTCAGGCTGGGCTTGAGCTCGAAGGGGTTGATGTTGGGCACGCCGACCGTGCCGATGATGGAGTTGACCTCGATCACCGACTGCAGCCCGCTGGCGGCGTTGATACCGCCCCGAAACCGCGCCACGCGCAGGCCCGCCTCCCAGCGCACCTCGCCGGCTGCGTAGTGCAGCACGGCCTGCTCTAGGCTGATCCACGACTGCGGCACGCCCTGTGCCGACAATTTCAAGACCTTCACCAAACCTTGCCTCCGCGTGCTTTGGCCTTGGCCGCCACGCGCCGCGCAGCCACCCGAACCACCACAGAAACCCGGCCCACCGGCAACCGAGCCAAGGCAGCGGCGGGCAGAGGCGAAACCCATGTGGGTTTGTGTCAATATAGCGCGCTTTGGTTGCGGTTCGGCGACACCCGGCCCAAATCTTTACCCTTTACGCATGAAAATCATCCAAGGCATGGCCAACCTGCTGCGCCAGACCCGCTCCCAAGGGGGCTGCGCGCTCACCATTGGCAACTTCGACGGCGTGCACCGTGGCCACCAAGCCATGCTGGCGCTGCTGGGCAATGAGGCGCGCCACCGCGGCCTGCCCAGTTGCGCCCTCACTTTCGAGCCGCACCCGCGCGACTATTTCGCGCAAAAATACCGCCAGCCCGATCTGGCCCCGGCGCGCATCGCCACCTTGCGCGACAAGCTGCACGAGCTGCGCCGCTGCGGCGTGGAGCGGTGCGTGATCCTGCCCTTTGACGAGCGCTTGGCGACGCTGCCGGCGCAGGCCTTCATCGACCAGGTGCTGATCGGGGCGCTGGGCGCGCGCTACGTGCTGGTGGGCGACGATTTCCGCTTTGGCGCCCAGCGCCGCGGCGACTACGCGCTGCTCGATGCCGCAGGCAGCGCCCAGGGCTTCGACGTGGCGCGCATGATGAGCTACGAGGTGCACGGTCTGCGCGTCTCCAGCTCCGAGGTGCGCGAGGCGCTGGCCGCTGGCCGCATGACCGATGTGGCCGCCCTGCTGGGCCGGCCCTACGCCATCAGCGGCCACGTGGTGCATGGGCGCAAGCTTGGGCGCGCGCTGGGCGCGTCGGCCAGCGGGGCCGACGACGGCTTTCGCACCCTGAACCTGCGCTTTGACCACTGGAAGCCCGCCGCCAGCGGCATTTTCGTGGTGCAAGTGCACGGGCTGGACCCAGACCCGGCGGCACCGCCGCTGCCCGGCGTGGCCAACCTTGGCGTGCGGCCCTCGCTCGACCCCAACGACGCCAACGGCGGCCGCGTGCTGCTAGAGACCCACTGCCTAGACTGGCCCGAGCGCGTGCAGCAGGCCCTGCGCAGCGCCACCACGCCGGGTGAGGCCTACGGTAAAATCATTCGCGTCGAACTGCTGCACAAACTGCACGACGAGCTGCGCTACGATGGCCTCGAGGCCCTCACGCGCGGCATCGCACAAGACTGCGCCGACGCCCGCGCCTGGTTTGCCGCCCGGTCTGCAGCCCCCACCTGAGCACGCCCATTCGGGGCTGGCGCGGCACCCTCTCTGTCAGCCGGCCCGCTCACCGCACCCCCCTACCGCCATTGCCATGCCAGACGCCACCCCGACCGACTACAGCGCCACGCTGAACCTGCCCGACACGCCCTTTCCCATGCGCGGCAACCTGCCGCAGCGCGAACCGGGTTGGGTGCAAGAGTGGAACGAGCACGGCCTGTACCAGCGCCTGCGCGCCGCGCGCGTGGGTGCGCCCAAGTTCATCTTGCACGACGGCCCGCCCTATGCCAACGGCCAGATCCACATCGGGCACGCGGTCAACAAGGTGCTCAAAGACATGATCGTCAAAGCGCGCCAGCTGGCCGGCTTTGACGCGCAGTACATCCCGGGCTGGGACTGCCACGGCCTGCCGATCGAGAACGCGATTGAAAAGCTGCACGGCCGCAAGCTGTCGCGCGATCAGATGCAGACCAAGGCACGCGCCTTCGCCACCGAGCAGATCGCGCAGCAGATGGCCGACTTCCAGCGCTTGGGCGTGCTGGGCCAGTGGGGCCAGCCCTACAAAACCATGGACTTCGCCACCGAAGCCCACGAGATCCGCGCCTTCAAGCGCATGATGGAGCGCGGCTTCGTCTATCGCGGCCTCAAGCCGGTCTATTGGTGCTTCGACTGCGGTTCCTCGCTGGCCGAGTTCGAGATCGAGTACCAAGACAAGCAAAGCCAGAGCCTGGACGTGGGCTTTTTGTGCGCCGAACCGGCCAAACTGCTGCACGCCTTCTTTGGCCACAGCGGCCTGCCGCACGTGGATACCGCCGAGCTTGCGCGCCAGCCCATGTACGCCGTGATCTGGACCACCACCGCTTGGACCATTCCGGCCAACCAGGCCCTGAACCTCAACCCCGAGCTGATCTACGCGCTGGTGCACACGCCGCGCGGCTTGCTGGTGCTGGCCGAATCGCTGGTGGAAAAATGCCTGGTGCGCTTTCAGTTGCAAGGCAGCGTGCTCGCCACCGCCCCCGGCCGGGCGCTGGAGCTGATCAATTTCCAGCACCCGCTGGCGCACGTGCACCCCGGTTACGAGCGCTCAAGCCCCATTTATCTGGCCGACTACGCCACCGCCCAAGACGGCACCGGCATCGTGCACTCGGCCCCGGCCTATGGCGTGGAAGACTTCAACTCCTGCGTCGCCCACGGCCTGAAGCTGGACGAAATCCTCAACCCGGTGCAGGGCAACGGCCAGTACGACGAGGCGCTGCCCCTGTTTGGCGGCCTCAACATCTGGAAGGCCTGCTCGGTGATCATCGACACCCTGCGCGCGCACGGCCGGCTGTTTGGCACCGAGACCATCAGCCACAGCTACCCGCACTGCTGGCGCCACAAAACGCCGGTGATCTACCGCGCCGCCGCGCAGTGGTTCGTGCGCATGGACGCAGGCAGCGGCGTGTTCACGCAAGACGCCGCCGAGCAGACGCTGCGCCAGTCGGCGCTGCAAGCCATCGAGCAAACGCGCTTTTACCCCGAAAACGGCCGCACCCGGCTGCGCGACATGATCGCCAACCGGCCCGACTGGTGCATCAGCCGCCAGCGCTCCTGGGGCGTGCCGCTGCCCTTTTTGCTGCACCTCGACAGCGGCGAGCCGCACCCGCGCACGCTCGAGATCATCGACCTAGCCGCCGAGGTGGTGGAAGCGGGCGGCATCGAGGCCTGGAGCCAGCTCAGCGTGGCCGAGATTTTGGCGCGCATCGACGACGCCGCCGACCCGGCGCACTACAGCAAGAGCAGCGACATTCTGGAAGTCTGGTTCGACTCGGGCACCACCCACACCACCGTGCTCAAGGGCAGCCACGCCGGCGCCGGGCACGAGCACGGCCCCGAGGCCGACCTCTACCTCGAAGGCCACGACCAGCATCGCGGCTGGTTCCACAGCTCGCTGCTCACCGCCTGCGCCCTGTACGGCCGCGCGCCGTACAAGGGCTTGCTCACGCACGGCTTCACCGTCGATGGCCAAGGCCGCAAGATGAGCAAGAGCGTGGGCAACGTGGTGGCGCCGCAGCAGATCAGCTCCAAGCTCGGGGCCGAGATCATCCGCCTGTGGGTGGCGGCCACCGATTATTCGGGCGATCTGGCGATCGACGACAAAATTCTGGCGCGCGTGGTCGATGCCTACCGGCGCATGCGCAACACGCTGCGCTTTTTGCTCGCCAACATCAGCGACTTCGACCCCGCCACCGACGGCGTGCCCGAGTCCGAACTGCTGGAGATCGACCGCTACGCCCTGAGCCGCGCGGCCGCCTTGCAGGCCGAGGTGCTGGCGCACTACCAAGAGTACGAGTTCCACCCCGTGGTCGCCAAGCTGCAAGTCTATTGCTCCGAAGACTTGGGCGCCTTCTACCTCGACGTGCTCAAAGACCGCCTCTACACCAGCGCCCCCAAGAGCCTGGCACGGCGCAGCGCCCAGACCGCGCTGCACCAGATCACGCACGCGCTGCTGCGCTGGATGGCGCCGTTTTTGAGCTTCACCGCTGAGGAGGCGTGGAAATTGGTCGGCCACACCGAGTCGATCTACACCGAGACCTACCTGCCGCTGCCCAGCCCCAACCAGGCCTTGCTGGCCAAGTGGGGCCGCCTGCGCGAGCTGCGCACGGTGGTCAACAAGGCGATCGAAGATGTGCGCAGCAGCGGCAGCCTAGGCTCCTCGCTGCAAGCCAACCTGAGGCTCACGCTCGACGCCGAAGACTTGGCGCTGCTGCGCAGCCTAGGCGACGAGCTCAAATTTGTGTTCATCGTCTCGGCCGTCGAGCTGCAGCCGGGCGCGCAGCTGGCGGTGCAGGTGCGCCCAGCCAGCGCCCCCAAGTGCGCGCGCTGCTGGCATTACCGCGACGACGTGGGCCACGACCCGGCGCACCCCGAGCTCTGTGGCCGCTGCACCAGCAACCTGTACGGCAGCGGCGAAGTGCGCCACGTAGCCTAAGAGGCTGCACCTTTTTATACAAAGCGCCCCATGGCCAAATCATCCCCCACCAGCCTCTGGCTCTGGCTCGCGCTGGCCGCCGCCATCGTGCTGGCCGACCAGTTCACGAAAACGCTCATCGTCGCCACCTTCGACCACGGCGAAGCGCTGCGCATCAGCTCGTTTTTCAACCTCACGCGGCACCACAACCCGGGCGCGGCCTTTTCGCTGTTGGCCGACGCCGGTGGCTGGCAGCGCTGGTTTCTGAGCGCGGTGGCGGTGGCGGCCAGCGCCTTCATCGTATGGCTGCTGCACAAGCACCACAGCCAGCGCCTGTTTGCTTTTTCGATCGCTTGCATCATGGGCGGGGCCATCGGCAACCTGATCGACCGGCTGCTGCACGGCCACGTGATCGACATGCTCGACTTTCACTTCCGCTGGCTGCAGCCGGTGTTTCACGGCGGCCACTTTCCCACCTTCAACTTGGCCGACATGGCGATCACGCTAGGCGCGTGCGGTATCATCATCGACGAAATCCGGCGCGTGCGGCGCTCGCGCGCCTGAGTTGGTGCGCCGGCCCCGACGCCCTCACTCGATCGTCAGCCGCTGGCCGCTGCGGCCGCGCTTCTTGGGCAGCGTGAGCGTCAACACGCCGTGCTCGTACTTGGCTTTGGCCTCGGCCTCGTCGATCTCGAGCGGCAACTGAAAGCTGCGCGCCACCGAGCCGTAGTAGCGCTCGCTGCGCAGCAGTTTATCGTCTGAGGTCTGGCGGTCCTGCTGCCGGACCTCGGCGCGCAGGCTCACGATGCTGCCATCGATGTTGACGTGAATGTCTTCACGCGCCACACCCGGGATTTCGGCCTGCACCTGGTAGGCCTCCGGCGTTTCGCTCACATCGACCTTGATCGACTGCGGCAGCGCGTCGCCGTGCAGCGGTTTGATGAAAAAACCGGGCGAGGCCATGTCTTTGAAAAAGTCGTCGAACAGGCTGCCCCGTGGAATCAGGTGGTTCATGATGCGTGCACTCCTTTGCTAGACACTGCGGTTGATGAGACCCTTGTTGGGCCGCAAACCCTTGCGGCCACAGGCACAATCTAGCGGCGACGGATGGCGATTTCAAGACCCCAAAAACGCCCACAACGGCGCCCACAATGGCGCCCACAACGACGCCCGCAACGGCGCCCTGCCGCCGCCTTTAGGGCAACAGCACCGTGGCGCCCACGGTCTGGCGCGCCTCCAGCGCTTGGTGCGCCTGCTGCACCTGCGCCAGCGGGTAGCGCTGCTCGACGTGGATCTGCACCGCCCCGCTGCCCACCACGGCAAACAGTTCGTCGGCCATGGCTTGGGTGCGCGCGCGGCTGGTGATGTGGTGAAACAGAGTCTGGCGCGTGACATAGACCGAGCCCTTGGCCGCCAGCAGCGCCGGGGCAAAGGCCGGCACCGGGCCCGAGGCGTTGCCAAAGCTCACCAGCAGGCCAAAAGGCGCTAGGCTGTCGAGCGAGCCCTCCCAGGTGTCTTTGCCCACGCCGTCATAGACCACCTTCACGCCGCTGCCCGCAGTCAGGGCGCGCACGCGTTCGGCCACGTTTTCGTGCCGGTAGTTGATCGCGTGCACGGCCCCATTGGCCAGCGCCAGCGCGCATTTTTCGTCCGTGCCCGCAGTGGCGATCAGGCGCAGGCCGAGCGCGCGCGCCCACTGGCAAACGATCAGCCCAACGCCGCCCGCCGCCGCGTGGAACAGCACCCAGTCGCCCGCTTGCAAGCCCTCGACCGGCTTGCAGTGGCGCAGCAGGTATTGGGCCGTCAGGCCCTTGAGCATCATGGCCGCGCCCTGCTCAAAGCCGATGTCCTCGGGCAGGCGGCAAACGTTCATGGCCGGCAGCACGCGCGCGTCGCAGTAGCTGCCTGGCGGCTGGCTGGCGTAGGCGGCGCGGTCACCGACCTGCAGGTGCTCCACGCCCGCGCCCACGGCCTCGATCACGCCCGCGCCCTCCATGCCTAAGCGCAATGGCAGCGGCAGCGGGTACAGGCCGCTGCGCTGATAAACGTCGATGTAGTTGAGCCCGATGGCGTGGTGGCGGATGCGCACCTCGCCCGGGCCGGGGTCGCCCACCGGGGCCTCGATCAGGTGCATCTGCTCGGGGCCGCCGGTTTGCTCGATCACGACGGCGCGGCTGTGGGTGGTGCTCATGGGGGGGGGTTCCTGAAAATGAGTGGGTTGGGGCAATACCGGCACACCAGCGAGCGGCGCAATGTGTGCACCGCAAAGGCTGGAGCCAAAGGCTTGCATTGCTGGCGGCCAAAACGCCAATGGTGCCACGAAATCAGCAGCGCCCAAAACCGGCACTGCAAACCCCTTGCCAAGGCCGCGAGCGCGCAGGCGTTACAGTCGCAACGATGTCTGCCACACCATTTGCGCCCCTGACCTTGGGCACCGCCGCCATGCTCACCATCGCCCCGTTGCTGTGGGCTGGCAACGCCGTCGTGGGCCGTCTGGCGGCGGACTGGATTCCGCCCATGACCTTCAACTTCCTGCGCTGGTTGGTGGCTTTGGCCATTTTGCTGCCGCTGGCGGCTTGGGTGTTGCGCCGCCACAGCGGTTTGTGGCAGCACTGGCGCCGCTTTGCCCTGCTCGGGCTGCTGGCGATTGCCGGCTACAACTCGCTGCAATACCTGGCGCTGCACACCTCGACGCCGATCAATGTCACGCTGGTGGCAGCCAGCATGCCGGTCTGGATGCTGATCATTGGGCGCCTGTTCTTTGGCGCCGCCATCACGCGCCAGGCGCTGCTGGGCTCGGCGCTGTCGCTGCTCGGGGTGCTGGTGGTGCTCACGCAAGGCCAAGTGCAGCGCATACTCGAGCTGCAACTGGTGCCGGGCGACGCCTGGATGCTGCTGGCCACCTGCACCTGGGCGCTCTACAGCTGGCTGCTCACGCGGCGCGACGAACCGGCCCCGATCCGCGCCGATTGGTCGGCCTTTTTGATGGCGCAGATCATTTTTGGCCTATTCTGGTCGGCCGCGCTCAGCGCCGGCGAGTGGGTCTTGTGGCCAGCGGCCACCGGCACCCCCTTGCCGCAGATCGACTGGAGCTGGGCGCTGCTGGCGGTGCTGGTGTTCGTGGGCCTGGGGCCGGGCGTGATCGCCTACCGCTTCTGGGGCGAAGGGGTGCAGCGCGCCGGCCCCACCGTGGCCGCGTTCTTCAGCAACCTGACGCCGCTGCTGGCCGCGCTCATGTCCGCCGCCCTGCTGCGCGAACCCCCGCAAGCCTTCCACGTCGCCGCCTTCGCGCTCATCGTGGCCGGCATCGCGGTCTCGTCGCTGCGGCGTTGAGGGGCGGGCCCGCAATAACCAAAACGTTCCCACACCAGCTCCGGGGAACATGGCAAAATGACCCCTGCACCCTGAACCAACGCCCACAAATCCGCTCGTGCATTGAAAACAAATGGCACCGACCATCGTCAGAGACGGCAAATTCAGGCTGTACTTTTTCTCCAGAGAAGAAACACGAATACACGTACACATTTCTCACCCGGATGGCGAAGCCAAGTTCTGGCTCACGCCTCAGATCGAGTTGGCGGTCAACGTCGGATTGAGTCAAACACAGCTGCGGCAAGCGCACGCTATCGTGAGCACGCACATCAAGGAGATTCAGGATGCCTGGAACCATCACTTTGGAAGCTGAAGTCACAAACATTTCCAAGCATTGCTTTTGGCTGCTACTCGGAAACGAAGAGCTTGCGGTTTCGTTCAACGATTTCCCATGGTTTAAAAATGCCACCGTAGAACAACTAACCGATATCCAATGGCCCAGTGCCGATCATCTGTACTGGCCCAAGCTGGACATTGATTTATCCGTTCAGTCGATTCGCAATCCGGCTGCATTTCCGCTGGTTTCTAAAACTTGAGTCAATAAGGTGACCGCCGGAAATAAGGATCAAGCAAGACTCTCTTTTTTGCACCTCCCCTACAACCTCTAACGTTGAATCTTAGCTGCGCCGGCCGCCCTTAGAAAAATGCCCATCCCTGACTACCAATCCTGCATGCTTCCGCTGCTGAAACATTTGTCAGACGGGTCCGAGCACACATTACGCGACGCTGAAGAGCACTTGGCTGAGCACTTCAAATTGACGCCCACTGAGCGCGCAGAGTTACTACCCTCTGGCCAGCAGGGTGTTTTTAAGAACAGGATTGGTTGGGCACGCACCTACCTTAAAAAGGCAGCACTCCTTGAGTCACCGAAGCGAGGTGTTTTCAAAATAACAGATCGAGGCACCAAGATACTTTTATCTAGCCCGAGCAAGATCGATACAAAATTTTTGGAACAGTTTCCAGAATTTTTGGATTTTCGTGATCCCACAAAGTCCCTGAACGGGGCTGAGACCCAATCAGAGCTGCCGCAATCAAGAACCACGCCAGAAGAATCAATCGAGCTGGCACACCAAAGCCTTCGAGACCAACTCGCTGCAGAGCTCCTGACACGAATTCTTGGCTGCTCCCCAATGTTCTTTGAGCAGCTTGTTGTTGAACTGCTTGTAAAAATGGGCTATGGCGGCTCTCGACGAGATGCTGGTGAACGCATAGGCCAAACCGGCGATGGTGGCATTGACGGAATCATCAAAGAAGACCGACTCGGTCTGGACACAATCTTCATCCAAGCAAAGCGCTGGCAAGGATCGGTAGGGCGACCAGAAATTCAAAAATTTGTAGGCGCATTGCAAGGGCAACGCGCCCAAAAGGGGGTTTTCATCACAACCTCCAGCTACACAGCTGAAGCAGCGGACTATGCATCCCGCATAGACACAAAAGTGGTTCTCATCGACGGAAGGCAGTTGGCAGCCCTCATGATTGATTTTGACGTCGGTGTTGCTCCAGCCGCCACCTTTATAGTCAAAAGAATAGATTCTGACTACTTCGAAGAATCATAAACAAGTATCAGGTGGAGCGTCATTGAACACATCGCCCAACGAGAGCCGCGTCGCTGTTTTGGTGGATAGCGACAACACAACGCCTGAGATTCTGGATCACGCTTTGCGCATCGTCGCCCAGTTTGGCCGCGTGGTGCTGTGTCGCGGGTACGGCAACCACGGCACCTTGGCCAATAGATGGCAAGAAGCTTTGGTGCGTCAGGCTTTTACGCCGTGCCTGCAATATCAATATGCCGCCGGCAAGAACACCGCAGACATAGCCTTGGCCTTGGATGCACTCGAGGCCATGTTTGATGACCGGGCCGACACCTTCTGTCTCATCACCAGCGATTCCGACTTCGCCTATTTGTGCCGCAAGCTGCGTGAACGCGGGGCCACCGTTTATATCGTTGGCGAAGCCAAGACGCCAGATGCACTTCGCAACGCAAGCGACCAATTTTTCGAATGGGTGCGGCCGATCGTCCACACCGCTGCGGATGAACCCTGCCCAGACAACAAGTCGGCAAAGTCAGACACTGCCAAAGCCGAACCGCTCAAGCCTGTGGCCAAACGCCGCCCCCGGTTGCTGGTTGACGCGGTTTCGCTTTTGGCCGCCGATACCACCGACGGCAAGGTGGGCATGAGCCCGTTGGGTTCTTATCTCAAGCGAGCCGATCCCTCATTTACTCCGCAGATGTACGGCCACTCGGGGCTTCTGAGCATGGTCAAGACGTACGACCTGTTGACCACGCAGCAAGAGCCTAGTGGCCACTGGTCTGTGCGTCTGGCAGAGTGCAAGGCTGAAAATGGGGAAGCGACATCCAAAGAGGCAGATTAAACTGCCAACTGCGGGAGGAACAGCAGGCGCGCAAAAACTGCCCCGCCGTGAATAACAGGTCACGGGCCAGCAAGCTCAGCAATGCCCCAAGCAACTGGCCGTCGCCATCGGGGCTTGCAGCGCACGATGGTTCATCAGTACACCCCCGGATAAGCCCCGCCGTCGAGCAAAATGTTTTGGCCGTTGAGGTAGCCGGCGTGGGTGCTGCACAGAAAGGCGCAGACGGCGCCGAACTCTTGCAGGCTGCCAAAGCGGCGCGCCGGTATCTGCGCCAGTTGCGCTGCGCGCACGGCCTCGAGCGGCTGCCCGCTCTTTTGGGCCCCGGCGGCCAGGGTGGCGGCCAGGCGCTCGGTGTCGAACTTGCCGGGCAGTAGGTTGTTGATGGTCACGCCGCGCGCCGCCAAGCCGCTGCGCGCCAGCCCGGCGACGAAGCCGGTCAGGCCACTGCGGGCGCCATTGCTCAAGCCCAAGATGTCGATCGGGGCCTTGACGGCGCTGGAGGTGATGTTGACGATGCGGCCAAAACCGCGCTCGGCCATGCCGTCCACCGTGGCCTTGATGAGCTCGATCGGGCTCAGCATATTGTCCTCCAGCGCCTGCAGCCACTGCTCGCGCTCCCAGTGACGAAAGTCGCCCGTGGGTGGGCCAGCGGCGTTGTTGACCACGATGTCAAAGGCCCGCCCCGGCCCGCCGGGCACCGCAAACAGCGTCTCGCGCCCGGCTGCCGTGGTCACGTCGGCCGCCACCGGCAGCACCGTCACCCCGCTTTGCTGGCGCAGCTCGGCAGCCACCTGCTGCAAGCGCTCGGCCCCGCGCGCCGCGATCACCAAATTCACTCCCGCACTCGCCAGCGCCTGCGCGCAACCCCAACCCAGCCCTTTGCTGGCCCCACACACCAAGGCCCAGCGGCCCGCGATTCCCAAATCCATTGTCTTGCACTCCAAAAATGGCCCGAGCGGGCCGGATTGAGCGATTTGCTTGATCCGATTATCCTCACCGGCTGGGCCGGCTCACCCACAGCACGCCCGCCAGCACCAGCGCGGTGCCGGCCAAAATCCAAGCGTTGAAGGGCTCGCCCAGTATCAGCGCGCCCATGAGCAGCGTGGCCATGGGGCCGACCATCCCGACTTGGGCCGTGAGCCCGGCGCCGATGCGCTCGATCGCCAGCATCACCAGCACCACCGGCGCCGCGGTGCAGAGCACGGCGTTGAGCAGCGAGAGCCAGATCACCTCGGGCGCCACCAGCGCCGCTTCGAGTGGGCGCAGCAGCACAAACTGGCCGATGCACAGGATGCAGGCCACGGTGGTGGCCCAGCCCACCAGCCGCAACGCACCGATGCGCTGCACCAGCGCGCCGCTATAGACCAGATATACGGCGTAGCTGAGCGCGCTGCCAAACACCAGCGCCGCCCCCAGTGCCGTGCTCCAGCCGTCGAAGCGCAACTCGTGCCCAAACACCAGCAGCACGCCGGCATAGCTCAGGCCCATGGCCCCGAGCTGGCGCGGCGTGACGCGTTGGGCAAACAAGAGCCAGCCCAGCAGCAGCACAAGCGTGGGGTTGAGGTACAGAATCAGCCGCCCGAGGCTGGCGCTGATGTACTGCAAGCCCAGAAAATCGAGAAAACTGGCGAGGTAGTAGCCGCAAAAACCCAGCCCAAAAATGGCCAACCAGTCGCGCCGCTGCAGCGGCTGCACCGGCTTGGCGCTGCGGTAGGTGGCCCACCAGATCATGGCCAGAAACAGCGGCAGCGCAAACAGCATGCGGTACATCAGCAGCGTGACCGGATCGACGCCGTAGCGATACGCCAGCTTGACGATGATGGCCTTGCCACTGAAGGCCACGGCCCCAGCCAGCGCCAGCAGCAAGCCGCTTTGCAGGCGGCTAAGTTTGGACAAACCGGTGGGGCGCAGTGGCATAGGCTTGCTTGGAGCGCGGCGGTGGCACTCAGGGTGCGACGCCGGGCGCCGCGCTGGTGGATGACTGGGGCAACTGGCCCATTGCGGGCGTGGGCGTGGGCGTGGGTGCGGATGCAAGCGCTGCTGGGCCCGAATTTGGCCGCAGCACTGCCAGCCGCGGCAGCACGCGCCGCACGCTGGCGCTGGTCTGGGCGGCTAGTGCGGCGCAGTCCAAGCCGCGCAACGCCGCCAGCGTGGCACCGATGCGCGGCAGCTCGGTCGGGGTGTTGGGCGCTTGGCTGGCGCCGCTGGCGCGCGCCGCGGCCGGGGTATAGAGCCACTGGGGCGGCATGTCGGGGGCGTCGGTCTCCAGCACCAGCGCCTCGGCGGGCAGTGCGCTGGCCAGCCGGCGCAGGCGCCGCGCCGCCTCGAAGGTGCAGGCACCGCCAAAGCCCAGGGCAAATCCGAGTTCGATGAAGGCCTGCGCCTGCTGTAAGCTGCCGCTGAAGGCATGCGCGATGCCGCCGCGCGCGCTGACCGGGCTGGTTGCTAGGCGTGTGGCCGAGCGCGTTGCCGGGCCTGCCGTGGCCGCACCCGGCCCGCCCCGATCGCGCTGGCGCAAGCCGCGCAGCAACTCGTCCGCCGAACGCCGCACGTGCAAGATCACGGGCAGCCCAAAGCGCTGCGCCAGCTCCAGTTGGGCGGTGTAGAAGTGCCACTGGCGCTGGCGCGCAGCCGGCGCGCACAGGGCGGGAACAAAAAAATCGAGCCCAATCTCACCCACCGCCACCAGCTGCGGGTCGGCGTGGCAGCGTTGCAACTCGAGCGCCAGCGCCTCGAGGTCGGCGTCGTCGGCCTGCATCACATAAAGCGGGTGGATGCCCAGCGCGTAGGCGTCGCCGGTGGTGTGCGCCAGTTCGCGCACACGCGCCCAGTTGGCGCGCTCCACCGCCGGATAGACGCACACCTCCACTCCAGCGACACGCGCTTGCTGACGCAGCGCCAAGCGCTGCTCATCCGTCCAATCGGGGGCGTCGAGGTGGCAATGGCTGTCGATCCACATGCGCAGCGATTATGCGCTGCGCCACTCCAGCCTGCAGCCAGCGCACGCGCCTAGGCCGCACAGCGCCCCGCCCCTGCAGGGCCTAGAGGATCAGCACACCAGTCCACCAGCCCATCAACAACCATTGGGCCGATCGGCCGTTGAACCGCTTAAAACCCCAAGTTGATTTGCAGTATGCGCGTGGTGCCGCTGATTTCATTGGCCACCACCAGCAGGGGCCGGCCGTTGGGCGATTGCACCGCCGGGATGAAGGTCAGGCCCTCGGGGCCGCGGTCGCCGGTGACGCCGTTGCGCGTGCCGTTGAAGTAGGTCACGAAGCGCGCCTCGGCCGGGTTGGTGACTTCATAGACCATCACGCCGCCGACGCGCTCGAGCCCGATGAAGGCGAAGTGCCGGTTGCCAAACTGGGCCACCACCACCGCCTCGGGTTCTGGGCCTTTGCTCGGGCTGCGGGCGTCGAGCGTGTTGTTGTTGTGGCTGGCGTTGAAGGCGACCTTGGGCAGGGCACGGGTGCGTTGCTCCAGCTCGTCGCCCGAGTCATAGACCTGCTGCAGGTTGCTGGCGTCCCAGATCGAGAACGAGCGCGCGCCAAAGCTGAACAGCTCGGTGCACTGGCCGGCGGCGTTGCGCCCAGTTTGACCGGCGTTGGGGGTGTTGGTGACGAGCAGTCGGCCCAAGCCCGAATCCATGATCAGCGCGGCCGCATTGGGAAAGACGGCCGGATCCAGACCTTGGGGGCAGTGGGCGCGCACGCGCACCTCTTCGTTGAAGCCGGGCCAGTCGCGCGCGTCGCCCTCGTTGGCCGTGACCAGCAGGGTGCGCCCGCCCACGCTGTAGGCGGCCATGGCGTCGGGCATTCTGGCAGCCGGCCAGCGCCACAATGGCTAGGGCAGCCGCCGCAGTCAAGCGGGCTAGGGCGAAGGGGGTGGGGGTTTTGGGCATTGGGTAGGGCGGTTGGGTTTGAATCGCCGCACTCTACGCAAGCCATATGACAAATCTGTGAACATGCGCTCCCGCCCGGCCAGCCCTACGCCGCCCCAGCGCGGTCAAAGGCGCTCAAAAATCGCCGCAATCCCCTGCCCGCCGCCGATGCACATCGTCACCAGCGCGTAGCGGCCGCCGGTGCGCTGCAGCTCGTACAGCGCCTTGACGGTGATGATGGCGCCGGTGGCCCCGATCGGGTGCCCGAGCGAGATGCCCGAGCCGTTGGGGTTGACCTTGGCCGGGTCTAGGCCCAGCTCTTGCGTCACGGCGCAGGCTTGGGCGGCGAAGGCTTCGTTGGCTTCGATCACGTCGAGGTCGGCAATCGTCAGACCGGTGCGCTCGAGCACTTTGCGTGTGGCCGAAATCGGGCCCACGCCCATGATTTTGGGCTCGAGCCCGGTGTGCGCGTAGCCCACCAGCCGCGCCATGGGGGCTAGGCCGCGCGCGCGCGCCGCGCCGGCTTCCATCAGCAGCACGGCGGCGGCGGCGTCGTTGATGCCCGAGGCGTTGCCCGCCGTGACGCTGCCGTTTTCTTTGACGAACACCGGCTTGAGCTTGGCCATGTCGGCCAGCGTGCAGCCGGGGCGGAAGTGCTCGTCGGTGTCGAACGCGACCTCGCCCTTGCGGCTCTTGAGCAGCACCGGCACGATCTGCGATTTGAAGCGGCCCTCGGCACTGGCGCGCTCGGCGCGGTTGTGGCTCTCGACCGCCAGTGCGTCTTGCATGGCGCGGCTGATGCCAAACTGCGCCGCCACGTTTTCGGCCGTCACGCCCATGTGGATTTTGTGGAAGGGGTCGTGCAGCGCGCCCACCATCATGTCCACCAGTGTGGCGTCGCCCATGCGCGCGCCAAAGCGCGACACCAGGCTGAGGTAGGGCGCGCGGCTCATGTTCTCGGCCCCGGCGCCGATGGCGACGTCGCAATCACCCAGCAAGATCGCTTGGCTGGCGCTGACGATGGCCTGCAGCCCCGAGCCGCACAGGCGGTTCACGTTCATGGCCACGGTGGTGTCTGGGCAGCCGCCGTCGAGCGCGGCCACGCGCGATAGGTACAGATCGCGCGGCTCGGTGTTGACGACGTGGCCAAAGACCACGTGGCCCACGTCGGCACCGGGCACGGCAGCGCGCGCCAGCACCTCGCGCACCACCAGGGCGCCGAGTTCGGTGGTGGGGGTGTCTTTGAGGCTGCCGCCAAAGGTGCCGATGGCGGTGCGCGCAGCGCTGACGACGACGACTTCTCGGTTGCTCATGGGTTTGGTCTCCTAGGGGGTGGTTTGGATTGACGTATAAATGGCTCGGGCAGCTACCGCGCCCCAGGCCGGATCTTAAGGCCAGCGCGGCGGCTCAATCGCCCTGAAAGCCGCCCGAGCGGCACGTCAGCACCAGCGTGTCGCGCCAGCCCAGCTCGCCCGGCACCAGCGGCTGGATCGGGGTCGATTCGTGGATCACGCGCTCGTCGTCGAGCAGCAGCAGCGACCAAGGCTCGGTCAGGGTGAAGCGCTGGCCGTGCGGGCCATCGGCCTCGAACACCCGGCTCTCGCCGCCCTTGATGCCTTGGCGAGCGAGCAGATAGACGGCCACCAGCTCCATGCCGTCGCGGTGCGCGCCCTCGGGCGTGGGGCGGCCGATGCCGTCGGTGGTGTCGATGCGAAACTGGTGCGCTTCCACGTACCACGGCTGCGCGCCCTTGAGCGCCGAAGCCGCCGCCGCGGTCTGCTGTAGCAGGCGCTGCCAAGCGGGTTGGGCCACGACCTCGGGCTCGATCGGCTCGAACCAGCGCTGCATGCCGCCGTGCAGCGCGTTGTACTGCAGCGGCTGCCAGTGCACCCGGTGCGGCACCTGGCGCACCTGCGCGCCCTCGACCACGAAGCAGCTGTGGCGCCGTTTGCGGTAGCGCCCGCCATCGCGCAGATAGTGGTCGGGGCAGAGCCGCTCCCAGCTCGGTTGCAGGGCCGCCAGCGCCTGCGCCTCGAGCCCAAGCCAGCGCTGCACCGCAGCCGCATCGAGCAGGGCAAAGCCCTGGCGCGCCAAGGTGGCATCGAGCTGCTCCAACGGCACGGTGGGGGGTGGGAAAACGGCGTTCATGGGAGGGTTGACAAAGGCAAGCGGCTTTGTGCGGGTGGCACTAGTGTAAACCCGGGCACGCGCCAGCCAGCACCCTCCCTAGGTGCTGCGCCACAGCAGCCACAGCAGCAGCATGCCCGCAGCCGCATTGGCCAGCGCCAGCAGGGTAAAGACCAGCAGCAACCAACCAGCGGGCGGTGACAGGTGCAGAAACCAAGCCATGCCGGTCGAGAGGCCGTTGAACAGCAGCATCAGCCAGAACAGCCCGTTGTGCGGCTGCCAGAGGCGGCGCAGGCGCTGCGGCAAGGGGGTGGGTGGGGCGGAATCGGGCATGGGGGCCATTGTGCCGCGCGGCGCAGCGATTGCACGCTGTGCCCAAATGCCTTAACATCGAAAGATGCGTCGCTGGCTGATCATCTTGTTCGTGCTGCTGCTGCCTTGGCGGTTGTGGGCGGGCGACGCCATGGCGCTGGCGGTTTTGCATTCAGTCCCTGCCGCTGCGTATGGCCCAGCCCAGATGGCGTCAATCAACCCGGCAGCACTCTGTGGCCACGCCGACTTGGCGCTGCACGAGGCTGCGCACGCCTGCTCTCCCGACCCCGCTCACGACCTCCACCTCGGCGCAACGCACGAGGCTGCGCAGGCCATAGCTCAGGCCGCCGACCCCGCCTGCCCCGGGCACTCTGAAGCGGGCGCGCATGGCCTGTGTCTTTTGTGCGGGATTTGCCACCAGGCACTGGCGGTGCCGCTGCGGTTAGGGGCCCTGCCACCCACCTTGCCGCTGGGCGCACCGGTGCCCGCGCGCACCGTGATCGTGCAGGCCACGCCGCAACCCGAGCTCAAACCGCCCATTCTCTGATCTCGACACCCGCAGTGCGCCCGCTTGGTTCTTGCTTCGGCAGCGGCGCGGCGTTTCTTGGTTCTTGATCGGAGAGTTTTCCATGTTTTTTACTTTTTGGGCCCCAGTGCAGCGCGTGCGGCGTGTGCAGCGCGGCGGGCCGAAAGCCTTTTGGCATCCCCTGTTGGGTGCGGCGCTGCTGGCGGCCGCTTGGTCTGGCCCTGCCTGGGCCAATCCCGAGCCGGAGCAGCAGTGGCGCGCGGCCAACGAGCTGGTCGGCGCTTTCCCCCGCGGCCACGCCGACATCGTGCAGTGGGAGGCCCAGCAGCAGCCGCACGCCAGCGCCGCGCCGCAACCCGCCGCCGCCCAGCACTTGCGCCTGTCTGATGCTCTGATGGCGGCACAGCGTGCACGCCCCGATTTGCTGGCGCGACCGGGCCTAAACGCGCTCGAGCGCGACGCGCTGCGGCTGGCGCAGGCCGATCTGGCTTTGCAGGTCGAGCGGGCCTGGCTGCACGCCGTGGCGGCAGGCAGCAGCGCCCGCTACCAGGCTCAGGTGCTGCAAGCCGTGCAGGCCGGGGCCGAATTGGCTGCGCGCATGGTGCGCATCGGCAACTGGCCGCAGATGCGCTTGCTGCAAGAGCAACTGCTGCTCAACCAAGCCCAAGCGCAGCAGCGGGTGGTGCAGCACCAGCAGCACCTCGCCGTGCTCGCCCTGTGGCGCCTGGCGGGCGACGGGCTCACGCCCTGGCAATTGGAGCAGCGGCTGCCGGCCGACTGGCCGAGCGTGAGCGCCCCGGTGGCCGCCACCGCCCCGCCTGCCACGGCCACCACGGCCACCACGGCCACCTCCCCGGCCGCGCCCGCCTTCGCCCCCTTGGCCACTCTGGAAGCGCAGGCGCTGCAGGCGCATCCGCGCTGGCCGCTGCGGCAACTGCAGGCCGCACGGCTGGAGCGCGGCCTGACGCCAGCCGAGCGCGTGCAGCTTGCCGCCGCGCTGGCGGCTGCCGTCGCGCCACAGCCCCAAGCACCAGCCGCGAGCGCGCCAGCCGACCACATGGCCCCGCCCACCCAGCCCGCGCTGGCTGCGCGCGCCCTTTGGCCGCACAGCTGGGACCAAGCCGCCCAAGCGCGCGCCGAGGCCGATGCGCTCGAGCGCCAGATACGCGCCGACGTCCACAGCGCCTACAGCGCCTGGCAAACCGCCACCGAGTTGGCCGAGGGCGCGGCGCAAGATGCGCTGCGCCTGCACAGCGCCTTGCTCGACGAAACCCAGCAGCGCTACAACGGCATGCTCAAGAGCACCTGGGAGCTGCTGGCCAGTGCCAGCGCCCGGGTGCAGGCGAGCGAGGCCGCCCTGCTGGCGCGGCGCGACGCCGCCGTGGCCGCAGCCGAACTGCGTGCCGTGCTCGCCGGCCTATCTTACGAAACCGCGAAAGGAAATTGATCATGCAACGCCGCCAATTTTTCCAGGGTGCCTTGGCTGCCGGGGCCTTCACAGCCGCCGCCAGCGCCACCGTCGGCCGCCACGCGCTGGCCGCTTTGCCCGAGCCGGTGCTCAACCACAGCGCCGCCACCGCCGCGCCCTGGGTGCCGCCCGGCGTCACCGGGGCCGGTTTGCCGTATAGACCAGTGGTCACGCTCAACGGCTGGACGCTGCCATTCCGAATGCGCGACGGGGTGAAGGAGTTTCACCTCGTGGCCGAGCCGGTGGTGCGCGAAATGGCACCCGGTTTCGTGGTCAATATGTGGGGTTACAACGGCCAGAGCCCCGGCCCCACGATCGAAGTGGTGGAGGGGGATCGGGTGCGCATCTTCGTCAGCAACCGCCTGCCCGAGCCGACTTCCATCCACTGGCACGGCCAGCGCCTGCCTGCGGGCATGGACGGCGTGGCGGGCATCAACCAGCCCTCGATCGGGGCTGGCAAAACCTTCGTCTATGAATTCCAGGCGCGCCGCCCGGGCACCTTCATGTACCACCCGCACGCCGACGAAATGGTGCAGCTCGCCATGGGCATGATGGGCTTTTGGGTCACGCACCCCAAGCTCGATGCGCGCGGCCGGCACCCACAGATCGATGCGGTGGAGCGCGACTACTGCTTCTTGCTCAACGCCTTCGACGTCGAACCCGGTGCCAAAACGCCCACCGTCGCCACCATGCTCGACTTCAACACCTGGGCTTTGAACAGCCGCGTCTTCCCGGGCACCGACCCGCTGGTGGCGCGCCTGGGCGACCGGGTGCGCATCCGCATGGGCAACCTGACCATGACCAACCACCCCATCCACGTACACGGGGTCGAGTTCGAAGTCACCGGCACCGACGGCGGCCCGGTGCCCAAGGGTGCGCGCTGGCCCGAGGTGACGATCGACATGGCGGTCGGCCAGATGCGCCAGATCGAGTTCCTGGCCGACGAGCCCGGCGACTGGGCCGTACACTGCCACAAAAGCCACCACACCATGGGGCCGATGGGGCACGACGTGCCGACCATGATCGGAGTCGATCACCGCGGGCTGGTCGGCAAAATCCAGGGCCTGGCGCCCGACTTCATGGTCATGGGCGAGCGCGGCATGTACGACATGAAGCAGATGCCGATGGAACTGCCCCCCAACACCCTGCCCATGATGGCCGGCCAAGGCCAGTTCGGCCCGATCGGCATGGGCGGGATGCTGACCGTGCTCAAGGTGCGCGCCAACCAGCCGCCCAACGACTACCGCGACCCCGGCCCCTACGCCTTCCCGAGCGGCAGCGTGGCCTTTGAATACCGGGGGCCGGTACCCGAGGCGGTGCGCCCACCCAGCCCGCCCCAAGCTGCCCACGGAGAAGTCCGTAGAGGGGCGCAGGGAGGCCACGGAGGAGGAGCCCACGGAGCCCACGGCGCAGCGCCACCGCCCAGTCCGGCAACACCGGCAACACCCGCACCGGCCGCCCCGGTGCATCGGCACTGAACTTGCGGCCTGTGCCGGGCATCAAACCCGGCGCTCCCTTGACTCAAACCACACCCACCATGCAACGACGCACCTTGCTCCACAGCGCCAGCGTCGCCCTCACCGGGCTGGCTGGCACCACCTTGCTCGCCCTGTCGGCCCCAGTCGCGCTGGCGCAGGCGCGCCGCAACCCGCCCGTGATGGAGGTCTGGAAAGACCCCCAATGCGGCTGCTGCAACGACTGGATCACCTACCTGGAAAAAAACGGCTTCGAAGTGCGCCCCTTCGACACCGGCAACATCGCCGTGCGCCAGCGCTTGGGCATGCCCGAGAAATACGGCTCTTGCCACACCGCGCTCATCGGCGGCTACGTGGTCGAGGGCCACGTGCCCGCCG
This sequence comes from Serpentinimonas maccroryi, assembly GCF_000828915.1. Classification (NCBI taxonomy): domain Bacteria; kingdom Pseudomonadati; phylum Pseudomonadota; class Betaproteobacteria; order Burkholderiales; family Comamonadaceae; genus Serpentinimonas; species Serpentinimonas maccroryi. The sequence goes on from NZ_AP014569.1 coordinate 1,904,829, forward strand.
CCGACATCCAGCGCCTGCTGCGCGAGCGCCCGGCGGCGCTGGGCCTGAGCGTGCCGGGCATGCCCATCGGCAGCCCCGGCATGGACGGCCCGCTATTCGGCGGTCGCCGCGACCCCTTCCACGTGCTGCTGGTCGGACGCGACGGCAGCTCGCGCATCTGGGCCTCCTACCACCAACCACCGGCAGGGGCTCCGGCGGCGCAGCCAGCAGCCGACGGCGCCGACGCTGCGGGCGCGGCCACGGCCACCGACCGCGACGGCCGCCCCTGGGTCGAGGCCGAAGTACGCCGGGTGGACCGCAGCAACCGCCGCGTCAGCCTGCGCCACGGCCCCATCCCCAACCTCGACATGGGCGGCATGACCATGGTGTTCCAGCTCAGCGACCCGGCCCTGCTGGAACAGGTGCAGCCGGGTCAGCGCATCCGCTTCAGCGCCGCGCTCATCCAGGGCGAATACACCGTGATGCAGATCGCACCCCTGCCTTGATTTTGTCCAATCCCGTCGCGCACCCACACCCCTTCCCTTGCACACCGGAGTCTGACCATGAACCGTTTGAAAACCTTGCTCAAGATCGCCCCCGCTGCGCTGGCGCTGCACCTGCTGCTGGCCACGCCCCATCTGCACGCCCACGCCCAGCCCGAGGGCTCGCTGCCCGCGCACGGCAGCACCGTCAGCGGCAGCCCGAACCGGATCGCGGTCTGGTTCGATCACCCGATGCGGCTCACGCTGTTTGAAGTGAGCGGCCCGCGGGGCGTGGTGCCGCTCAACCCCGCCCCCGGCCGCGAGGTGCTCACCCGCTTCGAAACCAGCCCAGCCACCCCGCTGGGGCCCGGCAAATACACGGTGCGCTGGCGCGGCCTGGCGGCGGACGGGCACGTCATGGCCGATGAAATTTATTTCACTGTGCGCTGAGGTGGGCGCTGACACCTGCATGAATCGGCCCCCGGCATGAGCACCAGCCTATCGCTTCAACCCCTGCTGGAACTGCTCGCCCAGACCGACGGCTGGACTGGGCTGCGAGTGCTGGCGGCAGCGGGCTTTTATGCCAGCGCCTTGGTCGCCGTGGGCGGGCTGCTGTTCCGGCTGGTTTTCGGTGGCAATCCAGAGTTGGATCGGGCCACCGGGCTGCGCACGCTGGTGCCCGCTGCCGCCACCTTGGCGCTCGTCCTGCTGCTCTTGCAGTGGCCCTTGCAGGCGGGTTTCTTGGGGGGCGGTTCGTGGGCGGCGGCCTTCGACCCCGGCTTGCTCGCGCTGGTGTTTGAGGGCGCCACAGGCCAGCGCATGCTGCTGGCGGGCAGCGGGCTGCTGCTCTTGCTCGGCGCGGCGATCGCGTGGGAGCGCGGGCACGAGCTTGGCATGACGGCCAGCCAGATCGGAGCGGCGCGGGTGTTGCGCAAGCTGCCGGGCCTGCTCGGTGCGGCGCTGGTGTTGCTGTCTTTCACTTGGGTGGGGCACAGCACAGGGGAGCCGCGCTTGTTGCTGGCCAGTTTGCTGCTGTTGCACTTGGGCGGGCTGGCGTTTTGGGTCGGTGCCCTGCTGCCCTTGTACCGCATCAGCGGCCCGCCGGGTTTAAGCCAGCCGGCGGCCCGCGTGCTGCTGCGCTTTGGCCAGGTGGCGGGGCCTGTGGTGGCGGCTCTGATCGCGGCGGCGCTGTGGTTGGCCTGGCGCTTGCTGGAAGGCTGGGAGCCGCTGCTGCACAGCGCTTACGGGCAAGTCTTGTTGCTCAAGCTCGCCGTGCTGCTGCTGCTGCTGGGTTTGGCTGCGCTCAACCGCTGGATTCTGGTGCCGGCCTTTGCGGCACAAGCCCAGCGTGCCCGCCAGCGGCTGCGCACCAGCATTGCTTGCGAAGGATTTTTGGTGGCCCTGATCCTGCTCCTGACGGCTTTTTTAACCACCACCACCTCGCCGCCGGGCTGAGCGTGGGGCTGAGAGGCCCAAAGCCAGTGCAGGCTTATGCAACTAGACACCAGGGTTTGCAATCGGATTGCAATCCGGCCCGGCGCAGCCGATAATTCCACCAGACCTTTAGCCCTCGGAACCGACCATGAGCACTGCCTTCATCGACGCCCACCTGATCGCTGCCGACGGCGCGCTGCGCGCCCTGTTTGCGCCGCACCGTGCCGCCCGCCCGTGCCCGCGCCCGCCCGCCGATGTGGCTGTGACGGCGTTGAGCGAAGCTGAAAAGCGCCACGCCGGTGCGCTCATGCGCGTCAACCACGTGGGCGAGATCTGCGCCCAAGCGCTCTACACCTCGCAGGCGCTGGCGGCGCGGCTAGGGCCGGGCTCTGAGGCCGAAAAAGAAAAACTGGCGCACCATCTCGAGGCCGCCGGGCAGGACGAAACCGACCACTTGGCTTGGTGCAAGCAGCGCTTGGATGAGCTGGGTGACCGGCCTTCGCTGCTCAACCCGCTCTGGTTCGCCGGCGCCTTTGGTCTGGGCCTGCTGGCCGGGCGCTTCGGTAAAGGCGTGAGCCTGGGCTTTGTGGTCGAGACCGAACGCCAAGTCGAGGCCCACCTCGACAGCCACCTCGGGCGACTGCCGGCGCACGACCACGCCTCGCGCGCCATCGTCGAGCAGATGAAGGCCGACGAAGTGCGCCACGCCAACGAGGCCAAACGCGGCGGCGGCGTCGATCTGCCAGCGCCCGTCAAGGGTCTGATGCGGCTGGCGGCCAAGGTCATGACCACGGTGGCGCACCGGGTCTAGAGCGCGCTGCCAACCCTCCCAGCCTCTCAGCCTCTTAGTCCTCGATCAGTTCGAAGCTGGTGGTGATGGCGGCGGTTTTGCCCAGCATCACGCTGGCCGAGCAGTATTTTTCGTGGCTCAGTTCGATCGCGCGCTGCACCGCCGCCTCGGGGATGCCGTGCCCGCGCACGGTGAAGTGCATGTGGATCTGGGTAAAAACCTTGGGGTCGGTCGGGGCGCGTTCGCTGCTGAGCTTGACGCTGCAGCCGCGCACGTCGTGGCGCCCGCGCTTGAGGATCAACACCACATCGTAGGCGCTGCAACCGCCGGTGCCGGCCAGCAGCGCCTCCATGGGGCGCGGGGCCAGGTTGGCGCCGCCGTGTTCGGGTCGCGCCGAGTCGGGCGCGCCGTCCATGTATAGCACGTGGCCGCTGCCTGTTTCGGCCACAAAGCCCATGGATGAACGGGTGCCGGCGGCGCCGGTCCAGGTGACGGTGCATTCCATTTCAATCATTACCTCAAAAACAACAGGGGCTTACAAAAAAAGATGTTGCATTGCAGCAAATCCGGGTTTACACTAGCGCCATTGTATGCAGGAGTGGCTCGATCAGCGCCTGTAGCGTCCGCAGCCCCCTTGCTGCGTTACCAGTTGTCTCCTCTGCCCTTCAACGGGTGGTTAAGCCCGGTCATCGCGACCGGGCTTTTTTTTGACCGCGCTGGGCTGACTGCCCCCCATGGATTTCGGGCCGCCACAGCGCTTTCCCCTATGATGCCGGGCTGCCCTGCCACATTAGCAACTGGCCTGCCGCCCTGCCCTAGATTTACGCTTTTGCCCCCATGCCCGCACCCCAACCTGCCCCGCCCGCCGCTGTGTCTGCTGCCCCTTTGGCGGAGTCCCCTGCCGGCGCAGCGCCGGCCGCTACCGCCGCCACCGACCTCAGCCCCGCCGACTACCTCAAGCTCATCCTCACGGCGCGCGTCTATGACGTGGCGGTCGAGTCGGCGCTGGAGCCGGCGCGCCAGCTCAGCCGCCGCTTGCACAACAAGGTGCTGCTCAAACGCGAAGACCAGCAGCCGGTGTTCAGCTTCAAGCTGCGCGGCGCCTACAACAAGCTCGCGCACTTGGCGCCCGAGCAGTTGCAGCGCGGCGTCATCTGCGCTTCGGCCGGCAACCACGCCCAAGGGGTGGCGCTGGGGGCGCATCGGCTCGGGGCGCGGGCGGTGATCGTCATGCCCGTGACCACGCCGCAGCTCAAGATCGAGGCCGTGCGCGCCCTCGGTGGCGAGGTGTTGCTGCACGGCGACAGCTATACCGACGCGCACGCGCACGCGCTGGCACTGCAAGCCGAGCACGGCTACACCTTTGTGCACCCCTTTGACGACCCCTACGTGATCGCCGGCCAGGGCACGGTGGCCATGGAGCTGCTGCGCCAGTTGCAAAGCCTGGGCAACCAGCGCCTCGATGCGGTGTTCGTGGCCGTGGGCGGCGGCGGCCTGATCAGCGGCGTGGCCAACTACCTCAAGGCGCTGCGGCCCGAGATCAAGGTCATCGGCGTGCAGATGAACGACTCCAACGCCATGCTGCGCTCGGTCGCGGCGGGCCAGCAGGTGACGCTGGCCGAAGTCGGGTTGTTTTCGGATGGCACCGCCGTCAAGCGCGTGGGCGACGAGACGCTGCGCATCAGCCGCGCTCTGGTCGATGGCTTTATCGAAGTCGATACCGACGCCGTCTGCGCCGCCATCAAAGACGTGTTTGTGGATACGCGCAGCATCGTCGAGCCCGCCGGCGCGCTGGCGGTGGCGGCGATCAAGCAGTACGTGGCCACGCACAAAACCCGGGGCGAGACCTACGCCGCGATTTTGTGCGGTGCCAACATGAACTTCGACCGGCTGCGCTTCGTGGCCGAACGCGCCGAGGTGGGCGAGCAGCGCGAGGGCCTGTTTGCCGTCACCCTGCCCGAAGAGCGCGGCAGCTTCAAACGCTTCCTCGGGGCCATCGGCAACCTGCCGGGCGGACCGCGCAACGTGACCGAATTCAGCTACCGCATCAGCGACGCGAGCGAAGCACACGTGTTTCTGGGCCTGAGCACGCACGGCCGCGGCGAGAGCAGCAAAATTGCCGCCAACTTTGCCCGCCACGGCTTTGCCGCCCTAGACCTGACGCACGATGACCTGGCGCAAGAGCACATCCGGCACATGGTCGGCGGCCACTCGCCGCTGGCGCACGACGAGCGCCTGCTGCGCTTTGTGTTTCCCGAGCGCCCCGGCGCGCTGCTGAAGTTTTTGAACCTGATGCGCCCGGGCTGGAACATCAGCCTGTTTCACTACCGCAACCAGGGCGCCGACTACGGCCGCATCTTGGTCGGGCTGCAGGTGCCCGAGGCCGAAGAGGCCGAGTTCCAGACCTTTCTGACCACGCTGGGCTACCCGTGCGTGGACGAAACCGCCAACCCGGTATATCGGTTGTTTTTGCGCCGTTGAGGGCCGTGCACCGGCGGCCCCAAAAAGCAAAAACCGCCCAAAGTGGCGGTTTTTGCTGGCGACCCAAGCTGCGTATTACTTCAGCTTGACCTCTTTGTACTGCACGTGTTTGCGTGCTTTGGGGTCGAACTTGGCGAAGGCCAGTTTTTCTGGTGTGGTCTTCTTGTTCTTGGTCGTGGTGTAGAAGTGGCCGGTTCCTGCAGTGGATTCCAGCTTGATTTTTTCGCGTCCGCCTTTGCTTGCCATGGTGCTGCTCCTTTAAGCGATCAGGCTTGACCGCGGGCGCGCAGATCGGCGAGCACCGCTTCGATACCGTTTTTGTCGATCAGGCGCAGCGCGGCGCCCGAAATGCGCAGGCGCACCCAGCGCTTTTCGCTCTCGACCCAGAAGCGGCGCGACTGCAGGTTGGGCAGAAAGCGGCGCTTGGTTTTGTTGTTGGCGTGGGACACATTGTTCCCCACCATGGGCTTTTTGCCCGTGACTTCACATACCCGTGCCATGTGGGCACTCCTATCAAATAAAAACAGCCCGAAGGCTGCACCTCGCTCGCGTCCTGTGTTGCGCCGCCTGCCTTGGGGTGCCCTGCAAGCCATGCCTGCAGGCTTTTTCAAGGACGGCTCCGGCTCGCGAGCGGTCGAGGGAGGTTGACCAAGGGCCTTGCATTGAATGCAAGCATGGCGCGGCTTGAACACGCCACCCAACTTGGACAGCCCGCTATTCTAAACCATCAGCGCGGCTGAGTGGCAAATTTTTTTGACAGGCTGAGTGGCAAATTTTGAGTGGCAAATTTTTTGCTGCCTGCAATCCCCCATTCACACCGCTGCAGCGGGACAAACGGGAACCTGTTGCGCCGTATGGATGCGCTGCATGGCGCGTTCGAGCGCACTGCGGCTGGTGCTCTCAACGTACAGGCAGGGCTTGCCGGTGCGTTTGCAGTGCTCTTTGACGCGCCAGTAGGCGTTGTGGCTGATACAGCCCACTTGGCAGATGACCCAGTCGGCGGCCGCCAGGGTGGCTTGCAGCTGGCTCAGGTGGTGTTCGTCACCGCCGTCGTGGTGCAGCAGTTGCGCACCGTGCGCTTCCACCACCTCGCGGAAAGCGGGCAATTGTGCCGTGCGGCCGCCCACGCATGCGACTTTGGTGCCCGGGACCGCGCGGCCGGTCAAGGCGGCGCAGTCGCTGGTGCAACCCGATTCCGGCACCGGTTGCGCCGCGTGCGCTTGCAGAACTGGGGTGGCCTGCTGCGCTTGGGCTTGTGCCTTGCTACCAACCGTTGCCACCACCGGGGCCAAGCAGGTCTGAACCGACCCCTGGGGGCTGGTCGCGCATGGACGCACCGCTGCACGCAAGGCACGGTTGGCCTGCTGGCACTGCTGGCGCAAATCGGCGTTTTCCAGCCGCAGCGCCTCCAGGGTCTTGGCGTCGGGGCGCTCGACCTGCAACTGCTGGCAGCGTGTGGTCAGCCGCTCCTGTTCGGCCACGGCCTGCAGCAGGCTGTGACGCAGCCGCTGCAGCTCGGCTTGCAGCTCGTGCTGGCGCTGCTGCGCCTCATGCTGCTGACGCTGCGCACGCCCTTTGTGCTCGACCAATTCGGCGCGCAGTTGCGCCATTTGGCTGCGCTGCTGCTGCCACTGCTGCTGCTCGACGCGCGTCACCATGCCCACTTGGTGCTGCATCATGTGCACATCGCCCAGCAGCTCGTGCTCCAGCGTGAGCAGGCAGGCCGGGTGAGTGAGCACGGCCCACATCACACCGCCCCATGCCGGCTCTGCCCTTGCCTGCTGCCAGTGCTGGCGCAGCTCGTCGGCGCTGCGCAAATCGGCCACTTGGCGCAACTCGAGGGCGAAGTGCGCGTCGAGCCACTTTTGCAAGCGCTCGGCCAAGGGCGTGCGGCGCCGGCACTCCGAAACCCCGATCTGGTGCAGCTCGTAGTCGCCGCGTCCGTGTACGTCGATGCCACACTTGTGCATCAGCGCACGCTGCTCGCACATCGGCAGACAGACCCCCAGCACCGGGCAGGCGGCGCTGGCGCTCAGCTCCCACAAGGAGCGTCGGCGCTTGGCGGCTTTGCTGGCGCCGTCCATCGACGGCACCTCGAACACCAGTGGCCGCAGACCGTCGGCGCCCGATTCAGACGACCACACCGCCGTGGCTTTACGTGCCAGACACATAAACGTCTCCTACGGTTTGCACCCGCTCGCAGTCCCCGCCCTTGCGCTGGCACTGGCCATCTGCGCCCAGCCAATGGTGGGCATGGCCGACGCAAGCGGTTTGGCACAGCACCTCATCGGATGCGCGCCATGCATCGGGAGCCACATTGGAAGCCGCAGCCTGGTCCAGGGGTTGACTGTGAAAAACCAGGCGCACGAGCGCTTTTTGGGCCACGCTGGCCTGCCCTCTGGGCCACGCACGCCACGAGCGGCGGCTGCGCAGCGGAATCGCCCACCATTTGGCGGTGCGCTCCAAAACGGCCTTGGCCCGGTGGCGCAACAGATCGGCCTCCAGCGCCTCGATGCGGGCGGCCATCTGGCGCACGGTTTCGCTCACCCTTTGCTGCACGCGGGCGTGGTGGCGCAGCCAAACCATCTGCTCATCCATTGGCATGGCGTCCGATGCCGCGCCAGGCACGCAGTCGAAGGCGGCGCTCATTGCAAACCCGCCGTCAGCGGTTGGCCGCTCCAACCCGGGGCGCACGGGGGGCACACCAGCGCTTGCCGGGCTGGCGCCTTGGGCAACGCCTGCCAATGGGCATGCAAGCGCCAGACCATGGCGCGCATCGATGCGCTCAGGCTGGTCTGCTCGGTGAGTGCAAGCAACAAGGCGCCGATTTTGTCCGCCAAAGCGGCTCGCTGGCGCTCGCAAGCGCTCTGGGCGTGGCCGGTCATGAGCGCCAAGGCAGCCGCGAGCATGGCCTCTGAGGCGGGCAACAGGTAGGTATCGGCTTCGGGCCAGTCGAGGTCTCGTTCCATGGCAGCTCCTAGGATGGGGTGCGATGGGTGTATAGTAAATGCGAATCGTTCCTATTGATTGCCATCAAGATTGATTTTTTCTTGATTAAAATGGCGATCGATTGTTTTTATGGAAAGCTCGACGCTCCCTGCTCGCCGCCCTGCTCTGCACCCAGTAGGCCGTGTCTGCACGCGGCTGCACCAGGCACCCTCAAGCGCCCTCTCCAGCCCAGAGGGAGCCTGAAAGCAGCGGTTCAACGCCGCCAATAATGCCGCGTAAACAACACCAGCACCGTCAGCAGCTCCAGCCGCCCGAGCAACATGGCAAAGCTCAACACCCCAAGCTGAAAGCCGCTGAGCCAGCCAAAGTTGTGCGCTGGCCCGACCAGGCCCAGCCCGGGGCCGATGTTGTTGAGCGTGGCCACCACAGCCGAAAAGGCGGTCACGATGTCGAGCCCGGTGAGCAGCAGCACAAAGCTCAGCCCCAGCGTGGCGGCGCCGTAAATCAGCATGTAGCCAAGCACCGTGATCAGCGTGGCCGAGGCGATGCACTGGCCGCCCAGGGTGATCGGGTTGACCACGCGCGGGTGCACGATGCGCACCAACTCGCGCCGCGCCTGCTTGATCAGCAGCACCATGCGCACCATCTTGATGCCGCCACCGGTGGAGCCGGCGCACGAGACGAAGCAGCCCAGAAACATCAGGTACACGCCGATGAACACCGGCCACTGCCCGTAGTCGGTGGCGGCGTAGCCGGTGGTGGTGGCCAGCGACAACACGTGAAAGGCGCTGCTGCGCAGGGCGGCCCAAAAATCGGTTTCGACCTGGTGCGCCGTGAGTAAGGCCACGACCAGCAGCACCGAGCCGGCCAGCACCAAAAAGTAGCTGCGGATCTCGTGGTCGTTGACGATCGGGCCCAGCGTGAGCGTGCGCAGCACCAAAAAGTAGCGCAAAAAACTGATACCAGCCAGCGTCATGAAGACGATCGCCACCAGCTCCACCGCCGCCGAATCCCAGTAGCCGATGCTCGCGTCCTGCGAGGAAAAGCCGCCCAGGCTCATGGTGCTGCACATGTGGATGAAGGCGTCGGCCCAGCTCATGCCGGCCCAGCGGTAGGCCAGCAGGCAGGCCAGCGAAAAACCAAAATACACCAGCCACAGGCCGCGCGCGGTCTCGGCGATGCGGGGCGTGAATTTGGTGTCTTTCATCGGGCCGGGGGTTTCGGCCTTGTAGAGCTGCATGCCGCCCAAGCCCAGCAGCGGCAACACGGCCACCACCAGCAGCATGATCCCGAGGCCGCCGATGTATTGCAAAAAGGCGCGCCAGACGTTGACCGAAACCGGCAAATCGCCCAAGCCACTCAGGGCGGTGGCGCCGGTGGCGGTGAGCGCGCTCATGGCCTCGAAATAGGCGTGGCTCCAGCTGATGTCGGGCACCAGCCAGTACAAGGGAATGGCGGCGTAGGCGGTGAGCACCAGCCAGACCAGCACCACCAGCAAAAACCCATCGCGCGGCAGCAGCTCGCGGTACTGGTGGCGCGTCAGCCACAGCAGCAGCAGACCCGAGCCGAAGGTCAGGCCAAAAGCCACGCCCCAGATGGCGCGCAGGTAGTCCAGATCCAGCGCCCAGCCCCAAGTCAGGGGCACCAGAAAGGCGAAGGAAAAGGCCATCATGATGCGCGCCAGCAGCGCCAGCACGGGCCCAAAAATCGACCACAGGGCAGACAAGCCGTTCATTTGCGCCAAAAAGCCCTTGTAAACATCACCAGAAAAACCAGAATCTCGAGCCGCCCCAGCAGCATCGCCAGAGAGCATACCCAGAGTTTGAAATCGCTCAACCCCGCGTAGTTGCCAGCCGGCCCGACCACCCCCAGCCCAGGCCCCATGTTGTTGATGCTGGCCAGCACGGCGCTGAATGCGGTGTCGAAATCCATCCCGCCCAGCAGCAGCAGCAAGGTCAGACCGAGCACGGTGGCGCCATAGATCAGCATGAAGGCCAGCACCGACTGTATCGCCGCGTGCTCGACCACCACCCCGCCGACGGTGATCGGCGTCACGGCACGCGGGTGCAGGATGCGCGTCAGTTCGCGCTGCGCCAGTTTGAGCAAGATCAGCAACCGCGCCATTTTGATGCCTGCCCCGGTGGAGCCGGCGCTGGTGGCCAAGGCCGACAAAAACAGCATCAGCCAGGGTGCAAAAGCGGGCCAGAGGGTGTAGTCTTCGCTGGCGTAGCCGGTGGTGGAGGCGATCGAGACCAGGTTGAACAGGGCCCGGCGCAGGGTCTCCCAATCGGCGGCCGCCCCGCCCTGCCAGACCAGCACGGCGGCCACCGCCAGCCCCGAACCCAGCATCAGGCTCTGGGTGCCGCGCCATTCGGGGTTGCGCCAGATGCGCAGCGGGTCGCGCTTGAGCACGGCTACGAAGTAGAGCGCAAAGCTGCCGCTGGCCAGCAGCATGAAGGCGATCGCAATCCACTCCAGCGCGGCCGAATCAAAGTGCCCAATGCTGGCGTCGTAGTTCGACAGCCCGCCCAAGCTCATGGTGGTGAACATGTGCATCCAGGCGTCAAACCACGACATGCCACCGGCCCGGTACGCCAGCAGACAGGCCAGCGACAGCGCGGCATAGACGCTCCACAAGCCCTTGGCGGTGGTAGCGATGCGCGGTGTCAGGCGCGACTCTTTCAGCGGGCCACTGGTTTCGGCGCGCAACAACGAACTGCCCCCGGCGCCGACGAGCGGCAAAATCGCCACCGCCAGCACCAGGATCCCCATCCCGCCCAGCCACTGCAAAAAACCGCGCCAGATGTTGATGGCACCGGGTAAATGGTCCAGCCCCACCAGCACGGTGGCGCCAGTGGTGGTCAGGCCCGACATGGCCTCGAAGTAGGCGCGGCTAAAGTTCAGCGGCTGCCCGACGCCCGCGAAATAGAGCATGAACGGCAGCGCCGCCAGCGCCGGCAACAGCGTCCACACCAACCCGACCAGCAAAATGCCGTCGCGCACATTCAACTCGGTGGCCCGGTAAGGGCGCAGCACGGTGCGGCCCAGCCCCACCAGCGCGGCACCGAGCAGCAGCACCAGCGCCATCGGCCCGACGAAGGCCCACGCTGCCCCGTCGGCCAAGCCGAGCGAGACCGCGATCGGCACCAGAAAGGCCAGGCCAAAGGCCAGCACGATCCAGCCCAGCACCGAGGCGACGCGCAGCAGCGGCATGGGTAACAGCGCTTAGCCGAAAAAGGTGGCTGTGACCTGGAACAGTTTTTCCACCTCGCGCACCAGGCGCTTGTGCGGGATGAAGATCACCACGTGGTCTTCGGCCTCGATCAGGGTGTCGTGGTGCGGCATCAGCACCTGGGATTTTTGTCCTTCGCCGCGCACGATGGCGCCAAAGCGCGCTCCCTGCGGCAGCGCGATCTCTTCGATCCGGCGCCCCACCAGCTTGGAGGTTTTGACGTCGCCGCGCGCCACGCCTTCGAGCGCTTCGGCGGCGCCACGGCGCAGGCTGTGCACCGCCACCACGTCGCCGCGGCGCACGTGGGTGAGCAGCTCGCCGATCACCGTCTGCGCCGGCGAAATGGCGATGTCGATGGCGCTGCCCTGCATCATGTCGGCGTAGGCGCGGCGGTTGATGAGCGCCATCACGCGCCGCGCGCCCAGCCGCTTGGCCAGCATGGCGGCCATGATGTTGTCTTCGTCGTCGTTGGTCAGCGACAGGAACAAGTCCATGTCGGCCACGTTTTCTTCCTCGAGCAGCGACTCGTCGGTGCAGTCGCCGCGCAGCACCAGCGTGCTGGAGGGCAGTTGGCTGGCTAGGTATTCGCAGCGCAGCGGGTTTTGCTCGATCACCTTGACCTGGTACTGGCCGCTGAGGCTGCGCGCCAGCCGCAACCCGACCCGGCCGCCGCCAGAGATCATCACGCGCAGCACCGGTTTGTCGATGGTGTGGATGGCCGCCAGCACGAGCCGGATCTGGTCGGCCGCCGCCAGCACGAACAGCTCGTCGCCAGGCAGAATGCGGGTTTCGCGCGTGGCCTCCATCTCGGTGTCGAGCCGGTACAGCGCCACCACGCGCATGTCGGCGTGCGGCAGCAGCTCTTTGAACTGGGCGATGGTGCGCCCGACCAGGGTGCCACCGTGCTCGGCGCGCACCGCAATCAGGCACACCCGGCCATCGGCAAACTCGAGCACCTGCAGCGCTTCCGGGTACTCGATGAGCTGGTGGATGAAGCGCATCACCGACTCTTCGGGGCAGATCACGTGATCGACCGCAAAACCGGCCTTGCTCATGAGTTCGTCGCCCTCGGCAAACTCGGGCGAGCGCAGGCGCGCGATGGTGGTGGGTACGCTGAAGATGTCGTGCGCGATCTTGCACACCACCAGGTTGGATTCGTCGGCTGCGGCGCAGGCGATCACCATGTCGGCGTCTTTGGCCCCGGCCTCGCGCAGCACCGAGGGCTGGATGCCGTTGCCCACCAGGCCGCGCAAATCGAGCCGGTCTTCTAGCGCGCGGATGCGCAGCGGGTCTTGGTCGATGACGGTGATGTCGTTGTGCTCCGACACCAGGCTCTCGGCCACGCTCTCGCCGACCCGGCCGGCGCCAAAAATGATGATGTTCATGAAGCCGCCAAGGCGCGTTGAATGAGGATTTTTTGCACTTCGCTGGTGCCTTCGTAAATCTGGCACACGCGCACATCGCGGTAGATGCGCTCCACCGGGAAATCGCGCACCACGCCGTAGCCACCTAGGGTCTGGATGGCGGCCGAGCACACCTGTTCGGCCACTTCGCTGGCAAAAAGCTTGGCCATGGCGGCCTCTTTGAGGCAGGGCAGCCCGGCGTCGCGCAGGCTGGCGGCGTGCCAGACCAGTTGCCGTGCCGCTTCCAGCCGGGTGGCGCAGTCGGCGAGTTTGAAGCCCACGCCTTGGTGCTCGATGATCGCGCGGCCAAAGCTGTGCCGCTCTTTAGCGTAGCCGACGGCAAAGTCGAGCGCGCTGCGCGCCATGCCCACGCTCTGCGCCGCGATACCGATGCGCCCGCCTTCGAGCGCACCGAGGGCGATTTTGTAGCCCTCGCCCTCGGCCCCGATGCGCTGCTCGAGCGGGATGCGGCAGCCCTCGAAGCGGATTTGCGCCGTGTCGCTGCTGCGCTGGCCGATCTTGTCCTCGAGCCGCTCCACCAGGTAGCCGGGGGTGGTGGTGGGCACCAGAAAGGCGCTCAAGCCCTTTTTGCCCGCCGCCGGGTCGGTGACGGCGATGACGATCATCAGATCGCCGTATTGGCCGCTGGTGATGAACTGCTTGACGCCGTCGAGCACGTAGCCGTCGCCGTCGCGCAGCGCGCGCGTGCGCAGCTCGGAGGCGTCGGAGCCGGCCTGCGGCTCGGTCAGGGCAAAGCCGCCCAGCAGCTCGCCGCGCGCCAGCGGCGCCAGCCAGCGCTGCTGCTGCGCGATGCTCCCGTAGCGCAGCAAAATGGCGTTGACCGGGCAGTTGGTGACGCTGATGGTGGTGCTCACGCCGCCGTCGCCGGCCGCGATTTCTTCCAGCACCAGCGCCAGCGTCAGGGTGTCGAGCCCCACGCCACCCAGCGCCTCGGGCACGCAGATGCCGTAGCAGCCCAAGGCCGCCAGCCCCTGGTGCGCCTCTTTGGGGAAGGTGTGCCCTTGGTCCCAAGCGGCGGCATTGGGCCACAGTTGCTCGAGGGCGAAGGCGCGCACGGCGTCGCGGATTTGCAGTTGGTCGGGGGTGAGCAGCACGGCCAGGCCTCGCGTTTGCTTAAAAATCTGGGTTAAACCAATTCCAGCGCCATCGCCGTGGCCTCGCCGCCGCCGATGCACAGCGTGGCCACGCCGCGCCGGGCGTTGCGGGCGCGCATGGCGTGGATGAGCGTGACCAGTATGCGCGCGCCGCTGGCCCCGATCGGGTGCCCCAGCGCGCAGGCGCCGCCGTTGACGTTGACGCGCTCGTGCGGCACTTTTAGGTCGTGCATCAGCGCCATCGCCACCACGGCAAAGGCCTCGTTGACTTCCCACAGATCGACTTCGTCTGCCGTCCAGCCCAGCTTGGCCAGCAGCTTTAGGCTCGCGCCCACCGGCGCGGTAGAAAACCACTGCGGCGCTTGGGCGTGGGTGGCGTGGGCGCAGACGCGCACCAGCGGCGTGCAACCGAGCCGCTGCGCCGTGCTGGCGCGCATGAGCAGCAGCGCGGCGGCGCCGTCGTTGATGCTGGAGCTGCTGGCGGCGGTCACGGTGCCGTCTTTTTTGAAGGCCGGCTTGAGCGTGGGGATTTTGTCGAGCTTGATGCGGCCCGGCCCTTCATCGATGTGCACCTCGCGCGCGCCGCTGCGCTCTTGCAGCGTGACCGGGGCGATTTCATCTGCAAAGCTGCCGTCCTGAATCGCGCGCTGGGCGCGCTGCACGCTGGCGCTGGCGTAGGCGTCTTGCTGGGCGCGGGTGAACCCGTAGTGAGCGGCGCAGTCTTCACCGAAGGTGCCCATGCTGCGCCCCGGTTCGTAGGCGTCCTCGAGGCCGTCGAGCATCATGTGGTCGTAGAGTCGGTCGTGGCCGATGCGGTAGCCGCCGCGCGCCTTGGCCAGCAGGTAGGGGGCGTTGCTCATGCTCTCCATGCCACCGGCGATCAGCACCTCGTGGCTGCCGGCCAGCAGCATGTCGTGCGCAAACATGGCCGCGCGCATGCCGGAGCCGCACATTTTGGACAGCGTCACGGCGCCGGCGCTGTCGGGCAAGCCGCCCTTGAAAGCCGCTTGGCGCGCCGGCGCTTGGCCTTGTCCAGCCAGCAAGCAGTTGCCCATCAGCACCTCGGTGACGAGCTCGGGCGCGATGCCGGCGCGCGCCACTGCGGCGGCGATCGCCACCCCGCCCAGATCGTGCGCCGCCAGCGCGGCAAAGTCGCCCTGCAAACTGCCCATCGGGGTGCGGGCGGCGGAAACGATGACGATCGGGTCGGCGGCTGGGTTCATGAGTGGGCTCCTGATAAAAAGTTGGCTGGGTGCAGAAAAATTTAGGCGGTTGCGGCCTCGCGCTGCACCGCCTCGCGCTCTTGGCGCGCCACGCGCTCGATGTAGGCCACAAAGTCTGGGTCTTCGCCGCGCAGCAGCTGATCGAGCGCGGCGGCAAAGTCTTCGCGCCGGCACCACTCGCGCATGTAGTCGTCCCAGCTGTTCCAGCGCCGCTGCTCGGTCGGGCTCATCTGCTCTTTGTAGGCCACCAAATAGGCGCGCTCAAACAGGCTGATGAGCATGTCGAAGATCACCAGCATGCGCTCGCGCTGCTCAGGCGTGGGGTTGGGCAGGGCACGGGTGCTGCGCAGCTGCAAATCGGCGTGGGAGAGCACCACCTGCAAAAACTGGTTGTAAGCGTCGCTCAGGTGCTGGTAGGCTTCCTCTTCTTCGTTTTCGCGCTCTTTGCGCGCTTGCTGCACATAAGTCCAGAGGGCAAAGGGCAAGCCGATCACCGTCACAGCGTTGGCCGCCAGCATGAAGGCGTCGTCGATCGTCATGGGGGCCGCAGCGCTGGGTGTTAGGGGGCGCTGGCGCTCGAGCCCAAGGCCGTCGCTTGCGCCTCCAATGCCGCCGCTTGCGCCTCTAGCGCCGAGGCTTGTTCTGCCAACTCGGCCGCCAGCGCCGCTTGGGCGCGCTGCACCCCGAAGCGGCGCTCGCGCTCGTAGGGGAACACATCGTGCACGTGGCCAGCCAAGATGCGCTCTTTGTGCCCCTGCCAGAAATCGGCCTGCAGCAGATCGGCGTGGTGGCGCATGAAGACCTCGCGCACCATTGGGTTGCTGAGCAAAAAAGGGCCAAAGGTTTCTGGGAAGACGTCGTTCTTGGCCACGTTGTACCAGACGTCGCCGCTCATTTCGTCGTCGTCGTTGCGCGCGGCCGGCACACGGCGGAAATTGCAATCGGTGATGTATTCGATTTCGTCGTAATCGTAAAACACCACCTTGCCGTGGCGTGTGATGCCAAAGTTCTTCCACAGCATGTCGCCGGGGAAGATGTTGGCCGCCACCAGGTCTTTGATGGCGTTGCCGTATTCAAACACCGCGCGCTCCAGCTGCCGGCGTGCGCCGGCATGGGTGCGGTCGTGGCGCAGCACGTCAAAAGCCTCTTGCAGGTAGATGTTGAGCGGGATCATGCGCCGCTCGATGTAGAGGTGCTTGATCACGACTTCAGTCGTGCCGTCGCCGTCGCGGTCGCTGATTTCGATCTGGCTCGGGGCAAACTTTTTGATCTCCTCGATCAGCTCGTCCTCAAAGCGGTCGCGCGGAAACCCAACTTCGCTGAACTCGAGCGAATCGGCCATGCGCCCGACGCGGTCGTGCTGCTTGACGAGCTGGTATTTGCCCCGGATCTGCTCGCGCGTGGTGTCTTTTTGCGGCGGGTAAAAATCCTTGATGACCTTGAACACAAACGGGAAACTCGGCAGGTCAAACACCAGCATGACCATGCCCTTGATGCCGGGCGAAATGCGGAAGCGGTCGGTGCTGTGCCGCATGTGGTACAAAAAGTCGCGGTAAAACAGCGTCTTGCCCTGCTTGGCCAGCCCCAGCGCGTTGTAGAACTCGGCCCGCGGTTTGCGCGGCATCATGCTGCGCAAAAACTGCACGTAGGCGCTGGGCACTTCCATGTCAACCATGAAGTAGGCGCGCGCAAAGCTGAACACCATCAGCAGATCGTCTTCGCCGTGCAACAGGGTGTCGATCACCAGCTGGCCCTGTTCGTTGTGCAGAATCGGCAACGCAAAGGGCAGCTCTTGAAAACCGTTGATCAGTTTGCCGACCGCATAGGCGCCCTTGTTGCGGTAAAACAGGCTGTGCAGCACCTGAATCTGGAAATTGGCGCGCAGCTTGTCGTGCTCAAACAAAGGCAGCAGCGCCTCATAGACCGACTGCGTGTCGCGCTCGAAATCTTCAAACGGCGCGCGCAGGCCAAAATCGCGCACCATGCGGCGCAATTCATCGAGCAAATTGGCGCGCTGCGGGTAGTAGCTGCGGTAGCTGGTGTGGGTCTGCGGGTCTTGCGGCTCCAGGTATTCGGTGCTCACCGCCGGACGCACGAAGATAAAATCGTTCTGAAAATAGCAGCGATCCAAAATTTTGGTGCTGACCGAATTAAAAAAAGTCTCGGCCAGCTCGGGCTGGCGGTGGTCCACCAGCATGCCGACGTAAAACAGCTTGATCTGCTGCCAGACCTCCATCGGCAACTGCGCGGCGTGGTACTCGCGCTCCAGCCTTGTCACGCATTCCTTGACGCGCAGATCGTAAAACTCGATGCGCTCGCGCTGGGCGCGTTGCTGGCCGTGCCAGTCGCGGGTTTCGAAGCGGTGCTTGGCGCGCGCCGACTCGGCCCGGAACAGGCGGTAATGGCGGTCGAAACCGTCGATCATGGCGCGCGCGATGTCGTGCGCCAGCGTGGAGTCGAGCCGTTGCGGCAGGGTGGTGACCATAGGCAGTTGAAGGGGGACAAGGGCCGAGCAGGCCATCTGCCCGCATGCAGACCCTGACACTAGCACAAAAACAGGCCGCCCTGCCTACTGTTCAGCGTGCTGGTTCCGGCCCATCTGCAAGCCACTGGCGTGTGGTCAGCCGGGCGTTGGGCCGCTTTGTAGGGGGTGCGGCGCTTTCAGCGGGTCTCGTTGTACAGCTCGCGCCCAATCAGCATGCGCCGGATTTCGCTCGTGCCGGCACCGATCTCGTACAGCTTGGCGTCGCGCCACAGGCGGCCCAGCGGGTAGTCGTTGATGTAGCCGTTGCCGCCAAAGAGCTGGATGCCGTCGCCGGCCATTTTGGTGGCCTGTTCGGCGCACCACAAAATCACCGAGGCGCAGTCTTTGCGCACCTGGCGCACGTGCGCGGCGCCCAGTTGATCCAGGTTTTTGCCGATCTGGTAGCAAAAGGCGCGCCCGGCCTGCAGCACGGTGTACATGTCGGCCACCTTGCCCTGCACCAGCTGAAACTCGCCGATGCTCTGGCCAAACTGCTTGCGCTCGTGGATGTAGGGCACCACGTTGTCGAGCACCGCCTGCATGATGCCAATGGGGCCGGCGGCCAGCACGGCGCGCTCGTAGTCCAGGCCGCTCATCAGCACCTTGGCGCCTTGGTTCAGGCCGCCGAGGATGTTGTCGGCCGGCACCTCGACGTTGTTGAACACCAGCTCGCCGGTGTGGCTGCCGCGCATGCCCAGTTTGTCGAGCTTTTGCGCCACGCCAAAGCCCGGCATGCCTTTTTCGATCAGGAACGCGGTCACGCCGCGCGCGCCCAGCTCGGGCTCGGTCTTGGCATAGACCACCAGCGTGTCGGCGTCGGGGCCGTTGGTGATCCACATTTTGCTGCCGTTGAGCAGGTAGCAGCCGCCGCGCTCTTGGGCGCGCAGCTTCATGCCGATCACGTCGGAGCCGGCGCCGGTCTCGCTCATGGCCAGCGCGCCCACGTGCTCGCCGCTGATGAGCTTGGGCAGGTACTTGGCGCGCTGCGCTTCGCTGCCGTTGCGCTTGATCTGGTTCACGCACAGGTTGGAGTGCGCGCCGTAGCTCAGGCCCACGCTGGCGCTGGCGCGCGAGATTTCCTCCATGGCGATCATGTGCGCCAGGTAGCCCATGTTGGCGCCGCCGTATTCCTCGCCCACGGTGATGCCGAGCACGCCCAGCTCGCCCATCTTGCGCCACAAGTCCATGGGGAATTGGTCGCTGCGGTCGATCTCGGCGGCGCGCGGCGCGATTTCGGCTTGGGCGAAATCGCGCACCGCGTCGCGCAGGGCGTTGATGTCGTCGCCCAGCATGAAATCGAGGCCGGGCAGGTTGGGCGGTGCGCTCATGGTCGGTGTCTCCGTTTTTTTGAGGTTAGAGGTGGTGGGGGTGGCAGGGGTGGATCAATAGGTTTTGGGCACGGGCACGATGGTCTGCTGCATCAGCGCGCACGCGCTGCGCCGGCCGTCGGGCGCCACACGCACCACGTCGGCCGTGGTCACAATGATGCGCTTGCCGGCGCGCACCACTTTGCCTGTGGCTTGCAGCTCGCCGCCCTGAAAGGCCGCCAAGAAGTTGATTTTGTACTCGACCGTGGTCACCTCCATGCCCTCGGGGGCCACGGTCAGGGCGGCGTAGCCACCGGCGATGTCGGCCAGCGCGCCCATGGCGCCGCCATGAAAACCGCCTTGCTGCTGCACCACCCGCTCGGAGTAGGGCATGGCCAGCGTCACTTCGCCCGGCGCCACCGCCAGCAGGCGCACACCCAAGTGCTGCATCATGCCTTGGCGGGCAAGGCTGGTTTGCACGCGCTCGGTGAGCGCAGCAAGCTCGGCGGCGGTGGGTGCGTGCGGCATAGGGTCTCCTGTGTGGCCGGCCAGATCAGGGGCCAACTTTAATTTACGTTTACGTAAACGTCAATTATGGCCTCAAAAAACTCACGCCGGCAACACGCCCACGGCACCGGTTCAGCGCAGTACTCCCCCAAGCTCAGCCCCCCAGCTTGGCCAGCAGGGCCTTGGCTTCTTTTTCATGCACTTTCACCTCGTCTAGGTTGGCTTGCAGGTCGGCCAGTTGCTCTTCGAGCTGGCGCCGGTGCAACGCCAGCACCGCCAAAAACTTGCGCAGCTGCGGCCCGCTGTCGCGCGGGGTGTCGTACATGTCGATGATTTCTTTGGCTTGCGACAGGCTCAGGCCCAAGCGCTTGGCGCGCAGCACGAGCTTGAGCCGGGTGCGGTCGCGCGCGCTGTAGACGCGGTTGCGCCCGAGCGCGCCGCTGCGCTGCGGCTGCAGCAGCCCCATGTCTTCGTAGAAACGAATGGCGCGCGTGGTCAGGTCGAACTCGCGCGCCAAATCGCTGATGCTGTAGCTGGTTTTAACCATGTTGTGCGCCGTCAACACCCTTGTTTCTCAATGGGCTCATAATGCCGTAAGCGAAAATCTGATCACTGCCATTTGCCATGGAAGCGCCGCATCCCTTTGCCCCCTACGCCCCGGGTCCGCGTCATTCCGGCCCGGGATTTTTGGCCACCGCCATCAATGCCTCGCCTGTGGTGGCAATCACCTGGGTGGGAGCCGAAGGCTGTCCGGTCGCGTACGTGAGTGAAAACGTGAGCCAGTGGGGCTACCGCGCCACCGACTGGATGCGCCAGCACCTGCTCTACCTCGATCTGGTGCACCCACACGACTTGGACGCGCTCAACGCCGAGGTCGAAGCCAAGCGCCTGCAAGGCATCGAGAACTATGTGCAGCATTATCGCCTGCGCACCGCCGACGGGCGCTGGGTCTGGATCGAAGACCGCACCTGGATAGAGTACGACGCAGCCGGCACCATCACCTGGGCGCACGGGGTGCTGCTTGACATCAGCGCACGCAAACACCACGAGCAAATGGCCGAGCTGGAGCGCCAGACGCTGGAGCGGCTGCTGGGCCACACCGAGTTGCAGCCTTTGCTCGAGTTCATGGTGCATGGCTACCAAAGCCTGCTGCCCGAGCGCCTTTTTAGCGTGCTGCTGCTCGAACCCAAAAGCAACACCTTGCTCGACTGCGCCGGCCCCGATCTGCCGCCCCCCTACCGAGCCGCCATCAACGGCAGCCCCATAGGCCCGGCCGCGGGCTCGTGTGGTACGGCGGCGCACAGCGGCCAAACCGTGGTCGTGTCCGACATCGCCACCGACCCGCTGTGGGCCGATTACAAACACTTGGCCCTGGCGCACGGCTTGGCAGCCTGCTGGTCGGTGCCCATCAAGGGGGCACAGGGCAGGGTACTGGGCACTTTTGCCGTTTATGCGCGCCAAGTCGCCCCGCCCAACCCAGGCGAATTGGCGTTGCTCGAGCGCGGTGCCTACTTGGCCGGACTGGCGATCGAGCGCCACCAGTCGCTCGACACCTTGATCAAATTGCAGCAGGCGGTCGAGCAGAGCCCGTCTTCGATCGTGATCGCCAACTTAAATGCCGAAATCGAGTACGCCAACGCCGCATTTTTCCGCGCCACCGGCTACAGCCCAGAGGAAGTGCTGGGCAAAAACCCACGTTTCTTGCAGTCTGGCCAAACCCCGCCCTCGGTTTACCGGGAAATGTGGGAAGCGCTCACTGCTGGTCGCCCTTGGAACGGGGAGCTGATCAACCGGCGCAAAGACGGCAGCAGCTACACCGAAATGGCGCGCTTGGCCCCGATCGTGCAGCCCAACGGCCGCATCACGCACTACCTGGGCATCAAAGAAGACATCACCCAAAGCAAGCTGGTCGAGCAGCAAATCGAGCGCATGGCGTACTTTGATGCGCTCACCGGCCTAGCCAACCGGCTGCTGCTGCAGGATCGCTACCACCAGGCGGCGGTGGTGGCGCGGCGCCAAGACCAGCCCTTGGCGCTGATGTACATCGACATCGACAACTTCAAGCACATCAACGACATCTTGGGGCACCACGTGGGCGACCAGCTGCTGGTGCAGATGGCGCAGCGCCTGAGCACCCTGTTGCGCGCTGGCGACACGCTCTCGCGCCAGGGTGGCGACGAATTCGTGCTGATGCTGCCCGGCTGCGATGCGGCGTCGGCCCGCCTCGTGGCTGAGAAACTGACCGAACAAACGCGCCACAGCTTCACCCTCGGCGAGCACGAGGTGACGGCGACGCTCTCGATCGGGATTGCGCTCTTCATGCGCGACGGTGAAACGCTGGACGAACTGGCCCGTAGCGCCGACCTGGCGATGTACCAGGCCAAACAAGAGGGGCGCAGCACCTTTCGCTTTTACGCGCCCGAATTGCGTACCCAAAGCAGCCGCACGCTGCGCCTGCAAACCGATTTGCGGCTGGCGCTGGAGCGTGGGCAACTGGCGCTGGTCTATCAGCCCCAGGTGCGGCTCGGCGATGGCGCCTTGCTGGGCGTTGAGGCCCTGCTGCGCTGGCAGCACAGCGAGCTGGGCCCGATCTCGCCGGCCGAGTTCATTCCGCTGGCCGAAACCTCAGGCCTGATCCTGCCGATCGGTGAATGGGTGCTGCACCAGGCGCTGCAGCAGTTGCAGCGCTGGGACGCCGCCGGGTTGGGGCCGTTGACGATGGCCGTCAACCTGTCGGCGGTGCAGTTTCGCGACTCCAGGCTGGCCGAAGGGATTGGGAAGCTGTTGCGCGTAAGCGGTTTGGCGGCGCACCGACTGGAGATTGAGCTCACCGAAAGCTGCGCCATGATCAACCCGCAAGGCACCATCGCCACCATGGAGAGCTTGCGGCGGCTGCAAGTGCCGATTGCCATCGACGACTTTGGCACCGGCTACTCGTCGCTGAGCTACCTCAAGCGCTTCAAGGTGGCCAAACTCAAGATCGACCAAAGTTTTGTGCGCGACCTGCACGCCGACCCGGACGACCGCGCCATCGTGCGCGCCGTGATCGGGCTGGCCGACCACCTGGGTATGCGCACCGTGGCCGAAGGGGTGGAAACGGCCGAGCAACTGGCTTGGCTGCGCGAGCACGGCTGCGACCAGGCACAAGGCTATTTCTTCACCCGCCCGCTGCCTGCCGATGCCTTGCAAACTTGGGCGCAGCAGCGCAACTTGTGGGGAGCGCCTCCAGTGGGGCCGACCGGCGCCGGCTCGTGCAACCCTGTGTAGGGTCTCAATCGGGCCCGATGCGCACCCGCGCCAGCGCGCGCCGGCGCTCGAGCTGGTCGGGCAGCACGTCCTGCACCAGCCGCCAAAAAGCGGGGCTGTGGTTCATCTCGCGCAGGTGCGCCAGCTCATGCACCACCACGTAGTCGATCAGCGGCGCCTCGAGCTGGATCAGACGCCAGTGCAGGCGCAGGCTGCCGTCGGCCTTGGCGCTGCCCCAGCGGGTGCCGGCGTTGCTGAGCTTTAGGCTGCGCCAGCGCACCCCCAGCTGCGGGGCAAAGTGCTGCAGGCGCTGTACGTACAGCTCGTAGGCGCTGTGTTGCAGCCAGGTGTGCACGGCGCTGCGCACCCGTTCGGGCGCGCTGCCGGGGGCCAGCGCCAGCTGCAGGCCGGCGCTGCTCAGGCGCGCACTCCCCGGGGCCAAGCCCGCTGCCGGCTCCAGCAACAAGGGCCAGGGCTGGCCCAGGTAGGCCACGCTCGCCCCGGCGCGCCAGCGCGCGGCCAGTTGCGCCGCCTGCTGCTCGGGTGTGGGCGTGGCCGCTGCGGCCGAGTGCGCCTGCACCTGCTGCAGCTTGTCGAGTATCCAGCGCGCCTTGCTGAGCAAAAAACGCTCCACCTCGGCCTGCGCCAAGCGGCTGGGGGCGCGTACGGTCAGCCCTTGGGGCCCGATGCGCAAGCCCAGCGTCTTGCGTGCCGCGCGCTCGAAGTGGTAGCCCACGCGCTGCCCGTTGAGCAGGCATTCGCGGTTGGTGTCAGGGTGGCGCAACGGTGGCGCGTCCAACAAATCCAGTTGCGTGCTCACAGCGACAACGGGGGGCAAAAAAGGCGGGGGCTGTTTCAGGGCTGGCCGGCGTAGGCTTCGGGGTCGAGGCGGCGCATCTCGGCCTCGATCCAGTCTTGCACCTCGCGCATCAGCTCCTCGGGGTCACGCCCCACGCTGGGGATGGGTGGGCCGATGGACAGCTCGACCACACCGGGGCGCTTGATGAAGGCCTTGGCCGGCCAGCAGCGGCCGGAATTGACGGCGATTGGGATCACCGGCACCCCGGCCTGCACCGCCAGCCGCGCGCCACCGCTCTTGTACTGGCCCACCTCGCCGCGCGGGATGCGCGTGCCTTCGGGGAACATGATGACCCACGTGCCCTTGCCGAGCAGGCGCCGGCCTTGCTGCACCACCTTGGCAAAAGCCCGGTTGCGTTGTGCGCGGTCGATGTGGATCATGTCCATGCGCCCCATCGCCCAGCCGAAAAAGGGGATGCGCAGCAGCTCTTTTTTGAACACAAAGGCCAGCGGACGCGGCATCAGCGCCGGCAGGCTGAAGGTCTCCCAGACCGACTGGTGCTTGACCAGCAGCACCGCGGCGTCCTGCTCCCCAGTGGGCAGGTGCTCCCAGCCGGTGACGCGGTTTTTGATGCCCAAAATCCAGCCTCCGGCCCAGACCGAAGTCGCCAGCCAGGCCACGCACAGGCGGTAGGTTCGGGCGCCGCTGACCCAAGGTGCGGCCAGCACCACCACCAGCGCCCACGGCACCACCGTGATGGCCATAAAGAGCAAGTGCAGCAGCGAACGCAGGGCGTAAATGGCGGTCATGGATGGCCTGTTTTATCGGGGGCTATGGCCTTTGCCCGGGCCACGATGGCATCGGCAAAAGCGCTCAAATCGGGATGCACGTTCACGCCGGCGGGCAAACCGGGCGGCAGCGTGCCGTCGCGGTGCGCCGCAGACTGGCCGCTGAGCACCAGGTGCGCCTCGCAGCCGGCGGCCAGCGCCGCTTGGGCGTCGCGCACCGAATCGCCGACTGCCACCATCTGCGCCGCCGGCACGCCAAAGCGCTGGCTGATCTGCAGAAAGAGCCCCGGCGCCGGTTTGCGGCAGTCGCAGCCGTCTTCGGGCGCGTGCGGGCAGAAAAACACCGCTTCCACGCGACCCCCGGCCTGCGCCAGCGCCTTGTGCATGCGGGCGTGGATGTCGTTGAGGGTGGCGATGTCGAACAACCCACGGCCTAGGCCCGATTGGTTGGTCGCCACCACCACGCGCCAGCCGGCCTGGTTGAGCCGCGCCACCGCCTCGAGCGCTCCCGGCAAGGGTTGCCAGTCGTCGGGACTGCGCAGGTAGTCTTCGGGGTCGGGGTTCAGGGTGCCGTCGCGGTCGATGACGATCAGCTTGGAGTCGCGGGTGTGGGGCATGTGGTGCGGTGCGCTAGAGGCTTAGGCCAGACGCGCCAGCTCGGCCACGCGGTTCATGGCCCGGTGCAGGGTGCGCAGCAGCGCGAGCCGGTTGGCGCGCACGGCCGGGTCGTCGGCGTTGACCAGCACCGACTCGAAAAACGCATCCACCGGCCCATGCAGCGCCGCCAAGCCCAGCAAGTGGGCGCGGTAGTCGCCGGCCTCGAACTGGGCCTGGGTTTGCGGCAGCGTGGCTTGCAGCGCGGCGTACAGGGCTTGCTCGGCCGGCTCGGCCAGCAGCTGCGGCTGCACCGGGGCCGCGCCAGCGTCCGATGCAGAGGGCGCTGCGGGCGCGCCAGCGGCCGATTTCTTCAAGATGTTGCCGATGCGCTTGTTGGCCGCTGCCAGCGCCGCCACTTGCGGCAAGGCGGCAAAGGCGCGCACCGCCTCGAGCCGGCGCGGCACCTCGGCCAAGCACGTGGGGCGCAGCGCCAGCACCGCGTCCACCTCGTGCGCGCCGTAGCCCTGCTCGCGCAAGCTGCCGGCCAGGCGCTCAAACACGAACTCGGTCAGGGCGGCGCTGGGGTCGGTGATCAGGTCGCCAAACACCGGCCGCGCCAGCGCCAGCAGCTCGGCCCAGTCCAGCGGCAAATCGCGCTCGATCCACATGCGCAGCACGCCCAGCGCGTGGCGGCGCAAGGCGTAGGGGTCTTTGTCGCCGCTGGGCAGGCTGCCGATGCCAAACAGGCCCACCAGGGTTTCGAGCTTGTCGGCCAGCGCCACGCACAAGCCTACCGGGTTGCGCGGCAGCGCATCGCCGGCAAAGCGCGGCTTGTAGTGGTCTTCGATGGCCTCGGCCACCACCGGTTCGAGCCCGTCGTGCAAGGCGTAGGTGCGCCCCATGATGCCTTGCAGCTCGGGGAACTCGCCCACCATGTCGGTAAGTAAATCGGCCTTGGCCAGCAACGCCGCCTGCTCGACCTGGCGCTGCAGCGCCGCATCGCCCAGCCGCTGCGCGATGGCACCAGCGATGGCGCGCACGCGCTCCACGCGCTCGCCTTGGCTGCCGAGCCGGTTGTGATAGACCACCTTGGCCAGCCCCAGCAGGCGCGATTCGAGCGAGCGCTTGCGGTCCTGGTCGTAGAAAAAACGGGCGTCGGCCAAACGCGGGCGCACCACGCGCTCGTTGCCAGCGATCACCGCGCTCGGGTCGGCCGGGTTGATGTTGCTGACCACCAAAAACTGGTGGCTCAAGCGCCCCTGCGCATCGAGCAGCGGGAAGTACTTCTGGTTGGCCTTCATGGTCAGGATCAGGCACTCTTGCGGCACCTCGAGGAACTGGCGCTCAAAGGCGCACACCAGCACCGTGGGCCGCTCGACCAGCGCCGTGACTTCTTGCACCAGCGCGTCGTCCAGCAGGCGCTGCTCGATTTCCTCGGTGCTCAGGCCAGCGCAGCCCTGCTCGACCTCGAGCCGCGCGCCCAAAGAGGCCGCCGCCTGGCGCAGCTGGCGCACCATCTCGAGGCTGCGCTCGGCGTAGCTGGCGATCACCGCACCTTGGGTGCGCAGCGTGGCGGCGTAGCTGTCGGCATCGGGCAGCGGCAGCGGGTCCACCGCGGCCTCGAAGCGGTGGCCGCGCGTGCTGCGGCCGGCGCGCAGGCCCAGCGCGTGCACCGCCACCACCTCGGCGCCGTGCAGCGCCACCAAGCCATGCGCCGGGCGCACGAAGTGCACGCTGCTCCAGCCGGGCACAAAGGCCGCGCTGGCGCCGTCGCTGTTGCCGTGGCTTTCGGGCTGGTAGCTCATCACCTTGGGGATGGGCAGCCGGGCCAGGGCCTCGTCGAGCGCCTTTTGCAGCCCCACCGCCAAGCTCACGCCGGGCTGCACGCTATCCAAATACAAAGCCTCGGCCTTGCCATCGGCGGCGCGGCGCAGGCCGGGCACGGCTGTGGCGTCGGCCCCCAGCGCCGCCAGGCGCTTGAGCAGCGCTTGCGTGGGTGCGCCGCTGGCATCGAGCCCCACGCTCACCGGCATGAGCTTGTGCGCCACCGGCCGATCCGGCGCGCGCGCAGCCACGCCGCAGATGTGCGCGGCCAAGCGCCGCGGCGAGGCAAAGGAGGTGAGCCGCGCATCGGCTTCGGCCAAGCCTTGGGCTTGCAGCTGCTCGGCCAGCACGCCGGCAAAGGCTGCGCCCAGTTTTTTCAGCGCCTTGGGAGGCAGTTCTTCGACCAACAGTTCGACCAGGAGGTTGTGCTTGTGCATGAATCTTGTGCCTGTTGTTGTGCCCATCAGGCCGCTTGGGGTTCCATCTGCGCCACCCAAGGGCGCGGCGCCATGGGAAAGCCCAGCCGCTGCCGGCTCTCGAAGTAGCTTTGCGCCACGCTGCGCGCCAGGTTGCGGATGCGCCCGATGTAGGCCGCGCGCTCGGTCACGCTGATGGCGCCGCGCGCGTCGAGCAGGTTAAAGCTGTGCGCGCACTTGAGCACCTGCTCGTAGGCCGGCAGCGCGAGCTGGCTGCGGATCAGGTGCTGCGCCTGGCGCTCGTGGGCGGCAAAGGCGGCAAACAAAAACTCGGCGTCGGCGTGCTCAAAGTTGTAGGCGCTTTGCTCCTGCTCGTTTTGCAGATAGACGTCGCCGTAGCTCAGGCCCGGCGTCCAGACCAGGTCGTAGACGTTTTCCACGCCTTGCAGGTACATCGCCAAGCGCTCGAGGCCGTAGGTGATCTCGCCGGTGATCGGCCGGCAGTCGATGCCGCCCACTTGCTGGAAGTAGGTGAACTGCGTCACCTCCATGCCATTGAGCCAGACCTCCCAGCCCAAGCCCCAAGCACCCAGCGTCGGGTTTTCCCAGTCGTCTTCGACAAAGCGCACGTCGTTTTGCTTCAGGTCAAAGCCCAGCGCCTGCAGCGAGCCCAGGTAGAGCTCGAGGATGTTGGCCGGCGCCGGCTTGAGCACCACCTGATACTGGTAGTAGTGTTGCAGACGGTTCGGGTTCTGGCCGTAACGCCCGTCTTTGGGGCGCCGGCTCGGCTGCACATAGGCCGCTTTCCAGGGCTCGGGCCCCAGGGCGCGCAAAAAAGTGGCGGTGTGACTGGTGCCCGCGCCCACTTCCATGTCGTAGGGTTGCAGCAGCGCACAGCCTTGGGCCGCCCAGTAGCTTTGCAGTTGGAGGATGATTTGTTGGAACGTCATGGTGGCGGACTAGGGTGCCCAAGCGCTGCGCCGCAAAAGCGCGTGCAAAGCGCTGATTTTAGTGCCCCGGAGGCGCCTACGAAGCGCCCACTGAGCGCCACCCAAGCGCCAGCCAAGCGCCCGCAAAGCTCAGGTACGCCGCCAGCACAGCGCCAGCAGCGCCAGCGCCGCCAGCACCACCGGCCACAAGTCCCAGCGCGCGGCCCAGCGCGCAAACGGGGTCAGGCCGCTGCGGCCCTCGACCGTGACAC